>DASYAA010000080.1:0-9217 GCA_036501565.1 Verrucomicrobiia bacterium
CGGGAAATTTCACAAACACGCTCTGGCTGACATGGTCGTGATATTCGACTTCAGCTTCCGCAAGTGCAGTGCGGCAGGGAATGCTCCAGTAAACCGGCTTCTTGCCGCGATAAACAAAACCTTTTGCAACAATGTCTGCGAACAAACGCAGTTCGTCAGCTTCATATTCCTTATTAAGCGTGAGATAGGGATTTTCCCAATCACCAAGGACGCCGAGGCGCTTGAATTGCGTGCGCTGGATGTCAATGAACTTGCGCGCGTAGGCGTCGCAGGCTTTGCGAATGGTCACGGCGTCGGCGGTCGTGTCGCCAGCTTTGCGCATTTCCTGCGAGACTTTGAATTCAATTGGCAGACCGTGACAATCCCAGCCGGGAATGTAAGGCGCGCTGAAACTACGAAGTGTTTTATATTTGACGATGATGTCTTTAAGAATTTTGTTCAACGCCGTGCCGATGTGAACGTCGCCGTTGGCAAACGGTGGCCCGTCGTGCAGGACGAATTTTTCAGACGACGCGCGCGCGACCTGGATTTTATCGTAAAGTTTTCCTGATTCCCATTTTTGCAAACGCCCGGGCTCGCGCGCAATCAGATCGGCTTTCATGGGAAAGTCGGTGTGCGGCAGATTGAGCGTATTTTTGTAGTCCGTCGCCATTTTTAGGAACGCGAACGTTAACAGCCGGAAAATTGAGTGTCAACGAACGCGCGAACTTGGTTTGAATTGAAACAGGGGATAAAAAAACCGGGTCAAGCAGCCAGAGGGTGGCCGAGAGACCCGGGGAATTTTCGAATGAGTACAACGTAGGATTACGGAGAACTCCAACTTGTGCCTGTACCAGAACACAAATCGAAAGTTTACAAAAATTCAAAGATCATTATACAAGCAAATTTAACAATTGCCCCCATGCCTCAAAAGTAAATCATAATTTCTTATTTATGTCAAATAGAGTTTTAACATATTAGTTTTAATAAAATACATATGTCGCTTTTATTAGTGTGCTTACGTTTTTTTGTTTGGAATTGCGAGATTTCATGCTTTTTCATCATGATTTTAGAATTAACTTGTGAGTTCAAAAGTAAGTTGTATATTTTCAAACCATGACCATTTGGGAACATCTTAGTAGGAGGTTTTTTGGCATGAAAGTATGCAAAGAAAAAATGAAGGACAAAAAATTTATGGGTTTAGCTGCGAAATTGCGTATGTGAATAACTCGTGAATAAAAGTTAATATGTTGTCCTCGAAATTTCCAAATCATTTGATAAAAACATTCGCACCAGTCGGAGTTGTTCGGGATGTTTCAATGTTTCACCGTAATCAGGAATCGCGATTTGATTTGTTTTTTTGCAACTCGTTGTAAATCAAAAGTTTGATTTATTATAATAGCGAATTTTATTTTAGAACGAACTGGTGTTGAGGACAGATTTGTTTAACTGGTTGTTTTGTGCGAAAATAGAACCGGCAAAGATCGGGCGCAAAAAGTTGATTTTGAGGACAGGTGAATAAAAGCGAATTTATTGCAGGGGTTTGAATGGAACTTTCAATTGAAAAAATTTGGAGTGCGGCGCAGGAGCATCTTCGCTCCAGCATGAATGCCGATACTTACAACATGTGGTTCGCCCCGTTGCGGGCGAGCGCCATTGACAATAGCCACGCCGTTTTAGAAGCGCCAAATGAATTTTGCGAGGTTTGGCTCAAGGACAATTATCTCGGCCTGTTGCAAAAAGCTTTTGCAGCGGCGTCGGGTCGCCAGTTGCAAGTCAAATTCAAGCCGACACCTGGAAACGCCTCGGCTGTCCCCATCACAAATTTGGGCGCGATGCCAATTAAAGTGAAAGCTGCCGATGTTGCTCACGAGCGTATTCCACACAATGGCGAATTGCATTTTAATCCCAAGAACACCTTCGAATCATTCGTAGTCGGCAATAATAACAATTTTGCCTACGCCGCCGCGCTCGCCGTCGCCCAAGCGCCCGGCAAATCTTACAATCCGCTTTTTCTTTACGGCGGTGTCGGTCTGGGCAAAACGCATTTGCTTCATGCCATTGGGCAGCACGTCAGCGCCAACAAAAAAGGCGCGCGCGTCGCTTACGTTTCGTCCGAAAAATTCACCAACGAATATATTGATGCGATCCAAAACAGTTCGCTTGCCAAGTTTCGCAAAAAATACCGTCAGACGGACGTTTTGTTGATTGACGACATCCAATTTTTGGCTGGCAAAGAGCGGATTCAGGAGGAATTTTTCCACACATTCAATGCGTTGCACGAGGCGCACAAACAAATCGTCCTAACCTGCGACCGTCCGGCCAGCGAAATTCAGGGACTGGAACATCGTTTGGTTTCGCGCTTTGAATGGGGTTTGGTAACAGATTTGCAACCGCCGGACATCGAAATGCGCCGCGCCATTCTGAATAAAAAAGCCCAGTCCATGGGCGCAGTGCTGCCGGAAGACGTTCTGGATTTTCTCGCCAACCGCATTCGCACGAACGTTCGCCGCCTCGAAGGCGCGCTCATCCGCGTCGCTTCCTACGCCTCGCTCACCGGCAAAAAATTGAGCATCGAAGTCATCGAAGGTTTGCTGCGCGAAATTCTTCACGAAGAAGGCCGTTTTTCCATCAGCATCGAAGTCATCCAGAAAAAAGTCGCCGAGCATTTCGACATCCGCCTTGCCGACATGACCAGCAAACGCCGTCCCGAAAACATCGCCTTCCCGCGCCAGATCGCCATGTACCTTTCGCGTCAGATGACCGAAAGTTCGCTCAACACCATCGGCGAAGCCTACGGCGGACGCGACCATGGCACCGTGCTTCACGCCTGCCGCCTCGTCAAAGACCGCATGGAAGTGGACGCCAACGTCCGGCAAGTTGTTCACTATCTCGAAAAGCAGTTGATGCGATAATTCTCGCAAAAGCGCAAAATAAATTTTCCCTTTCTGTGCCTTTTGTGTTTTTTTGCGGCTAATTATGCCGGTCATTGAAGTCAACAATCTTACAAAAGCGTTTCGCACTTACAAAAAGCAGCCGGGATTTTCCGGCGCGGTCAAAGGACTTTTTCGCCGCCAATACGAACAGACCGTCGCCGTCAGCGAAGTCAGCTTCAAGATTGAACCCGGCGAACTCGTCGGTTTTCTCGGCCCGAACGGCGCGGGTAAAACCACGACTTTGAAAATGCTCGCCGGGTTGCTTTATCCGACAAGTGGCGCGGCAAAAGTTCTCGGCTACACGCCGTGGGAACGCGACGACGGCTATCGCCGTCAGTTCGCGCTCGTGCTCGGCCAGAAAAATCAATTGTGGTGGGATTTGCCTGCGCGCGAATCGCTGGAACTGAACGCAAAAATTTACGGCATTTCAAAAGACCGCTTCGAGCAGACCGTCGGCGAAATGACCGAACTGCTCAATGTTAAAGACAAATTGAATGTCAGCGTCCGCGAACTTTCGCTCGGCGAGCGCATGAAAATGGAACTCATCGCGTCGCTGCTGCACCAGCCGAAAGTCTTGTTTCTCGATGAGCCGACCATCGGCCTCGACGTGACTTCGCAAAAAACCGTTCGTGATTTCATCCGCCGCCACAATGCCGAGCAAAAAACAACGATTCTGCTCACGAGCCATTACATGGCCGACATTCAGGAACTGTGCGAGCGCGTCATCATCATTGACCACGGAAAAATTTTCTTCGACGGCAAGTTGAGCGAGATTGTGGACCGTTTCGCCGATTTCAAACTCGTCACGATTCAATGTGAAAAAATAAATGAAATTTCAACCGAAAATCTGGCGCGTTACGGCGAAGCGGTTGAAAAAACTTCCGAAGCGATCAAGTTCAAAGTCAAACGTGATCGCGTGATTTCTGTTTGCAAATCGTTGCTCGACGATTTGCCCGTGAGCGACATTGACATTCAGGAAGTGCCGATTGAAGACGTCATCCGGCAAATTTTTGCACGGTGAATGACGTTGTAAAAATCAAATTTTGCAAATATCATTTGCCAATAATGAAATGTCCAAAGTGCAGTGTTGATCTTCAAACCCGAAACGACCGCGGCGTGCAAGTCGAAGCCTGTCCAAGCTGCCAGGGAATGTGGTTGACGCCAGCCGAACTGGATGAACTGGAGAACGAAGCTTTTTCAAATGAAGCCAACAAGGGTTCACTTTATCTCGCCACGGAAGAATCTGAACTTAAATGCCCTGTTTGTTCCGCGCCGCTAAAACGATTTGACTATCGGTTCTTTGATTTGCAACTCAATTGCTGTCCCGAACACGGCTTCTGGCTCGACAAAGATGAAGACGATCAGATTTTGGAATTGATGCGCGGCGAAGAACAGCGCGTTGAAAGAAAATTCGGAACGGAAAATTCGTGGGCAGAATACATCAACCACCTGCGTTCGCCCGGCTTTTTTTCAAAAGTTAAAGATTTGTTTCATCGGTAATTTCAATCGCACGGGACGGTCCGGCTTGACGCCCAGTCCCGCGTTTCCTGAACTTTTTCAGCCATGACGACCGAGAGCGGTCGCGTTTGCTGAATTTCTGCAATCAAATTCTGCTGCGTCAACGTGTGCTTTTGCGCCCGCGCCGTATACATCGCGGACACGATGGCCTGCTCGATTTCCGAGCCGGAAAATCCTTTGGTTGCTTCAACTAATGCTTCTAAATCAAATTGCGCCGGGTCGAGCGAACGTTTGAACAAATGAATCCGCAAAATGCCGCGGCGATTTTGCGGCGAGGGCAAATCCACGAAAAAAATTTCGTCGAAACGTCCTTTGCGGACAAGTTCTGGCGGCAGGCGCACAATGTCATTCGCGGTGGCGACGACAAAGACCGGTTTTTTGCGTTCGGACATCCATGTCAGAAATGTGCCAAGCATCCGGCGCGACAAACCGTCATCGTCCGTTTGCACTGCCACGCCTTTTTCGATTTCGTCCATCCACAAAACGCATGGCGACATGACTTCGGCGGTTTCAAATGCTTTGCGCAAATTGCGTTCCGTCTCGCCGTAATATTTATTGTAAAGCACGCCGAAATCGAGACGCAACAGCGGCACACCAAAAATTGCAGCGGTCGCTTTTGCGACAAGACTTTTGCCGCAACCCTGCACGCCGAGCAGAAGAACGCCGCGCGGCGGATCAAGCCGCATGTCGGCGTCATCGAGGAAAAAATCTTTGCGCACGTTCAACCATTCGCGCAGTCGCTGCATCCCGCCGATTTCCGAAAACTGCGCCGTCTCATATTCAAAGGACAGTACGCTGTCGCGTTCGAGCAATTCATATTTGGCGCGCATCACTTCAGGCATTTCTGATTCGGAAATGACGCCGTCGTCTTTGATGGCTTTGTAAGCGAGCCGTCGCGCGTCGGTCGCCGTCAGCCCGACAAGATTTCGCACGAGCAGATCAATCGCCTTGTTCGTTGTCTGTACGTCGCGTTTGCCGTGTTCCGCGCCCCATTCGCCCGCCGCATCATAAACAATCGCGCGCAATTCGGCGGGCGACGGCAGCGGCAGACGAAATCGAGCTGTGAACGGCGCGAGTTCCTCGGGAATTTTCAGCGCAAAACCGACAAGCGCGACCGTCGAAAAATGTTTCGGATACGTCAGCGCGATGTCCTTGAGATAACGCACATGCACCGCGTCGTCCAGATACGGATGAAAATCCAGCAACACAAACACGCAATTGTTCGAGGAATTTTTGATGTAGCTCAAAACTTCCTGCGACTTGGTGACAGATTGCAACGGCTGGTCGCACGGCTCGAATGCCTGCAAACCTTCCGTGACCGTCCAGCGGAACGCCTTGATCTGAAATTTTTTCGCAATTTCCCGAACCATGCGGACGATTTGCGGCTCCTCGTTGCTTTCCATCGCGATGAGCGGAGTGCGCGAGCGGATGATTGCCTCCAAATCGCGCAGCGGACTTTCCGTCAGCGGCACATTCGTCGAGGTCTGCGTTGTGGACGGCAAATTCATTTCGATTGATAATTTACGATTCGCGATTGTTTCGCAACCAAACCTTGCCGCGGAATCATAAATCATAAATCATAAATCATAAATGGACATATTTCTCCAAGCCGCGATTGACGAAGCGAAAAAAGGATTGGCCGAAGGCGGAATTCCCATCGGCTCGGTTTTGGTTTGCGACGGAAAAATCATCGGGCGCGGACACAACCAGCGGGTGCAACACGGCAGCGTGATTCATCACGCGGAGATGAACTGCCTCGAAAATGCCGGACGGCTTACGGCCAAAGTTTATTCGCGCTGCGTTTTGTATTCCACGCTTTCGCCATGCCCGATGTGCAGCGGGGCGGCGTTGCTTTACAAGATTCCGCGCATCGTCGTCGGCGAAAACAAGACGTTTCAAGGGCCGGAGGAATACGTCCGCTCGCAAGGCGTGAAAGTGGAAGTGCTGCAAGACCCGGCGTGCATCCAGCTCATGCGCGATTTCATCAAAGCCAGGCCGGAACTTTGGAATGAAGATATTGGCGTGTGAGTTTTTGCATGAAATGTTTTTACCTTCTCTTAATTATCTCAATCATTTCATTCTCCATCGCAACTGCCTTTTTCCCATAGTGGGCTTCGCGATGGTCGGACGGACAAAGTGCGATAACATTATCAACTGTGTCCGGCCCTTGTTTCGCCAAAGCAATTATGTGATGAGCTTCTAAATAATGACGGCCATCGGAAAGAAGAAAACCCAACTCACGACAATATTCGCAAGCACCCTTGGCTTGTTCTATAACAAACCGTCTGACTTCTTCATTTCTTTGATACCTAAAGCCAGCAGTTGGTGTTTTGCTTGGCGTAATTGAACCAATCGGTGCGGAAGGAATATCATCAATAGCAGAGTTCTGTAAACCAATCTCGGCGTCCACATATTTCCGAAGTGCCTCTGGAACTTTTGATGATTTTGGAGGTGAGCGCCAAGCATCGTATAGAAAGTTCGTGAACTCATACATTGTCCATGCGGACATAATTTCGTCATTAGCTTTGAAAGTCTGCAACAACTCTCTTTTCTCCAAAACGTCAGCGTTGTCATTGGGCACGGCCAGTGGAATTTCTCTCAAGAAATGGTCAATATAATCCTCTGAAAAAATATTCAGATACTTCTCCGGGTAATAGAGAAACAAAATCTTCCCTTTGAACATCGGAGAGAGTTCAATCTGTTGAATTACTTTTAAGTTGTTGGTGCGTCCTGCTTCCAGCAATCGAACGATTTGCTCACGCAGAAATATAATTGCAGCATTTTCATTCTTAAATTTTGCTGTGAATTTATAGCGTTGTGTTTTTTTGTCACAAAACACTCCAAATTTCGAAGCGTTGGAGCCTTGGATGCGTCCCAATTCAGAAGTCTTCCACTCCACCCAATAGCAAAAAGTGTCCCTGTTAATTTCGCCCTCCTTGTTGCGTTTGCCTTCAACATATTCGTCCAAGGACAACAACGGAATTCTGGCGGGCGGGAATTTGGATACAAATTCGCGACGGATCTTCTCTAGTTTACGATTGCTAGAGAGCTTTTCCTGCCTGACAGGTTCAAATCTGAACTGTTTAACCCGAAGCTCATTTTCAGTTATCATTTTTTCAAAAAAAACGCAACTTGCTCATTTTAAGCCAATTCTGCACGAAATTCTCATCGGCTCACACGCACTTTTCAGCGATTGACACCAACTTTTCGTCATCTGACACGAGCTTTTCGGGAGGTTGCACACACTTTTCACCGTCTCACACGGACTTTTTGGCGAGTCGCATAAGCTTTTCATCGGCTCGCACGAACTTTTTGAAGCCTGACACAAACTTTCCGGCAAGTCGCACGGTCTTTTCGGCAGGCCGCTTCAACTTTTCAACGAGTCACACAGACTTACGCCGCCTCCGCGTCCTGCTTCCGCCTGACAATCGGCTGGCTTTCGCCGCGCACGACCTGCCGCGTGATCTTGACGTGGGCGATGCTGGCGTTGTCCGGCGCGTCGAACATCACGTCGAGCATCAGCTTCTCGATCAGCCCGCGCAACGCCCGCGCGCCCGTGCCTTTTTTCAGCGCCTGCGCCGCCAGTTCGCGCCGCGCGTCGGGCGTGAATTCCAGTTCCACGCCTTCCATCGCCATGAGCTTGGCGAATTGTTTCGTCAGCGCGTTCTTCGGTTCGGTCAAAATGGAAACCATCTGGTCCTCGGTCAATTCCGCGAGCGTCGTGACGATCGGCAATCGTCCGACGAATTCGGGAATGAATCCGGCGTTCAGCAAATCTTCCGGCTCGACGTGCGACAACATTTCGTCGCGCGCGGCGTGTGAGGAAGTTTTGTGCGTTTCGCCAATCGCGCTGAATCCCATCGTGTGACGGCCGAGACGGCGCTGGACGATTTTTTCCAAACCAGTGAATGCGCCGCCGCAGATGAACAAAATGTCCGTCGTGTCCACGCGGATGTATTCCTGCTGCGGATGTTTGCGACCGCCCTGGGGCGGCACATTGCAGGTGGTCCCTTCGAGGATTTTGAGCAAGGCCTGTTGCACGCCTTCACCGGAAACATCGCGCGTGATGGATACGTTCTCTGTCTTGCGCGCAATTTTGTCTATCTCGTCGATATAAACGATGCCGCGCTGGGCGCGTTTCACGTCGTAATCCGCGTTTTGCAGCAGGCGCAAAATGATGTTCTCCACGTCCTCGCCCACGTAACCGGCCTCGGTCAGCGTGGTGGCATCGGCGATGGCGAACGGCACATCGAGGATTTGAGCGAGCGTGCGGGCGAGCAGTGTCTTGCCCGAACCGGTCGGTCCGATCATGAGAATATTGCTCTTCTCGATTTCAATATCCGCGTGCGGGTCCTGGGGGAGTTCGGCGGATTCTCCATCCTCGGGCGGTTCCGTCTTTGCGGGCGCTTCCTGCAGAATGCGTTTGTAATGATTGTGCACGGCCACGGCGAGGGTCTTTTTCGCGTGCTCCTGCCCGACGCAGTATTTATCCAGCTGCCGTTTAATGTCAGCGGGTTTGGGGACCGTGACGCGGGGTTTCTGTTTCTTGGTCTGAGCCGCAAATTCCTTGTCCAGGACGTTCTTGCAAAGCACGACGCAATTGTCGCAGATGTAAACGCCGGGGCCGGCGATGAGTTTTTTCACTTCCGCGTGTGATTTTCCGCAGAAGCTGCAAAGCGTGATGTTCGTTGGGCGAGCCAAGGGAATTTGCAGTTTTTAATTTTCGATTCGCGATTTTCGATTTCGCCGCGTGGTTATTCTTTTTTATCGATCAAACTCGTCGC
>DASYAA010000081.1:0-12245 GCA_036501565.1 Verrucomicrobiia bacterium
TGCCGCGGTATGATCCCTCACCATGCGTTTGGCAAAACTTTTTATGTCCGCGTTTGTGCTTTCATCAAGAGCCGCCTCGCTCAAGAAAATCTCCTTCATTCCACCAACGGCTGCATCCGAGACAAATTGTTGGGATGTCAACATCGGGGGCGGTTGATTCGTGGGTGAATTTTCGTCCGCAAACGCCGGAATCGTTAGGCTGGAAATGCCCAGCGCAAGAACAATTTTTTTCCAAATAATCGGTTTCATAATTTTATGATGTTAAATTTTTATAGCTACTGGATTATTAAGCCGGAAATGTGCCGCGTTAAATTTTCTATTCCGCGCTTGAGAAATTGTAAAATGCCAATGATCTTTAATGCGAAATGCAACAGAACTGAGAGAAAAGTCATGCGCTTTGCAAACAATTAAAAGGTTCAATGCCAATGTCATCGGATTGTTTCTCAAATCTCAATCAACATTCGTGGCGGCGTTTCAATGACCTCTTTTATGCGACGCAAAAATAAAACCGCCTCGCGCCCGTCCACGATGCGATGGTCGTAAGTCAGCGCCAAATACATCATCGGACGAATTACAACTTGTCCCTGCGCCGCGACTGGCCGTTCCTGAATCGCGTGCATTCCGAGAATTCCCGTCTGCGGCGGATTGATGATCGGCGTCGAAAGCAGCGAGCCGAACGCGCCACCGTTGGTGATTGTAAAAGTTCCGCCTTCCAATTCACCGGGCTTCAATTTTCCTTCCTTCGCGCGCTGCGCAAAATCGCCGATGGCTTTTTCCAGCTCCGCGAGACTTAAACGCTCGGCATTTCGCAACACCGGCACGACCAATCCGCGCTCGCTCGCAATCGCGACGCCGATGTCAAAATAATTTCGATAAACAATGTCATTGCCGCGAATCTCGGCGTTGAGTTGCGGAAATTGTTTTAACGCGTCAATTGCGGCCTTCACAAAAAATGACATCAGTCCAAGTTTTACCTGATAACGCTGCTCAAATTTTTCCTGATGCTCCTTGCGCAATGATTGCACAGCGGACATATCCACTTCATTGAACGTCGTCAGCATCGCCATCGTCTGCTGCGCCTGGACCAAATGCTTGGCGACAGTGCGGCGCAACATCGTCATCGGAACAATTTCTTCTTCGCGTTCGGATGAAGTTTTTTGTTTTGGCTGCGACGGCTCGGCTGATTTGACGGCAGACTTTTCCGTTTCAGTTTTTGAAACAGATTTGGATTCCGCCATTGCTTTTTCGGGCAAAGGTTTTTTCTCGTCCTTTGAACTTTCCTTTTCCGGCTCGACGGCGACTTCAAGTTTTTCTTTGGCTTTTGATTCTTCGGCAGATTCCGGCTTTTCAGTTTTATTTTTTGATTTGTCGGCAACTTTTGCTTCAGATTTTGAAGTCGTCTCTTTTTTTCCGGCTTCGTCGTCCGCTTCAATCTGCGCAACGACTTCGCCAATTTTCACCGTGTCGCCAGCTTGATGCAAAATTTTCGCCAATTTGCCTGCGCGCGGCGCGGGCAAATCGAAAGTCGTTTTCTCTGAATCAATGACGGCGATCGGCTCGTCCTGCTTGACGCTGTCGCCTTCGGACTTCAGCCATTCACTGATTTGAACTTCCGTGATGGATTCGCCGACAGCGGGAATTTTAATTTCAATAGGCATGGAAATTTTATTGGTTTGGTTTCACCTGCAACGTGGAAGTCACGTCGCGCACGCCGTCCGCGTCCAGCGCGAACGCGATGGCTTTGCCGATGTCGTCCGGCGACGAAACTGTGCCCGAAAGTGTGACATGACCCTTGTCGCAACTCACGGAAATTTTCCACGCCGAGAGCGTTGGGTCCGCAACATATTTGGCTTTGATTTCAGTCAAGGCGCGCGCGTCGGAAGCGGCGTCCGCAGCCGCATCGCCGATGTCATGCGCTTTGCGCCGGATGACCTCGCCGGTTTTGGCAAGCTCGCTTTTAATTTGATCGCTACGCAAATCAAGCGTGTCTAATTTGGCGCGCAATGCGTCCGAGGTATTTCCAGCGGCAGCGGTCGCGTTCGTGCGAAATTGCGCGGCGGCGTTCTCGTAACGCTGCTGCGCCTCGGGATGTTCAGCGGCCTTTTTTTGGACAAACCAAAAACCGACCGCGCCTAAAATAATTCCGATGATCAATCCATTGAAGAATCCTCTCATAATTTTCCTTTCTCTTGTTGTTTGTTGCCTTCGTTGTTTTCTTTTTCGTGAAATTTTGCTTCCGCTTCGCCGAACGCGCGTCGCACCAGATTTTCCTGCTCGAATTTGTGCGCGTGCGATGATCCCGTCGCAGGACTCGCCGATTCAAATCGGCTGATGGGCGCAAACGGAAACCGGCCAAAAAGATGTTTGCCGAATTTTTCGTGCAGATAACGCCAAGCGCCCATGTTCGCCGGTTCTTCCTGAACCCAAAGTGCCCGCGTGTGTTCAGCGTAAGGTTTCAGGACTTCTTCCAAAAGCCCGCCGTGCAGCGGATAAAGTTGTTCGAGCCGAATGATCGCAACGTCGTTGCGCTTATTTTCTTCGCGATGGGCCATGAGATCGTAAAAAACTTTTCCCGTGCAAAGCAAAATACGTTTGATGTTTTGCGGATTCAAATTGTCCGGCAAAATCCGCTGAAAATTTCCGCGCGAACAATCTTCCAACGTCGAAATGGCTTTTGGATGACGCAACAAACTTTTCGGCGTGAAAATAATCAATGGCTTCCGCCAATTGCGGATTGCCTGCCGCCGCAGCACGTGAAAATACTGCGCGGGCGTCGTCGGCTGGACGATTTGGATGTTGTCCTCTGCCGCGAGCGTGAGAAATCTTTCCAGCCGCGCGCTGGAATGTTCCGGCCCCATGCCTTCAAAACCATGCGGCAGCAACAGCACAAGTCCCGACAGCCGATGCCATTTGACTTCCGCGCTCGTGATGAATTGATCAATGATGACTTGCGCGGCGTTCACGAAATCACCGAACTGCGCCTCCCAAATCACGAGTGATTTCGGACAATCGAGGCTGTAACCGTATTCAAAACCCAGCGCGCCGGTTTCGCAGAGCGGGCTGTTGAAAATTCCGACGGGCGCTTGTTCGGGCGCGAGATTTTTCAGCGGCACGAATGGATGCCCGTCTTTCCGATCATAAAGAATTGCGTGGCGCTGGCTGAACGTCCCGCGGCCGGTGTCCTGTCCGGTTAGGCGAATGCGAATGCCAGCCGTTGACAAACTTGCGAGCGCGAGCGCTTCGGCCGCAGACCAATCGAGCGGATGTTTGCCATCGGCCATTTCGCGGCGCGCTTCCAATCCGCGTTCCAATTTTGGATGAACATGAAATCCATCTGGTAATTCGGCGAGTTTATGAAGCAGCGCGGAAAGTTTTTTTATTTCCACGCCGGTTTCCGGTTCGTCAACGGGTTCAGTTCCACCGATATAATTCTCCCAAACGCTGCGGCGTTGAGGAATCGTCTCGCATTTGTCCGCGCGAGCGGCTTCGAGTTGTTGATCCAGTTTCGCGTGGCAGTCGGTCAAAATTTTATCGGCTTCTTCGCGCGAGACATTTTTAAGTTCGAGCAAATGTTCGAGATAACCTTCGCGGACATTTTTGCGCTCGGCGATTTTTTGATAAAGCAACGGTTGTGTGAAGGTCGGCTCGTCGGTTTCGTTGTGGCCGTGGCGGCGATAGCCATACATATCAATGAAAACGTCCGACTGAAATTCCGCGCGAAAATCCATCGCCAGTTGCACGACTTGCGCGACGGCTTCCGGGTCTTCGCCGTTCACATGGAAAATCGGGACTTGCAACATCCGCGCCACGTCGGTCGCGTAAGTTGTCGAACGGCCTTCGTTTGGCGGTGTTGTGAAACCGATTTGATTGTTGACGATGACGTGCAAAACGCCGCCAACTTCGTAGCCGGAAAGTTTGCTCATGTTAAGCGTTTCTTGAACGACACCTTCGCCGGCAAATGCCGCGTCGCCGTGAATCAAAATCCCCAGAACCTGACGGCAATCGCGGTCGTCGAAACGATCCTGATGCGCGCGAACGCGGCCGAGCACGACGGGATTTACAAATTCCAAATGACTCGGATTGAAACAAAGTGAGAGATGAATTTTCCGACCGTCGCTCATCGTCCAATCACCGCTGTGGCCGAGATGATATTTCACGTCGCCGCGCTCCGGCCACAGCTTTGGATTCGTGTCGGCGAATTCGCGGAAAATTTCGCAAGGGTCTTTGCCGACGATGTGCGCCAGCACGTTGAGCCGACCGCGATGGCCCATGCCAATGATAATTGTCTTGATGCCTTGATGGCCGGATTTTTCAATCGCCAGGTCGAGCAGCGGCAGAAGCGTTTCGCAGCCTTCGAGCGAAAACGTTTTCGCGCCGAGAAATTTTGTGCGGAGAAATTGCTCGAAAACCACCGCGTCAGTGAGTCGCGTGAGAATGCGCAATTGTTCGTCGCGCGAAATTTGCAAACGGTTTTGCGAAGTTTCCATACGGCGCTGAAGCCATTGACGCTCGGCCAGACTGTCAATGTGCAAAAATTGCGCGCCGATGGAGCGGCAGTAAGTGTCGCGCAGCCGCTGGAAAATTTCGCGGACGGTCAGCGGCGTTTCGGAATGCAACTCGGGGAAATTGACGAGCAGATTGAGTTCGCTTTCGGAGAAATTGTAAAAATCCAATTCCAATTCCGGCGGACACGGATTGATTTCGCCCAGTGGATTCACGGCGGCGATGATGTGGCCGCGAGCGCGATAATTGCGGACGAGTTGATGCAATCGTTCGCTTAAATTTTCCGCGCGGGGATCGGATTGAAACAGAAAATGTTTTGTGGAAGCGGATTCAACCGGATTGAACACGCTCCGCGGTCTGAACGAAGGCCCAAGTTGCGCCGCGCCATCCGCGCCGTTGAAAGAAGCGGCAAAATAGTCGCGCCATTCCGCCGGCACGGAATTCGGATCGCGCCGATAATCGGCGTAAAACCGTTCGACATAAGCGAGGTTTTGAATTCCGGTTTTGTTTGCCCATTCATTCATTCGTGATCATATCATATTGATTAAGTTCCTAGATGCAAATATGTCATTTAGAAAATCATTTTCTTACTGTCTTGAATTGTCGCAGTGCCACAAATGGATCAATTCGCGCCAACAAAAAATGCGCCCAGTGATTTTTCCAGCGTTGCCAGAAGGTTTCTGCTTTTTGCCATTTTCGAAATTCGATTTTTGTGGAATGTTTCAGCGCGCGCTCAAAAATTTCCTGCGCTTCGGCGGCAATGATCTTGTCCTCGAATCGCAGCATCAGTTCGTAATTCAAATTAAGGCTGCGCACGTCGAGGTTTGAAGAGCCGACATAAACAATGTCATTGGCGAGAAACAGTTTGGCGTGCAAAATCTGCGGCTGATATTCGTGAATTTCGACTCCCGCTTTCAACAGGCGATGATATAAACTTCTGGCCGCCAATTGCGAAACCAGCACGTCGGATTTGCTGGCCAAAATCAATTGCACGCGTCCGCCGCTGCGGACTATTCGTATCAATTTTCGGCGTAGTCGCCGTGTCGGCAGAAAATACGCGCTGATAATCCGCACATCGCGGGCGTTGTCCAGATCACGATATAACGCCATTTGAAATGGGCTGGCGCCACGACCGGGATGGCTTAACAATAATTCTCCTACCGTTCGTTTTTGAGATTTGCGCCGGCGTTTGAAGGCGCGCAACCGCAGCAATGGTTTTCGGTGAAAATCCGACAGCGCGAATAATTCTTCAAATGAAGCCGCAAGCTCTCTTGCCAGCGTTGGATTTTCAATTTGAACGCCCAAGTCGCACCAGCCGCGTGTCACGCCATCGCCATCGTATTCATCGGCGATGTTAAATCCGCCGATAAAAATGGCGGACTCATCGCAGATCAACAATTTGCGATGGTCGCGCACGCCAAAGCGCCAGAGATGAAGCGGATTGAAGCGGCGCATTTCGGCCCCGACAGCGATGAGCGGATCGAAAAAATTGTCCGACAAAAGCCATGAGCCCACGGCGTCCACCAACACACGAACGCGAACGCCGCGCCTTGCCGCCGCCAGTAACGCTTCCAGAAATTGCCGGCCCAGTCTGCCATCGGAATAAATATAAGTTTCCAACTGGATTGTTTTCTGCGCCCGTCCAATTGCCTCCAGCATTTCTGGGAAAATTTCTTCGCCGGTGCAAAGCCATCGTATCGCAGATTTTTTTATAGCGGACATATTTCCCGATGTGATTTCGTCGTTGAGAATTTTGGTGACGAAACCAAACTTCTTCTTTTTTGGTGCCAGCACCGGTGCAGATGTAATCTGCAATGAAAATATTCCTGCTTGCATATTTCTGCAATTCAATCGAAAACGACTGTTCAAAAATCTCAAATGCTGGAAAAAGCGTCTGGAAATTTGATCGGCCTCCCAAGGCCAATCAAAATAATGTGACTAACCGCCAACTGAAAATGTTGACGCAATTATTGATGCCCAGGATTCAGGCGGTTTGTCGCACCGGCTCCGAAACGCGTTCTAAAATTCGACCGGCTAGATTGTCTTCACCGGTTCGCACCGCCAAATCGCCCAGTGAGATAATGCCGATGAGACGCTTATTCTGATCGAGCACGGGCAAGCGCCGGATTTGATTCTTTTGCATACTCTGGGCGGCATCTTCAATATCGTGATCCTCAAAACAATAAATAATATCGCGACTCATGATTTGACGGACTGCGACGATGTTGGGATCAAAGCCTTCGGCTACGGATCGAATGATGATGTCGCGATCGGTCAGCGTGCCAATCAAGCGGTCATTTTCGCAAACCGGCAACCAACCTGTGTCCAAAGCTTTCATTTGCGCTGCGGCTTCAACCAGAGAAGCGTTTGGGCTAACGCAACGGGGACTTGGAGTAATGATATTTTTGATTTTCATATTTCTCCTTCAAGCAATTAGAGCTTTATCTCCATCCCCCGCGAATGAATACATGTCTTCCGTTGTGATAAACATATCGGTGCGGAACCCATACAGCACCCGGATGCGGCGGGCGGTCCCAATGGCCTCTTTCCCACACCCAACGACCGTTCCATGCCCACGCGCCTCCAATCCAAATAAAACCAATGCCTGGAGAAGGCGTAGCTTCTTCGACTATTGGCGGTGGAGGTTCACCAGCGACGTCAACTTCCGCTCCCACAGTCGTTGGCTCTTCAGGATAGACAGCGCACCCGGATGCGAAGAACGAAGTCACGCAAATTAGCAGCGCCACCTTGAGCAATGCTGATTTTTTCATAGGACGTTCATGGAAGAATTTGCTATTGGTTGGTTGTCGCCGGAAGGTTCGTATCAGTGCCATTGGTCATGGCAGGAGTATTGGTCGCCTGAATCGGCGGGACATTGTTGACCACATTGTCATTATTGGTGGACGGACTGTTGGTATCCATCGAAGGAGGCTCGCTGGCCGTCGAATTGGTGGAGTTCGATTGATTCGAATTATTTCCGCAGCCAACCAGAAACATCATGGCTAGCATGGCCAGAATAGGAATGATCATTTTCATAATGGCATTGATGGTTTTAATTTTTAATTAAAGGCAAAAGAACATTGCCTCTTTTGCCGAGATAATTTTATAGTTTGTCTTTGACCGTGATATTATTCACGACTTCCTGGACGCCTTGAACTTGCCTGGCAATGTCGCCAGCTTTTGTTTTTTGATCGGAAGTGTTGACAAAGCCGCTCAATTGCAACGTACCTTTGTAGGCGCTGACACTCACTTCATCGAATTTATATTCGGGATTGTCATTCAAAGCATCCTTGACATGAGCGGTCAGCGATTTGTCATCAACGTATTCGCCGGTACTGCGCTCGCTTTGGTCTTTGACGGTGATGTCATTCTCGACATCCTTGACGCCTTGAACGTGCTTGGCAATATCGCCAGCCGTATTTTTTTGGGAATCAATGTCCACGAAGCCGCTTAATTGCACCGTGCCCTTGAACGAAGCGACATTCACATCTTCAAATTTATATTCAGCATTGTCATCCAAGGCATCTTTAACGCGCGAGTCCACTGCCCTGTCGTCAATATACTCACCCGTGCTGCGATTGTAACGGTCGCCGGCGACACAACCACTGAATGTGGCCACGACCGCTGCGCTCGAGAGAGTCAAACACACCGTAAGGCACAAACTGTTAGCTCGAATTTTCATATTTTCTTTTTGTTGGTTTCGGCGAAAAAAAAGTTCAAAAACTAAAACGCAATCCCGCGCGACCTACGCCATAATTATCGGTCTTACCGGGAAATACATAACGGGCATCAACGAAAAAGCCGATATGCGGAGTGAAGCGGATTTCAATGCCCGCGCCACCCTGCGCAAATGTTTGTTCCACTTCATCGAATTGATGGCCCGCGCCGCCAAAAATATATGGCGCGACTCCAGAGTTGCCGATGGGCAGTCGTCCAATCAGATTTCCCGACGCGCTATCAATAAAATTATGAGCAGTGTTTTCAGTATAAGCATCGCCACCGATGCCGACGTAACGACAGAAAAAATAATTTATCCCGGCGCCAGCGCCCAGCCGTCCATTATGATTTATTCTATCAGTAGAAAGATGAGCAATCGTCCGTTCATCCAACGAACCACTGCCAAACGCATCAATTGATAATTCATGCGCCCGGTAAAAGAGCGTAGTTGTGGTATCGGAAGTTGTCGTTTGTTGACTGGTTGTGGTGGTCGTGGTCATCGTTGTGTTATCTTGAGCATTGGCGCAATAAACCGCGCCCAATGTTCCGAAGACTGCCACCGTCAGATATTGTTGCCATTTTTTCATAAGAATTTTTCTTTCACATTTATTTCCGCATGGCGATTTTCATCATTTGAAAAGCGCCGTTGAAAATTTAGCTTTGTGTGTGCCAGCGCTGGTTTCAGTGGAATTTGAATGGGTTTTTCTTCAAATTGCATGGCGAAGTAAAAAAATTTCATTGCAGCACGCATAGGAAGTTTGCACTTTGCATTGAATTCCTTTTAGAATTTTATTTGGCCTTGCTTGAAGGACGAAATATCATCACCGCCCCAACGATTGCCGCCGCGCTGCCGCCCCAAAGCAGCCACATGGTTTTGTTTGTCGGAGCGCCGGTGAAAGTGCGCGACACATCCGAACTGACCGAATTCGACGCATTGGAACCATAAATGATCAATGCGATACCGACCACCAGTAATGCTATGCCTATTCCTCGATTCATAATTTTTCCTTTTTTTGTTTGTTTCCGGTTTTGAACTTCCTTCTATGGGTGATCCATTCATTTAACTCGAAAAATGGCCCTGTCAGCGCCCACGCCAAAACCAGGACGACAACCAAACCAGCCGTAAAAACATGTCCGATTGCCTGAACATTGAATCGCGCAATCTTTTGAAAAGCGTCGAAATTTTGCAGAGTTTTCATATCAAGTCACGTTCACCACGGCGTTGGCCGTGCCGAAAGGATTGGGCACACGCTGAACAGACCGCGGATCATCGCACCACTGACCGTCCACAATGAAACGATACGAATACTGGCCGGGCGACAATGGAACATTCGTGAACCAAACACCGTCTTCGGATTTAATCATGTCGAGTGGATATTTTTCCCAATCGGTAAAATCCGCCGCCAGCTTGACTGAACGAGCCGATGGCGCCTGCACGTGAAATTCTATCGGTTTGAGTTCGACCAATGAACGATTGGAAGATTTTCCAACGCCGCCGCGATTCCTGGAAGCGCTTCGCGTTGCGCGTTTGACGGAATCCTGCCGACTAAATGTGCGCGCTGCATCAAAAGCGTCGTTCTCTACTTTGGCGTTTTTTAATGCCGCTTCCAATTTTTCGGGGTGCAACATTAATTCGACAAAAGGCGTCTGCTCCAGCGGCGGCGTGGGTTTCGAAACGACCGTGGGAGCAAAATCCTCAATGCGCGAGGCGACTTGAAATAGTGACGGAATAACCGGCGTATTTTGAAACAGAGTTGAAATTTTCATGTTATTTTTAATTTTGAGTTGAAATGGTTCGATGGCGATAAACCGAACATCTATTCTCCTTGTTGAAGAAAAAACGCGGATGCGCCGTTTGGATGTGCGAGGCTCACAGATCATTTCATTTGTCGCATTCATTTAGTTGCAACCGCAGCATTCATCCACGGTGCGTTCTATTTCCTTCCTGGCATGGCCAGTGCGTTTTTGGATGCGTCCAATCAATTCATCTTCTTTGCCCTCGACGAATTGCAAATCGTCATCCGTCAGTTGCGCAAATTTTTGTTTCAACTTGCCTTTGGCAATGTTCCAGTTTCCTTTGGCGGTAAGAGTGCTCATATAGATTCTTAGATTCTTGTTGTTTTTTATTTCTGCCGCGCAATCCCAGCGGCGCGAATTCTTTTGCAAGTGGCGTGCCGCGCGATTTAAGAAATAATTTTTTCGCAAAACCAAGTATTTGATTATCCGCCCAAACCTCCATTGAAAATTGAACCCAGAAAAAATTTGCAACTTGCAACCTTTCAATTCGCTGATTTGCATGTTGCATGATTCGGCAAGCTCTAAACTTGATTCAATTTCCGGCGAACGCCGGATTTACAATGAAACTCACAAATAAATTATCTCGGCACGCCGCCAGCTAAAAACGTCGGTAAGAAAATTCTCAGTAAAATGATTCATTGCTCATTCCGATATTTTGAAAGGCAGATCGTGATGGATAAAACAAAATCAATCTAATGTTATACACACTCGCTTTAATTTTAATCATTCTGTGGCTGCTGGGATTGGTTTCGGGCTACACGATGGGCAACTTTATTTACATCCTTTTAGTCGTCGCCATTATCATGATTCTGGTGCAGGTCATCCAAGGCAGAAAACTTTAACAATGATAAAACAAAAATCTTAAATCAAAATCATATCATCATTATGAAGACACAACATATAACTCACAAAGCACATCAAACTGAAGAAGCCGGCGAACATCTTATCGAAGATGCGCAGGCATTGCTCACGGCCACGGCCCATGTGGCGGAAGAAAAAGTCGTGGAAGCCCGCAAACGCCTCACAGCGGCCATTGAAAAAGGAAAAGAAACATGGAACATGGTTCAGGAAAAAGCGATTGCCGGGGCCAAAGCCACGGATCAAGTCATCCGTGACAATCCCTATAAAGCCCTCGGCATTGCCTTGGGCGTGGGCGCAATCATCGGTTACCTGCTGCGTCGTCGCGATTGATTCATCAATGCCATGGAAACGCAAACGGAAACCGAACCACACTTGGCGGATGCGTCGAAACGACTGGCGCAACGGGCGGTCGTCATTTGCGAAAACCGCCTCGAATTGTTGATGGTGGAAGTTCAGGAAGAGCGCGAACGGATTTTGAGTGCAATGTGGCTCGGATTGGGCGCGGCGGTGTTTGGTTTGCTGGCAGGAATCGCACTGACGGCCGTCATCGTAATTGCGTTATCGCAACAATCTTTGATTGTTGCGCTTTTGATATTGACTGCGCTTTACGCTATTGCCGCTGTATTTCTTTACGCGCGCTTAACACGGTTGCAACGCGATTGGCAAATGCTCCCCACCACGCTGGATCAATTGCGAAAGGACCGCGAATGTCTGGAAAAACATCTCAACTGACACCGCTCGAAACCAGAAAACAATTGTTGCTGGTGGAAAGCGAATTGAACCGCGCGCAATTGGTCAATGAAATGCGCGATTTCAAAAGTGAAGTTCAACGCCTGAAGCATCAAGTGGGCGGAATTGTTTCCGCAGCCGAGTTGGCGACAAAAATGGTGAGCGCATTTTCCGACGTGGGCCGCGCATTTTCTCATCGCAATGAAGGCAAAAATGAAAAACCATCGTGGATTTCCATGTTGCTTAACGGCGCAAAGGCGGGAACGTCCTTGTGGCGATGGATGCGTTCGCGGCGGTGACAGACAGTAAAATTTTATCACTAGACACTCAAACATTCGATACATAGATTGGCCAGGATTTGGAGTATTGTTTTGTAAGATCGGGCAAAAGACGGGGGAATGCATGAAGTTACAGGCGGGAAAACAGTTTTATAAACTGGTCGTGGTTGCGTGGCTGACGTTCTCTCTTGGGAGCGTGGTGCTGGCTCTTGTCTCATGGCATCAGCTTTCCACGCGGATGAGCTATGGCAGACAGGTGGCGGCGACGCGGGATGAATTGCATCAGGTTTATCAATCGTTGCTGAATCTGGAAACCGGCGAGCGCGGTTACGTCATCACCGGCGATAAAAAATTCCTTGA
>DASYAA010000082.1:0-2213 GCA_036501565.1 Verrucomicrobiia bacterium
GGAAATGGCTCGCTTGCTTTTACAAAATAATTTAGAAGTCCCATAAAGCAGAAGATTGCTCAGGAGAAATTATGGCCAACTATACCATCATCGGCGGCGACGGCAGGCAATACGGCCCGATTACGGGAGCCGATTTGCGCAAATGGATTTCCGAAGGCCGACTCAACGCGCAATCGCTTGCGAAGGAAGAAAGCGACACGGAATTTCGCGCGTTGTCAGCCTTCCCGGAATTCGCCGACGTTTTTGGAATTGCGGGGCAAGTTTCGAGCACGCCGCCACCGTTAAGTTCGGCGGGCACCGGCAGCCGCGAAACGGCGTTGCAACGGATCAAAGGTCCCGCTGTGGCTTTGATGGTCACAGCCATTCTCAACTTGATTTTTGGAGTTTGGGGACTGGTGAGGACGGCTTTTTTTCCGCCAAACCTGCAAGAACTTGATTCGCGGTTGCAGCAACTCAACAATCCTCAACTGATGCAATTAGTTCACAGCTGGATGCACATAGCCCAAGGCCCGTTCGCCATCGCAGGCAGTCTTTTGGGGTTGGTCCTGTCGGTGTTGATTTTAATTGGCGCAATCAAGATGCGTTCGCTGCAAAGCTATGAGTTTTCCGTGACTGCGGCGATTGTGGCCATGTTACCATGCGTGACATCTTGCTGTCTCATTGGATTGCCTTTCGGCATCTGGGCACTGGTGGTGTTGAGAAGGCCGGATGTGAAGTCTCATTTCAATTGAACGCCGATGCCTGTCCCGTCTGAACATTCATTGAGCCGCGATCGCGCGTGGGCGTGCGTCATGTTGAATTTTTCGCTATCGGGATGGGGTTCTTTGAAAGCGGGACGGATTTTTGCCGGCGTTTGTCAGTTGGTAACCGCCTTTGCCGGATTTTTTTTGCTTTTGGCGTGGATGCTCGAATGGATCTATCGAGTTTTTCAGACGCAAGTTGGCGAGACACTTTCGTCGCCTCCGGCCGACTGGCTGTGGAAATGGGGCATCGCGGGCTTCGCCGTCAGTTACTCTTGGATGCTGGTCACCTGCGTGAGTCTAATGCGGCAAGCGAAGGCGAACGAAGACAAGAACCGTCAGAACGTTCCACCGCGGCTGGCGGATTTGCCCGGCAAACCGCCGAAACTTCTTTAGAATGTCCGTTGTCCGAATCAAAATCGGAAAGGCAAATTATGTATAAAATCATCGGAACCGACGGCAAACAATATGGACCCACTGGCGCGGAAGAAATCCGCCGCTGGCTCGCCGAAAACCGTGTCAACGCACAAACATTGATGCAGTCTGAAGGCGGACAGGATTGGAGACCACTGGGTTCATTTCCCGAATTCGCCTCCGAAATAAAATCCGTCCCGCCGACCATTGCACAACAACAATCCGTCACGGCGCGCGCCTCAAATAAAATTGCCGCCGGCATCTGCGGAATCCTGCTCGGCGCGTTCGGCATTCATAAATTCATCCTCGGTTACACGGGCGCGGGAGTCACGATGTTGCTGATCACGCTTCTGACGTGCGGCATCGCCGGATGCGTCGTGCATCTCATCGGCTTCATTGAGGGAATCATCTACCTGACAAAAACCGATGAGGAATTCGTGCGGATTTATGTGGATGGACGCAAGGAATGGCTTTGATTTTTTCCGGCGATGAACGATGTTGAACCGTGAAAAAATTAAACGCGCCCGAAATCAAATCCGCGCTCGTAAAAATTCCGGGTTGGAAAAAGAAAGCCGCCGTCATTTCCCGCAAATTTCAATTCAAGGATTTTCCCGCCGCGATGAAATTTGTGAACGCCGTCGCCAAAGTCGCCGAAAAGGAACAGCATCATCCCGACATTGACATCCGCTGGAACAAAGTCACGCTCGCGCTGACCACGCACGACGCGGGCGGTTTGACAAAAAAAGATTTTGCGCTGGCTAAAAAATTTGACCGGCTTTGAAGCGCGGCAGATTTCAGAACACCACCGGCACGCCTTCGTCGAGAATTCTTATTTGTCGCGTCAGATTTTCTTTGGCGGCGATTTCCAAAAGCCAGCGCAGAGGCTCGTCCATTTCCTCGAACGACAGTTTGAAAGTGCCGTAGTGCATCGGCACAAAAAATTTCGCGCCCAAATCTTTGAAAGCTTTGATCGCCTCATCCGGCCCCATGTGGACTTTCCGAAAAGTTTCAGGATGATACGCGCCGATCGGCAGCAGCGTGATTTCCGGCGTGAGCTTC
>DASYAA010000083.1:0-6876 GCA_036501565.1 Verrucomicrobiia bacterium
AAATCACCGCCGCCGCCATGCCGCCGATGACGCCAGTGCCGATGGCATTTTGACTGGCCGAACCCGCGCCGGTGTTGACGGCCAGCGGCATGACGCCGAGAATGAACGCGAACGACGTCATCAAAATCGGGCGCAGCCGGATGTGAACGGCTTCGAGCGTGGCGTCAATCAAACTTTTGCCTTGCTCCTGCAAATTGATCGCAAATTGAACAATTAAAATTGCGTTTTTAGTCGCAAGGCCAATCGTTGTTATTAAACCGACTTTAAAAAAAACGTCGTTGGGCAAATCGCGCAACGTCGCCGCGAGCAGAGCGCCCAAAACGCCAAGCGGCACTGCCAAAATGACGGCGACGGGAATGGACCAGCTTTCATAAAGCGCAGCCAGGCATAAAAAGACGACGAGCAGCGAAATGGTGTAAAGCGCAGGAGCCTGCGAACCGGCAAGCCGTTCCTCGTAGGATTGGCCAGTCCACTCGTAGCCGATTCCGGCGGGCAGTTTTTTCACCATGTTTTCCATCGCGAGCATCGCCTGACCGGAACTTTTTCCGGGCGGAGAAGCGCCGATGATTTCCGCCGAGGGAAATCCGTTGTAACGTTCCAACCGCGGCGAACCGTAAATCCATTTCAACGTTGTGAACGCCGAAAGCGGAACCATTGTGCCGCTGCTGTTGCGGACGAAAATTTTCCCGACGTCCTCGGGCAACATGCGATACGGCGCGGCGAGTTGGACGATGACTTGCTGGACGCGATTGCCGTCCACGAAATTATTGACGTAATCGGAGCCGAAATCCGTTTGCAATGTGTCATTGATGTCGCCGAGCGCCACGCCAAGCGCGCTGGCTTTGTCTTTGTCCACGTCAATTTTCATTTCCGCCGTGTCTTCCATCCCTTGCGGACGCA
Organism: Verrucomicrobiia bacterium; assembly: GCA_036501565.1. GTDB lineage: Bacteria > Verrucomicrobiota > Verrucomicrobiia > Limisphaerales > UBA11358 > UBA11358. The sequence continues at coordinate 901 of DASYAA010000083.1, forward strand.
CTTGCGCCACGTCGGGGTTTTGCGCGGCCAGACCGAGCAATTGATTTCTTGCGGCCATCAATTTTTCGTGGCCCAAGCCACCTTGATCTTCCAATTCAAAATCGAAACCCGCAGCTGTTCCCAATTCAGGAATCGGCGGCGGATTGAGCGGAAAAATAATCGCGTCTTTGATGGACGATAATCCCGCAAACGCGCGCGCGATGATGGCGTCCGCGTGATGCGCCGTGCCGTGGCGCTTGCTCCAGTCTTTCAAGTGAACGAACGCAATCGCGGCGTTTTGTCCCTGACCGCTGAAACTGAACCCGGCCACGTCAATCACGTCCTGCACTTCCGGTTGTTTCATGAAATAGGCTTCGATTTGTTTCAGCACATTCTGCGTGCGTTCCTGCGTCGCGCCGACGGGCAACTGGATGCTCGTGATGAAATAGCCCTGGTCTTCCGACGGCAAAAATGACGACGGCAACCGCCAATAGAGAAATGCCATCACGCCCACAATCACCGCGAACAAAATCAAATAGTAGGCCGCCTTGCCCAACATCCGCGCCACGGCGTTTTGATATTTTCTGGAGCTGGCCGCGTAACCGCGATTGAACCAGTCGAACAATCCTTTTTTCTTGTGATGATTTTTGTCAGCCGGCTTGAGCATCGTCGCGCACAGCGCCGGCGTGAAGGACATCGCCAGAAAAATCGAAAACAACATCGCCGAAATCATCGCCAACGAAAATTGCCGGTAAATCGCGCCGACCGAGCCGCCGAAAAATGCCATTGGAATGAAGACCGCCGTCAACACAAGCGCGATGCCGATGAGCGCGCCGGTGATCTGGCCCATGGATTTTCGCGTCGCTTCCAGCGGCGACAATCCTTCCTCGCTCATGATGCGCTCGACATTTTCGACGACGACAATCGCGTCGTCCACGAGCAGACCAATCGCCAGCACCATGCCGAACATCGTCAGCACGTTGATTGAAAATCCGGTCAGCCGCATGATGAGAAAAGTTCCCATCAACGCCACCGGCACGACGATCGTCGGAATGAACGTCGCGCGCAGATTTTGCAGAAACAGATAAATCACCAAAAACACCAGCACGATGGCTTCGAGCAAAGTGAAGACCACTTCCTTGATGGAAATGCGGACAAATTCCGAACTGTCGTAGGGAAAATTGACCGCGACGCCCGCCGGGAAAAATTTTGAAAGCTGCCCCACTTTAGCGCGCACCGCGTCCGCCGTCGCCAATGCGTTTGCTGTCGGCGTCAATTTGATTCCGACCGCCGCCGCCGCCTTGCCGTTCACGCGCACCTGAAAATTGTAATTTTGCCCGTCCAACGCGGCTTTGCCGACATCGTTGAGGTACACGCGCGAACCATCGGGATTCACCCGCAGGACGATGTTGTCAAATTCCTCCGGCGTGCGCAGTGTACTCTGGCCCTGTAACGTAACGTTCAACTGCTGGCCGTTGATCGCGGGTAGCGCGCCCAATTGTCCGGCGGCGACCTGAACGTTCTGCGCCTGAATCGCCTTGACCACGTCATCCGCTGTCAGGCCAAAGCTGTCCAATTTATTCGGGTCGAGCCAAATCCGCATCGCGTATTCTGTGCCGAACAAATCCGCCTCGCCCACACCGCTGACGCGTCGAATGGGGTCGAGCACTTTGGAGGCAATGAAATTGCCCAACGCAATTTGATCCATGCTGCCGTTCTTGGACGACAGTGTGAAAAACATCAAAAAATTTCGCGTGGCCTTTGCGACAATCACGCCCTGCTGTTGCACCGCCGCCGGCAAATTGGGCATCGCCAGTTGCAATTTATTTTGCACCTGCACCTGCGCGATGTCGGGATCCGTTCCCGGTTGAAAATAAAGCGTGATCGTCGCCTGCCCGGACGATTGGCTGACCGACGACATATAAAGCAAGCCGTCAATGCCGTTCAATTGCTGCTCAATCACAGCCGTCACCGTGTTTTGCAACGTCTCGGCGGACGCGCCCGGATATGTCGCCGTGATCGCCACCGACGGCGGCGCGATGCTCGGATATTCCGCTACGGGCAGTTTGGTCAACGACAACGCGCCCGCGACCAGGATCAAAATGGAAATGACCCAGGCAAAAATCGGGCGGTCAATGAAAAATCTTGGCATGATGTATCCCTTTTATTTTGCCTGACTCGAAGTTTCATCCGCCGGTGCATTCGTGGAATTGGAATCAAACGGCACCGGTTTCACCGCCATTCCCGGCTGGATTTTTTGCAAGCCCTCCAAAATCACACGGTCGCCGGATTTCAATCCGCCGGTGACAATCCATTTATCGCCCACCGCCGAACTCACCGTCACCGGACGCACTTCCACTTTGTTGTCCGGCGTCACCACTGAAACAGTCGGTTTGCTGTCTGCGCCGTAAACGACTCCGCGTTGCGGCACTTCGATGGCGTTGGCGTCCACCGCCTGTTCGAGCCGCGCGCGGGCGAACATTCCCGGCAGCAATAAATCGTCTGGATTCGGAAATTCCGCGCGCAACGTGATCATGCCCGTCGTCGGGTCAACCGTGATGTCGGAGAAAAGCAGTTTGCCTTCCTGCGGATAAACCGTGCCGTCTTCGAGCTGTAAAGTAATTTTCGCTTCGTTTGGCGCGAGTTTTTTAAGCTGGCCGCTGTCAAATTGGTGGCGCAATTTCAAAAGCTCCGTGCTCGATTCCGTGAAATCAAAATAAATCGGATCGAGCTGCTGAATCACCGCCATTTCCGTCGCTTCGCCTTGTCCAACCAGCGCGCCTTCCGTCACGAGCGCCTGACCGATGCGTCCGGAAATCGGCGACGTAATCGTGCAATAACCGAGATTGATCGCGGCGATTTCTTGCGCGGCTTGGGCCTGAGCCTCCGCTGACACGGCATTGTCGTAATCCTGCTTGCTCACGGCATTGATTTCCACCAATGATTTGTATCGTTGCACCTGCTGCTGCGCCTGCAGCAGGTTGGCATTCGCGCTGTCGAGCGAGGCTTTGTATGGCGCGGCGTCAATTTGAAACAGCACGTCGCCCGCTTTCACGTCTGAACCTTCTTCAAAGACCCGCTTGAGCAAAATGCCCGCCACGCGCGCGCGCACTTGTGCCGTGCGCACCGGATCAATGCGTCCTGGCAATTCCGTCGTGATCGGCAGCGACCCGGCTTGAATGGTGACCACGCCCACTTCCGGCGGCGGCGCAACATTTTGCTGCTTTTTCCCGCAACCGGCCAATGCCAGTAAAATTACAGCGCCGCAAATCAATGGCGCCCCGGTTTTTTTGATGCTGTTTCGTTGCCTGTTGGAGTTCATGTTCGATGGATGATTTTTCCGCAAAATTTATTTCCGTCTCCTTTTCTTCGCGCCCGCGCCCGCAAGAAACAGTTTCACGACGCGCTCGGCGGCTTTACGATTCGCACGAAAACCCGGCATGAGCAAGTGCGCGGTGATGTAAAAATTCGTCTGGCCGTAAAAACCGTAGGCCAGCTCCCAACTGTCGAAACGATTGTCGAGTTCTCCCGCCGCCTGCGCGCGCTTGATGAGCGCGTGGATGAACTCCAGATTGCGTTTGCATTTTTCGAGATGGTTCAAGCCCGGCGGAATTTCGCCCGGCGCGGCGTACGCGGTGGAAAACGCAATGCGCGTCAGCTCGCGGTTCTTGTGGAAATAATCAAACAGCGCGACGAGGAGTTCGCGCAACTGGCCGGGCAGATCCTTCGCGCGCTCAACAGCCTCCTGCACGATGCGAAAACGCCCGTCGTGCGCCTCGTTGACCAGCGCCTCGAACAGTGCGGCCTTGTCGCGGAAATGATAATACAGCGCCGGCTTGGAGACTTTCGCGTCGCCGACGATTTGTTGAACCGACGTGGCCGCGTAGCCGGCGTTGGCAAAATGCTTCAGCGCCGCCCGCAGAATCTGCCGCCGCGTCTGGGAATTATTCGTGGCTTGAGCCATAAAACCTACCGAACGGTAGGTAATAAACAAGAAACTGTCAAATGAATTAAAAAAAATCGGTCAAATCAATTCCATCAAACGGCCCGGCGCCTATTTTTTGCGATTGAGCCGCCCGGCGATGATTTTTTACGCCTTCAAAAAGAAATTCCTTTGCTTTTCGCTGATAAGCATTCCGAGTTTTTCCATCACGGCCAGCATGTCTTGCCAGACTTTGCGCTTCTCGCTCATCGCCTGGTTGCGCAACAGATACGCCGGATGATACGTCGGCATCAACGGCGTGCCGCGATACGTCTGCCAATGGCCGCGCAGCTTCGTGATGCCCAAAGTTTTTCCAAGCAATCCTTCGACGGCGGTTGCACCGAGCGCGACAATCACCTTGGGTTGAATCAAATCAATTTGCTCGTGCAAATAGGGAATGCACGTCGCCATTTCTTCGGGCGTCGGTTTGCGGTTGCCGCTTGATTGGCCGGGCGTGTCGGGCCGGCATTTCAAAATGTTGGCGATGTAGACATCCGCGCGTGAAAGTCCGGTAGCTTGAATAATTTTCGTCAACAATTGTCCCGCCGCGCCGACGAACGGCTCACCTTGTTTGTCTTCGTCCGCGCCCGGGGCTTCACCGACGAACATAAGTTGCGCGTCAATGCTGCCGACGCCGAACACGACATTTTTGCGCGACGACGCTAGGTGCGGGCATTTCACGCAAACCAAAGCGCGTTTTTGCAATTCAGCGAACGCGGCGGCTTTTTCAATTTGCGATTTTGGATTTGCGATTTGCGATTGTGCTTCATCGGACAAAGAGAGCGAAAGTTCGGTTGGCGTCGGCGATGAAGTTGAAGCTGGCGCGTAAATTTTTTGTGGCGGCTGCGCGAGCGCGCGAAGCGTTTCTTTTGAAACGGCGACATTTCGCACGCCACGCGACTTCAAATCTTCCAGATGTTGAATCGTCGCGTCGAGCAGTTGATGGTAAGTTGAAGACATTGAAAATCAGTTTTTGGAATCCGAATTTTGTTTTCCCGCCATCCGTCCATACCAAATTCCTGACAGAATGAAAACGATGCCGCAACCCGCCGTGAAAAAAATCAGGAACGGCGACGGCAGATAAAAATGAGCGCCAACCGCCGCCGCCAGCGATAATCCGCCGCACAGGTAACAATAAAACGCGCTGGCCTGCGCGCTTTGATTGCTTTTTTGGAGCAGCAATTGCATGGCTTTGTCGTTTTGCAAAAGCGCCGTCGCGCAGGCTGAAGAACAAACCATGCGCGAAGTTTCAGATTGTTTGGCGCAATCGGCGCACAACGCCCGTCCGCAATAGGCGCAAATGGCGATGGCTTCAGCTTTGTGTTCGGCGCATTTCACGGATTGAAATTGCGTCATTGGCGGCGGCAATGCAATCCGAAGCTTGCGGCTGGCGGAAACGCGGCTAACTTTTTGCGCATGAATCTCGAAGATCATTTGGGCGACATCATCCGCAAAGCGCGCGCGATGAACAATGTTTCAACTTCCGCCGCCGCATCGGCAGCGGGAATTTCTGAAAGCGAATTGTCCGCGCTGGAAGAAACTGGGAAAACTCCCGCGAAAATGAATTTCTCTGCGCTCGGAAAAATTCTTGGACTCAATCCGCAAAAGCTCGAAGGCATCGCCAGCGGCTGGCTGCCGTCGCCGAAAGATTTGTCCGCATGGCATGAGATTCGCGTTTTCACAACGAGCGGCGACGGCCTTTCAGTGAATTGTTTTCTCGTCTGGGATGAAGTCACGCGCGCCGCCGCGCTCTTCGACACAGGACTTGATGCGAAACCGATTTTGGATTGCATCGCGGAAAATCAACTTCAGCTCAAACATATTTTCATCACGCACTCGCATTGGGATCACGTCGAAGCGCTGCCGAAAATCCGCGAAGCATTTCCAAAAGCCAAATTACATTCCGGTTCAAAAAGTGCTCCGGTGGATCAGCGCAATAAGACGGCGGAAATCGTCCACCTCGGCGGGTTGCGCGTGACGCATCGCGAAACGCCCGGCCACGCGGAGGACGGCGT
>DASYAA010000084.1:0-8703 GCA_036501565.1 Verrucomicrobiia bacterium
TTTCCAAACCGGGTCCGGCACCTCCACGAACATGAACACCAACGAGGTGATCGCCAACCGGGCAATTGAAATCCTCGGCGGCAAACGCGGCGACAAATCGGTGCATCCGAACGACCACGTCAATCGCGGCCAATCTTCCAACGACGTGATTCCAACGGCGATTCATTTGGCCGCGCTCGATGGCGTTGTTCACAATTTAATTCCAGCGCTCGAAGAATTGCATTCGGCGCTCGATAAAAAGGCGCGCGACTTTGACTCCGTTTTGAAAATTGGCCGGACGCATTTGCAGGACGCGACGCCGATTCGGCTTGGACAGGAATTCAGCGGCTACGCGAGCCAGATTGAACATGGAATTGCGCGGCTGAAATCTTTGGAAAAGAATTTGGGCGAATTGCCGCTCGGCGGAACAGCGGTCGGAACTGGAATCAACACGCATTTGGAATTTGCGAAGCGGACGATTGAAGGCATCGCGCGCGAAGCGAAATTGAATTCGCGCGAAGCAACAAATCATTTTGAAGCGCAAGGCGCGATTGACGCGCTCGTTGAGACGAGCGGCGCATTGAAAACCATTGCGGTGAGTTTGATTAAAATTGCGAATGACGTTCGCTGGCTCGGTTCCGGCCCGCGCTGCGGTTTGGGTGAAATTAAATTGCCGGCGACGCAGCCGGGTTCTTCAATTATGCCCGGCAAAGTGAATCCGGTGATGTGCGAAATGGTGATTCAAGTCGGCGCGCAGGTCATCGGCAACGACGCGGCGGTGACGTTTGCGGGCACGTTCGGAAATTTTGAGTTGAACACAATGCTGCCGGTCGCCGCGCATAATTTGCTTCAAGCGATTGATTTATTGACAACTGCAAGTGAAGTTTTCGGACGCCGCTGCGTTTCCGGTTTGGAAGCTGACGCGCAAAAATGCGAAAGTAACATTGAAAAAAGTCTGGCGATGTGCACGGCGCTCGCGCCGGAAATCGGTTATGACAAAGCGGCAAAAATCGCGAAGGTCGCTTACGAAACCGGCAAAACCGTCCGCGAAGTCGCACTGGAAATTTCCGGTCTGGACAAAAAGAAAATTGACGAACTGCTTGATCCAAAAGGCCAGACTGAACCGGGAACGGGTGTTGGAATGGCGGCGGGCGGTTAATTTTGATTAAGATTCGATTTTATCTCCGTATTAGACGCAGCGTCCATTGGCATAATCCTGATGCTATTCCACGCTTTGTAATCGTCTGACTTTATTTTCGCCAATTGAACTTCCAGCTTCCGCTCCCAATCATTCCAATCTGCGCTATTGGTTCGATAGGCAGCGCGATACATCGCCAAGTCTTTTGCCAGCGCTGTGTCGGAATTGGAGCCGAGAGTCGGATTGTTGAAATATATTTTTGCCGAGGCAAAACATTCCGTTTCCATCGAACGAGTGGCGCGAGGAATGTCCCGGTTCGTAAAATCCACAACGCATTGCATAATCCAAGACTTTCAGCATAACGGCTTTCTGCGATGCCGCCGTCGTAACCTTTCCAGTGGCCGCGTTGGTAACCGCGATGATAAGCGATTGAAAATGTAACCGCCGAACAAATGACGCAAGCGAGCACCGAAACCAAAATCCAACGAATCGTATGTTTCATATAATGAATAGATAGACACCGATTCAGCCACTTTGCATAAAAAATTAAAATTTCCAATTCCATTCATGCGTGGAATATTTTTTGCGAGCCGATTCGGAAATTTTTTCGAGCGGCGGATTTTGCAGCGGCAAATTCACTTTCCAGATTTTTTGCAGGGAAATTTTCACTTTATTTGCCGACAAATTCAAATTCGTCAAAAATTCCTTGTGACTGCGGCAGTTGCGATAGTCAGGTTGTTTGGACGGCATTTGCAATAGCTCGCTGACGAGCGCGAGATTGAAGTTCAGAAGAAAAGTTCCGTGAAAAAGCAGGAAGTTTTTTTTGCGGCGTTGCGAGTTGCCGGAAAATTTTAATCCGCCGGTTGCAAGATCGGTGTGTCCGCGAACTTCGACAGACTGTTTCAGTAAAATTTCAATAGCCGCGCGATTTTTCTCCATGATGAATTGATTCGCGCTGGAAATGCTCGCAAGCGGTGGATTTTCGGCGATTTGCAAAATGAGCGCGTAATTCAAACAGCCCGCGCCTTGCAGAACCGTTCCGCCGCCGGAACAGCGCCGGAAAATGGGGATTTGTCTGGCGCGGCAGTTTTCAACATTCACTTCAGCCGCAATTTTATTTGCGTAACCGACGACGACAAAAATTTCGGACGATTCCCAGAAGCGCAGGACTTCTTCACTACCGTTTTCCTCGCACCAATCGAGCAAGGCTTCATCACACGCGAGATTTTCGGCAGGCGAAGGAAATGTCAGATCAAGATGATTCATTTGTCGGCGTTGATTTCTCTGGCTTTGAACGTCAGATTGGGTTTTAATTTCTTTCGCGGATTCAGCCGCGATGTGGAAAATTGAATCACAGTGAACGTTGAGACTAAAGAAATTTACAGTTCGCGTCCCGCCGCTATCTCCAATGGAAATGGCAACGGCGAAAAAGTGAGCGAGTCGTTGCAATCGGTTTTTGAACTGGCGCTGGAAAGCCAGGGGCCGGAACGCACGGCACAGTTGCTTGAAAAATTGGTGGGACAATTGCGTTCCGCGCCGCGTCCGTCCGGCGAGATGACCACGCCTTACCACAATACCATTCCGGTCGAGCAACAGCCAAAATATCCGGGGGACTGGAAAACGGAGCGGCGCATCAAAAGTCTGATGCGCTGGAACGCGATGGCGATGGTCGTCAAGGCAAATTCCACGACGAACGTAGGCGGTCACATTTCGACTTACGCTTCGGCGGCGACACTTTACGAAATCGGGTTCAACCATTTTTTTCGCGGCGCGACGGAAAATTTTCCCGGCGACCAGATTTATTTCCAAGGCCACGCAGCGCCGGGAATGTATGCACGCGCGTTTCTCGAAGGCCGGCTGGACGAAAAACATCTGCAAAATTTCCGGCAGGAACTTGCTGAAGGCGGCGGGCTGTCGTCGTATCCGCATCCGTATCTGATGCCGGAATTCTGGCAATTCCCGACCGTTTCGATGGGTCTCGGCCCAATCATGTCGCTGTATCAGGCGCGGTTCAATCGTTACCTGAAAGCGCGCGGATTGATTTCCGGCGAGGAACCAAAAGTCTGGTGCTTTGTCGGCGACGGCGAATCGGACGAGCCGGAATCGCTCGGCGCGATCACGCTCGGTACGCGCGAAGGTCTCGACAATTTAATCTGGGTCATTAACTGCAATTTGCAGCGACTCGACGGCCCGGTTCGCGGCAACGGAAAAATCATCCAGGAACTTGAAGGACTTTTTCGCGGCGCGGGTTGGAACGTCATCAAAGTGATTTGGGGCAGCGAATGGGATGAGATCATCGCGCGCGACAAGTCCGGCCTGTTGCTCAAGCGCATGGAAGAATGCGTGGACGGCGAATATCAAAAATATTGCGTCGAGCCGGGCAGCTACACGCGCGAGCATTTCTTCGGCAAATATCCCGAACTGCTCGATCTCGTAAATCATTTGTCGGACGAACAGATTCACAAGTTGTTGCGCGGCGGTCACGACACAAAAAAAGTTTATGCGGCCTACAAAGCTGCCGTCGCACACAAAGGTCAGCCGACGGTGATTCTCGCAAAGACTGTCAAAGGCTACGGCCTCGGCGAAGCGGGCGAAGGCCGCAACATCACGCACAACCAGAAAAAAATGAATGAAAAGGAGCTGCGTGAATTTCGCGGACGTTTCAACATTCCGATTTCTGACGACGTGATCGCGGAAACGCCATTTTATCGCCCGCCTGCCGAAAGCGCGGAAATAAAATATTTATTGGAGCGCCGCCACGCGCTCGGCGGTTTTCTGCCACAACGGAAATTCAAGCCCGTCGTGCTCGACGTGCCGAAGCTGGATTATTTCACCGACTTTTTCAAAGCATCAAACTCGGAAATCTCAACGACGACTGCGTTCGGCAACGTGCTGCGCGTTTTGCTCCGGCACAAAGGCATCAGCAAGAATATTGTCCCGATCATTCCCGATGAGGCGCGCACGTTTGGTCTCGACGCATTCTTTCGCGAGATCGGGATTTATTCGTCCAAAGGGCAGCTTTACGATCCCGTGGACAAGGAGTCGTTGCTTTATTATCACGAGGCGAAGGACGGGCAGATTTTGGAAGAAGGCATCAGCGAGGCTGGTTCGATGGCGTCGTTTATCGCCGCCGGCACGAGCTACGCGACGCACAGCGTGCCGACGATTCCATTTTATATTTATTACTCGATGTTCGGCCCGCAGCGCGTCGGCGATCAATTCTGGCTCGCCGGTGACATCAAGGCGAAGGGCTTTTTACTCGGCGCGACTTCCGGTCGCACGACGCTCAACGGCGAAGGTTTGCAACATCAGGACGGCCACAGTTTGCTCCATGCGAGCACGATTGCAACGTGCCTGCCCTACGATCCGGCGTTCGCCTTTGAACTCGCGGTCATTATCGCGGACGGATTGCGCCGGATGTATGTCGAAGGCGAGGAAATTTTTTATTACCTCTCGCTCTACAATGAAAATTACGCGCAGCCGCCGATGCCTGCGGGCGTCGAAGACGGAATCTTGAAAGGCTTGTATAAATTCAAGCCCGGCGCGGAAGATAAAAAAATCAAGGCGCACATTTTTGGCAGCGGAACCATTTTGCTTTCCGCGCTCAAGGCGCAAACAATTCTTGCAGAAAGATACGGCGTCAGCGCCGATGTCTGGAGTGCGACGAGTTACAAACTTTTGCGAACAGACGCGATTCGTTGCCAGCGCTGGAATATGTTGCATCCGACGAAAGCACCAAAGAAAAATTACGTCGAAACTTTGCTGGCGAAAGAGCAGGGCGCATTCGTCGCCGTTTCCGACAACATTCGCACCGTGCCTGACCAGATTGCGCCGTGGGTTCCGGGCGGCTTGTTCACGCTCGGCACAGACGGCTTTGGCCGCAGCGACACCCGCTCGCGGTTGCGGAGATTTTTTGAAGTGGACGCGGAATCCACCGTCATCGGCACGCTTTACGCGCTGGCGGAAAAAGGTTTGGTTGGTCGCGAAGTCGTCGCGCAAGCGATCAAAGACTTGGACGTTGACCCTGAAAAAATCCAGCCGCAGCTTATTTGAAGAGTTCGTGCAGCTTCTTCCTGAAAATTATTTCTGGAAAACGGTGGTATTATTCTCCAAGCTGTCTGCTTGTTAATTTATGGATGTAAAACTTCCTAAACTCGGTGAAGGCGCGGATTCGGGCGTCGTGGTCAACATCTTCGTCAAGGAAGGTGACACGGTCGCGAAGGATCAGGCGATTTTGGAACTGGAAAATGAAAAAGCCGTGGCGTCAATCCCGTCCACGGGCGTGGGCGTCGTCACGAAAATTTTTGTGAAGGCGGGCGACCGCGTCGGTGTCGGCGCGCGGCTCATCACGATCACGGAAAGCGGCCAGCCTGCTGCCGCTCCGGTGGCTGCGACTGCGCCGAAACCGGCGGCGAAAAAAGTTGTCGCGCAGGCTACGCCTGAACCCGAAGAAGTTGTTGAGGAATCTGCCGAAGTCGAAGAAGAAGTTTCTGACGAAAATGTCGCGGCGGCGCCGTCCATCCGCAAGATGGCTCGCGAGCTTGGAATCAATCTTGGAAAAATTCGCGGTAGCGAATCCGGCGGCCGCATCGTCATCGGTGATGTGCGCGCTTACATCCAAAGGCTCGTCAAAGCCGCGGCGAAACCCGCGACTGTTGCTGCAAGTGCTGCTTCGGCGAAACCAGCGCCCGTGCAAATTGATTTCTCGCAATGGGGACCGGTCAGCAAAAAGCCGGTGACGCCGTTGCGCAAAGTTATTGCGCGACGCATGGCCGAAAGCTGGAACACCGTTGCCCGCGTCACGCAATTCGACAACGCGGACTTCACGAAGCTTGGCGAGCTGCGCAAGAGATTCGCGGCGGCTTACGAAGCGAAGGGCGTCAAGCTCACGCTCACGCCGTTTATTTTGAAAGCGGTCGCGGAGACTTTGAAGAAGCATCCGATGTTTAATTCGAGCCTCGATGAAGTTGCGAGCGAAATCGTCATCAAGGAATACATCCATCTCGGCATCGCGGTGGACACGGATCAAGGCTTGATGGTTCCCGTCATCCGCGACGTGGACAAAAAATCCATGCTCGATCTCGCGAAGGAATTGGAATTGCTCGCGGCGAAGGCGCGCGACCGGAAAATCACCGCCGACGAAATGAAAGGCGGCACGTTCACGATCTCCAATCAAGGCGCGATTGGCGGCGCGCATTTCACGCCGATAATTAATTTACCCGAAGTCGCCATTCTCGGTCTCGGTCGCGGCGCGATGAAACCCGTCGTGCGCGATGGAAAAATTGAGGCGCGGGTTTTGACGCCGATTGCGTTGAGCTACGATCATCGTGTGATTGACGGCGGCAGTGCGGCGCGGTTCACGGTGGATTTGTTGAAGGCGTTTGAAAATTTCGGCGAAGAAGTTGTGAAGATTTAATTTGTATGGATTCGATCAAAACAGAAATCGTAGTTGTTGGCGCAGGTCCCGGCGGCTATGCGGCGGCGTTTTACGCGGCGGACTTGGGCAAACGCGTCATTCTCATCGAAAAGGAGAAAAAGCTCGGCGGCGTCTGCCTGAATCGCGGCTGCATTCCGTCGAAGGCGCTGCTTTACGCGACGCATCAGATCGTCAACTCGCGCGAATCGGCGCATCGCGGCATCACGTTCGCCGAACCGAAAGTGGACGTCGCGAAATTGCGCGAATGGAAAGATGGCATCATTGCCAAGTTGAGCGGCGGCGTGGCAACGCTCGCGAAAATGCGCGGCGTCGAAGTCATTGCCGGGCGCGGTTATTTTGAAGGCTCGAACAAACTTCGCGTCGAGACGGAGAACGGCCAGCAGTTCGTGGAATACGAGCAGGCGATTCTCGCGGTCGGTTCTATTCCGGCGATGCCGAAGGCGTTTGACCTCGGCAATCCGCGCGTGATGACTTCCACCGGCGCGCTGGAGATTGAGGACATTCCTGAAAGTTTGCTCATCGTGGGCGGCGGTTACATCGGCATGGAACTGGGTTTTGTTTATGCGGCGCTCGGCAGCAAAATCACTTTGATCGAAGCGTTGGAAAATATTTTGGCAGGCGCGGATGCAGATTTGGCGCGGCCAGTTGTCGCCAACGCAAAAAAAATGTTCAAGGAAATCCGCCTGAAAGCCAAAGTCACAAAAATGGCAACCGTCGGAAAACAGATCAAAGTCGAATCCGAATACAACGGCGAAAAATTTTCCGAACTTTACGACCACGTTTTGGTTTCCGTCGGGCGCGTGCCGAACAGCAAGGACCTAGGCCTGCAAAACACGAAGGTTGAACTCGACGAACGCGGTTTTGTGAAAATCAACGCGCAGCAGCAGACGAGCGACCCGGCCATTTACGCCATCGGCGACATCGCGGGCGGCATCCTGCTCGCGCACAAGGCGCACAAGGAAGCGCGCATCGCCGTCGAAGTCATCACCGGCGAGAACAGCGCGTTCGACAGCGTGATTCCCGCCGTCGTTTTCACCGATCCCGAAATCGCGTGGTGCGGCTTGACGGAGAACGAGGCGAAGGAAAAAGGCGTGAAATACGAAGTCGCGAAATTTCCGTGGACGGCGTCGGGCCGCGCGCTGACGTTCGACCGCACGGACGGCGTGACGAAAATGATTGTTGACCCCGAAACCGACCGCGTGCTCGGCGTGGGCATCACGGGCGCGGGCGCGGGCGAACTCATCGCCGAGGCTGTGCTGGCGATGGAAATGGGCGCGACTGTCGAGGACATCGCGCTGACCATCCACGCGCACCCGACGTTGTCCGAGACGTTGATGGAATGCGCGGACGCCTATTACGGCCACGCGACGCACATCTTCACGAAGAAAAAGACGGCGCAGTGATGAACCGAGCCGTTTGTTTTTTACGATAAAAGATTGATTTTTTTGACGTGAAAATTTCCAAAGCGAGGTCAGGCATCAGCTTTTCCATTTTCGTTCTGCCAGCGACGATAAATCGCCCACATCCAAAAAATCCACAAAGCCGCGACAACTACTGGATGACTCATGCCATGCGTCACCGCATCATGTGTAGCGGGCAAATGTAAAAATGGCAGCGTGAGAACCGCCGCTAAAAAAATAACAATCAAAGCAATTGTCCACCACCCCTCGTTGCGTGGAATTGGTTTTGTAAGTTCCGCGCGTCCCATAAGTAATAGCCACGGCACTGAAAATAAAACCGCCGAACCAATTACGTCTGCGAGCAATCCAGCACACGCAAGCGTGGCAAATACCGCAGCCAATACGAAACGAATTATTCTCGAAGTTTTCATAGCACATCAATGATGCCTATTCGATTTGCATTCATTTATACTCCTCGTCTCTTGATTTGTCCAATGAGTTTTTATTTCACGATTTCTTCGCGGCCTTTTCCAGCGCGCCGAAATTTCCTTCCTCGCAACTATTGCGAGCGAACCGGCGGCGCATTTGTCGCGGGCGTTTCAAATCGAATCACCGTTTCATCCGGCCTCGCGTAGCCGAGTTTTTCGCGCGCCAATCGCTCGACGGTTTTCGGGTCATCGCGCAGCGCCTCGATTTCGGACTGAAGCTGTTTGGATTTCTGTTCTTCCTGTTGCAATTGTTGATCCAGT
>DASYAA010000085.1:0-25510 GCA_036501565.1 Verrucomicrobiia bacterium
TGGGAAATTATAGCGTCGGAACGAGCGAGAAAACTGCCATTAATTTTTTGAATAGAGTAAAAATCACCACCGGATGGTTTCCTCAAAGGTTGTCCCGACTTAAAGTTTTAGCCGCTATGCTTAAACTGGCATAGTGGTTAAATTATTATCCATTTCCCGTGGCATAGTATTGGCCGGAAATGTTTAATTTTCTTCGCTGAAGAATTTTGAATGACCAATCATCCATAACCTGACAATTTCGTTCTATGAAAGCACTCCCAATAATCTTATATTCAAAGTCTCAAGCATTTTATGAAATCTAAGTGCGAATTTTTTAAGCTCAAATCTGTCAACTGCTTTATGAAATTTCCATTCGCCAAATGGATTGTGCTGACGGCGGCGGTTTGCGTCAGTTCATCGCTGTTTGCCCAAACATTCAGTCTGAAAACGAAAAGTTTTGCCGTGAATTTTCAGGTCGGCGAGGACGGCCGGCTTTATCAAATTCCAATTGGCGCGGAAGATTCAAATGCAAAACTTCAACGCAATGATGAAAGTTATCCGCAAGCCGGCGATGGCTACGTTTGGGAGCCGGCGCTACAGGTTATCCATGCGGACGGAAACACTTCAACCGATTTGAAATTTGAAAATTTCACGCAAACAAATGAAACGCCGGACATTGAGTTGACGCAAATTCAATTGCGCGATCCTGCTTATCCGTTGGAAGTCACAATTTTTTTTCGCGCGCATCGTGACGAAGATTTGATCGAGCAATGGGAAGAAATTCGGCAACAGGAATCCGCGCCAATTATTTTGGAACGCATGGCTTCGACATCGTTGCTGCTCACGACAAATGTTTTTCTTACGCATTTTTTTGGCGATTGGGCGAAGGAAATGTTAAGTCCGATTACCGAAAAAATCACGCCCGGCACAAAAATTTTGGATTCCAAACTCGGCGTGCGCGCAGATCAATTTCAAAATCCAAATTTTATTCTTTCACTCAACGGCAACGCGACGGAAACCAACGGCGAAGTTTTGGCCGGTTCGCTTGCGTGGTCGGGCAGTTTTCAGCTCGCGTTTGACGACAACAACGAAAGCGTCCGCGCATTGTGCGGAATCAATCCATTTGCGTCCGCGTATCATTTGCCGCCGGGCGAAATTTTCACCACACCAAAAATGATTTGGGTGTGGAGCGATCATGGTTTGGGTGACATGAGCCGAAAATTTCATCGTTGGGCGCGTGATTTTGGAATGCGCGACGGCCACAAAACGCGCGCCGTTCTTTTGAACAATTGGGAAGCGACGGGATTTGATTTTGATTTCAATCGCATCGCCAGCCTTTTTGAGCCGGCCAAAGAATTGGGCGTGGAATTATTTTTGTTGGACGACGGCTGGTTCGGAAATAAATATCCGCGCGTGAACGACCACGCCGGCCTCGGCGATTGGCAACCGAATCGTTCGCGTCTGCCAAATGGTCTCGCGCCGCTCGCCGCTGCCGCCGTTCAAGACGGTTTGCGTTTTGGAATTTGGATGGAACCGGAAATGGTCAACCCGAACAGCGAATTGTTTCACGAACATCCTGACTGGGTGATTGCACAACCAAAACGCGAATTGGAATTGCAGCGCAATCAACTCGTGCTGGATTTGACGCGACCGGAAGTGCAGCAGTTTGAATGGAAAACGATTCAAAGCATTCTTGGCGTTCCGAACATCACTTACGCAAAATGGGATTGTAATCGTTACCTCACGCAACCGGGTTCGTCGTATCTTGCGCCGGATCGGCAATCGGAACTTTGGATTGATTATGTCCACGCGCTTTACGCGTTGATGGATAAAATGGCGAAAAATTTTCCCGACACGGAAATGATGCTTTGTTCCGGCGGCGGCGGACGCGTGGATTACGGCGCGTTGAAATACTTTCACGAATTTTGGCCGAGCGACAACACCGACCCTGCGCAACGCGTGCCAATGCAATGGGATTATTCCTACTTTTTTCCGCCGATGGCCATTGCGAGTCACGTCACGCATTGGGGAAATCGTCCGATGCACTTTGCGTGCAGCGTGGCGATGAGCGCGCGCTTCGGCATGGATTTGGATTTGACGAAATTGTCGGCGGAAGACAAAGCGATTAGCGCCGGAGCGATTAGCGCTTACAAACAAATTCGCGAAGTCACGCAACTTGGCGATTTGTATCGGCTTGAAAATCCGCATGAAAGTTTTCGTGGTGCGGAAAATTTTGTTTCGCCCGACAAATCACGCGCGGTTGTTTTTGCTTTTCAATTGCAGGATGGCGAAAATGTTCCCGTGCGTCCGCAAGGACTTGATCCGGCAAAGAATTATACCATTCACGAAATGAATCCTGCGCCCGGTCGAGCAGCGATGGAACAGGAAGGCAAAACTTTTACCGGCGAAGAACTCATGCGCGACGGCATTTTGCCTTCATCTTCCAAAGCACTCGAAGCTTGTGTGATTGAACTGGACTCTTGATTTGAAAGGGGTTCAAAATTGCTCATCATTTTTCCATGATGAAGAAATTATTTTATTCTATTTTTTTCGCCGCGTTTTGTTGCGCGCGAATTTTTGCCGCCGATTTGGTTCAATACGTGAACCCATTCATCGGCACGGCGGTCGGCTCGGGAAATACTTATCCCGGCGCGCAGGTTCCGCTGGGTATGATTTCCTGGAGTCCGCACACTTTGGAACCAAATCAGGGCGCCTATTGTCCGTCTGGTTACAACTATGGTCAAGACCGGCTGTATGGCTTTGGCCTCATCCACTTGAGCGGTGTGGGCTGCAACGCGGCTTGCGAACTTCCGTTTGTTCCCTGCACGGGCGATTTGAATGTTTCGCCGGTTGAAAATCGAAATGCTTACAGTTCAATTTTTTCTCACACGAATGAAATTGCAACGCCCGGATATTATTCGGTCGAACTTTCCACGTGGAAAATCCACTTTGAAAATACGGTGAAAGCGCGGTCGGGCATCGCGCACATTGATTTTCCGGCCACGGCAAATGCCAATTTGATTTTGAATCCCAATGCCGACGGCGTGGGATTGATGGATGGAGCCATTTTCATTGATCCCACCAACCGCACGATTTCCGGCTGGGCAAAGAGCGGCAGTTTTTGCGGCATCAAAGGCAGCGAATATGTCGTCTATTTCGCAGCGCAATTTGACCGGGCATTCCAAAATTTTGGCACGTGGAAAAATGATGAAAAAAATCCCGGCTCAACTTCCGTCAGCGGTGCTGGACTGGCGAGTTATCTGACTTTTGATTGCGCCAAAAAGCAACGCGTGACGATGAAGGTAGGCATTTCCTTTGTCAGCATTGCTAACGCAAAATTGAACATGGAAACGGAAATTCCCGGCTGGAATTTTTCCGCCGTGAAAACTGCAGCGCGCAACGATTGGAACAATCGCTTGAATCGAATTCGAATTGAAGGTGGAACGCGCGAAGACACGACGATTTTTTACACGGCGCTTTATCATTCTTTGATGTTGCCGTCCATTTTTGAAGATGTGAACGGCCAATATGTCGGAATGGACAATCAAATTCACACCGTCCCGACAGGCCATCATTTTCTGGCGACGTTTTCCGGCTGGGACACTTACCGCACGCAGGCGCAATTGTGGGGTTTGCTTTATCCCGATGCAGCGGGCGATTTCATTTCATCATTTCTGGCCATGTCGCAGCAGACGCAATACAAAGGCGGCGGCGGACTGCCGTTATGGAGTTTGTATAACGACGAGACTTTGGTTATGGCCGGTTATCCCGCCGATCCTTATATCGCGAACGCCTACGCTTTTGGCGCGACGAATTTTGATCTGGCCGCGCTGAAACGTGTCATGGTGGATTCGGGAAAAAACCAGCGCTGGTGCGGGCGCAATTTGAATTACAGTTGGGATCATTTGTCCGAATACGAAAAATACGGCTACTCTCCCGCCGACGTGACGGATTATTCCGTTTCCAAAAACGTCGAATTTTCCGTCGCGGATTTTTCCATCGCGCAAATCTGCAAAACGACCGGCGACGAAGAAAATTATAATTATTTTCTCAAACGAGCACAGAGCGTTTTCAATCTGGTCAATCCCGCGCAAGGTTATATGCAGCGCAAAAATGCGGATGGCAAATGGGTCCAACCGTTCGACCGTTCTTCTGGCGACGGTTTTATGGAAGGCAATTCCGTGCAATACACTTGGACGGTTCCGTTTAATTTGAACAGGTTGTTTGTCATGCTCGGCAAAGAAAAAGCCGAAGCCGAATTGGATGAATTGACGGCAAATCTCGCGACGGGTTATTCGTATCAAAGCAAATTTTACGACGCAGGAAACGAGCCGTGTTTTGGCGTGATGCCGGTTTATAATTGGTTGCAAGAACCGTGGAAGGCGCAGGAGAAAATCCGCGCGATTATGCTGGGCTGTTTTCACAATCAGCCCGTCGGCATTCCCGGCGATGACGACAGCGGCGCGATGTCGGCTTGGTATATTTTCAACGCATTGGGAATGTATCCCGAAATTCCCGGCATCGGTGGCGTGACGATTTTAAGCCCTCTGTTTCCGAAAGCTGTTTTGCATTTGCCCAACGGAAAAAAAGTCACAATCATCGCGGAGAATGCTTCTCGCGATGCCAAATACATTCAAAGCATGATGGTGAACGGCAAAGCGAATTCAAAATTGTGGCTGACGGTGGATGAGTTGCAGCGAGGCGCTTCCATTAAATTTGTCATGGGCGATTCGCCAAATCTGAATTGGGGCGCGACAACGGAAGATTCGCCGCCATCCTTTGGAATTTCTGAAACAAAATGAGCAAGAGCATTTGGCGTCAAAATTTGTCGAATCAGCCGAAAACTTACGGCTCATTTATGCAGCATAAAATAACGAAGCGAAAATTTTTGATTACAACAGCGACGGCCACGGCGGCGGCGTTTGCGTGGGAACCGCTGGTTTCCATTTGCCGCGCGACTACGATTTCAATTCCGCGCCGCTTGAATTTGAACGGCAACTGGCGGGTTTCGCAAGCTGGCAAAAGTAACTGGATTTCAGCGAAAGTGCCCGGCTGCGTTCACACCGATTTGCTTGCCGCCGGAAAAATTCCCGATCCATTTTATCGCGACAACGAAAAGGATGTCCAATGGGTCGGCGAAAGCGATTGGATTTACCAGCGCACTTTTACTGTGCCGGACGAGGTTTTGAAAAACGACCGCGTGTTGCTGCGCTGCAAAGGTCTGGACACGCTGGCGACCATTAAAATCAACGGACAGGAAATTGGCCGCGCGGACAATATGTTTCGCCTTTGGGAATTCGACGTGAAATCCATTTTGCACGCCGGCGAAAATGCCATCGAAGTTTCATTTGAATCGCCATTCACTTACATCAAGCAGCGGGAAAGCACCGATCAAGAACCCGATAAATTTGTAAGAGACCGCGCGTGGGTTCGCAAGGAGCCGTGCAGCTTCGGCTGGGATTGGGGTCCGAATTTGCCCAGTTGCGGCATTTGGAAAAACATCAGCCTCGAAACTTTCAATCAAGGCCGCGTCGCCGACGTTTTGATTTCGCAAAATCACTCGGACAAAAATAAAGTCGCGCTGGATGTGCAAGTGAATGCGGAAATCGTCGCCGAAACTAAAAAAATATTTCAAGCCGAACTGACGATTTTGCACAATGGAAAATCCGTCGCCAAAAAAACGATTGAAATTTTTGACAGAAAAGGTCGCGGCGAATTGGAAATCAAACATCCAAAACTTTGGTGGCCGAACGGCATGGGCGAACAGCCGCTTTACGATGTTCATGTCGAATTGCTTGACGCGAATGGAAACACCGTTGACAGCACAAGCAAACGCATTGGTTTGCGCGAGTTGAAAATCGTTTTGCCGGAAAATGGAAATCCATTGCAGTTCAAAGTGAATGACGTTCCATTTTTCGCCAAAGGCGCGAATTGGATTCCGTGCGATTCATTCACCAGCCGCGTGACGCCGGAAATTTTGCGGCGTTACGTCGCAGACGCTGCCGCCGTCAACATGAACTTTCTGCGGTTTTGGGGCGGCGGTTATTACGAAGACGACGAGTTGTTCGACGCGTGCGACGAAATGGGCATTTGCGTCTGGCTGGATTGCAAATTTGCCTGTGCCGCATATCCGGCGTTTGACGACAAATTCATGGAAAATGTTCGGCTCGAAGTGCGCGATAATCTGCAACGACTGCGACATCATCCGTGCATCGCCGTCTGGTGCGGCAATAATGAAATCAGTTTATCGTGGTGGGAAGGGCCGACGTGGGGACCGAATCGGATGAGCACGGCTGATTACGACAAATTGTTCAAGAATTTGATCGCACGACAGGTTCAGGAACTCGCGCCGCAGGCCAATTACGTTTCCGGCAGTCCCGATTGCGGCGACACGCATTACTGGGACGTCTGGCACGGGCCAAAAATGTTTGACGCCTATCGCACGCAGACGGGATTCATGAGCGAGTTCGGTTATCAATCTTTTCCCGAACCAAAAACCGTCCGCGCTTTCACCAACGAAGAAGATCGCGCGTCCGTCGTGACGCCGGTGATGAAATGGCATGAACGTTCCGGCGGGCTGGAGGGCAACCAAAAGATGGTTGACATGATTCACCACTATTTTAACGCGCCGAAGGATTTCGAGACAACTCTTTGGTTGAGCCAAATTTTGCAAGGTTACGGCATCAAAATCGGTGCGGAATACTGGCGGCAAACCATGCCGAAATCCATGGGCTGCATTTTCTGGCAATACAACGACATCTGGCCAGGCATGAGCTGGTCGTCGGTAGATTATTTTGGCCGCTGGAAAGCGCTGCATTACATGGCGCGAAAATTTTATTCGCCGATTCTCGTTTCCGGTTTGGAAAATGCGAAGGACGGAACGATTGAAATTTTTGTCACGAGCGATTTGTTGGAATCGCATCACGGAAAATTAACTTGGACCTTGGCTGATTTGGACGGCAAACCGATGGCGCAAGAATCCATGGCTTTGGAAATTCCGGCGCGAAAAAGCGAAAAAGTCAAAACGCTGAATCTTCAAGAGCAAATCCAAAGACTCGGCGCGAATGGTTTTCTGGCGTGGCTGAAACTTGAGGCGAACGGAAAGATCGTTTCTGAAAACGTGGTTTCGCTTGTGCTGCCAAAGGAATTGAAATTGGTTGATCCTAAACTTACGACAATTGTTGAGGAATCAAGCGGGGGATTTTTAGTGACAATTAAATCCGAAAAACCTGCGCTCTGGACGTGGCTGGAACTTGAAAATGCGGATGCAAAATATGCCGACAATTTTATTCATATCACGCCGGACGCATCGCAGACGATTTTGGTTCAGCCCAAAAAATTGTTGAGCAAGGATAATTTCGTCCAACAATTACAGGTTCGCAGTCTCTTCGACACTTATTTGCCAACATAGCGTTTTCGATTTGAATAAATTCATGATTTTGAAATTAAAAAATATCCGCCCGTTGCTTTTGCCGATTGCGTTGCTCGTTTTATCGCAAGTGATGTATCCGGCTGCGGGCTTGGCCGAAACAAATTCATGGTCGTTGGCTTCCCCGAATGGACAATGTAAAATTTCCGTTTCGCTCGCCGACGGAAAATTGAGTTACAAAGTTTCGCGCGCCGGAAAAATTGTCATTCAACAATCTCCGCTTGGCCTTCAGCGCGACGATCAAAATTTCGAGCGCCGACTGGTTTTTCAAAGCGCGGGAAAAATGGAAAGTCGTCGCGAAAAATATGAATTGTTCGCTGGACCGCAGCCGCAAATAAATCATCGCTTGAATTTTCGCGCTCTGATTTTTGAAAACGAAAATAAAATTCCAATTGAAATTGATTTGGCCGCGAGCGACGAAGGCGTCGCATTTCGTTATCGTTTTGCCGAAATAAATAATTCCGTTCGCGTCATTGAATCTGAATTGACCAGTTTCGCGATTCCGCTCGACGCGCGCGGCTGGATGCAACCCTATCACGCCGCCGGGCCCTACACGCCGGCATACGAAGATTTTTATTTTTCTGTTTCGCCGGGTGATCCGCCGCCGGACTCGCGGGCGAAAGCCGTCGGATGGGCTTTTCCCGCACTATTCCATGTTTCCGATGCGGCGACATGGGTTTTGTTGACGGAATCGGGCACGGACGAATCTTATTGCGCATGTCATTTGAATCCCGATTGTTCCGGCGGAGTTTATCGCATCGCCTTTCCTTTGGCCGATGAAACTACGAAAGGTTACACCAACAAGTTTGGCCCCGAACCGCGTTACACTTTGCCGTGGACGATGCCGTGGCGCGTGATTGTTTTGGGAAAAGCTGCCGGTGACGTTGCAACGGAAACTCTGGTGACTGATCTCGCGTCGCCGTCAAAAATTGCCGACACATCGTGGATCAAACCCGGTCGCGCGTCGTGGGCGTGGTGGTCGTATCCCGACGGGCCGGACACGACGAATTTGTTCGATGAATTTACCGACTTCGCCGTGAAAATGGGTTGGGAATATACCTTGTTCGACGCCGGCTGGTGGGAACCGGGATTAAAGCCGATTGCCGGTTATGCGAAAAGCAAAAGCGTCATGCCGCTGGCGTGGCTGTTTGCGACCGATTTTTATTATCCGAAACGAAGCGCGAAAAAACTGGATGAAATGGTCGCCGCCGGAGTTCGCGGCGTAAAAGTGGATTTTTGGTGCTCGGATCGTCAGGAAGCCATCGCCGCGCAACAGGCATTGATGCGCGAAGCGGCGGCGCGAAAAATGGTCGTGAATCTGCATGGCTGCACAATTCCGCGCGGCTGGCAACGGACGTGGCCGAATTTTTTAAGCTGTGAAGCAGTTCTAGGCAGCGAATCTTATTTTTATGAGCCGCGTTACACGGAAAAAGCGGCGGAACTCGACACCGTATTACCGTTCACGCGAAATGCCATCGGCCCGATGGATGTCACACCCGTCGCCTGTTCGCCGAAAAAATACGAACGCACGACGACCGCCGCGCATCAATTGGCCGCCGCGCTCATTTTTACTTCTGGAATCATTCATTACGCCGACAAGCCGGAATTTTTTGAATCGTTGCCGCCGGAAGCGTTGCAAATTTTCCGTGATGCACCCGCGCGCTGGGACGAAACCAAATGTTTAATCGGCGAGCCGGGACAGATTGTCGTGTTCGCGCGGCGCACCGGCAAAAGCTGGTTCATCGCCGGCATCAACGGAACGAGCGAATCTTTGCCGGTGAATCTGGATTTGTCCGCGTTCAAAAAATTTCAGCATCGGCTGATGATTTCCGAGGGCGAAAATGCGAACATGCAGGTGAACGCCGCGCCGCTGAAAAGCTCAAATGAATGGCAGCATGAAATTCCGCCGCGCGGCGGATTTATCCTGCGACTGGACAAATGATTTTATGAAAACAAAAAAAACCGGCGTTTCGTTTTGTATTTTTATTTTTGCGCTCACCGTCGCGCTGCAATTGTTCGCTGCGGAAAACAAATCTGTTCCGTCAGAAACGGCGATCTGGTTCAATACCCCCGCAAAAAATTTCACGGAATCGTCGCCGCTGGGAAATGGACGGCTGGGCGCGATGATGTTTGGCGGCGTGAACGACGAGCGGATTGTGCTGAACGAAAGTTCCGTCTGGTCCGGCTCGCGCCAAGACGCCGACCGGCCGGACGCCTACAAAGTTTTGCCGGAGATACAAAAATTGCTGCTCGAAGGGAAAAATCCCGAAGCCGAGGCGCTCGTGAACGCGAACTTCACCTGCAAAGGCCCCGGCTCCAGCGGCGGCACTGGCAACAATCAGTATGGATGCTATCAAGTTCTTGGAAATCTTCATTTGGCATTCGCTGGTGACACGAACGCGCCAGTCACAAATTATCGGCGCGAATTGAATCTCAACGACGCGGTGGCAAACGTGCAATTCAATCGCGGCGGCGTTGAATTCACGCGCGAAATGTTTGTGAGCGCGCCGGATCAGGTGATGGTTCTGCGCTTGAGCGCGGACAAGTCCAAACAAATTTCCTTCGACGCGCGGCTTGACCGTCCGGAACGATTTGAAACCGTTGCCGATGGAAAAAATGGTTTGCTGATGATTGGCCAGTTGGACAACGGCTTGGGCGGCGGAGGCGTTCGTTATGTCGCGCGCATCCGCGTTTTGAACAAAGGCGGGCAGGTTTCCGTCCACGGAAATGTTTTGAGCGTGAGCAAAGCCGATGAAGTTATTTTGCTGATCGCGGCAGGAACGGATTATCAAGGTTTCGCCGGACGGCAAACGAAAGACCCGCAGGGGGCGACGCTGAACGATTTGAATCTGGCCGCAAAAAAATCCTACAAGTCGCTGCGCAAGGCGCACGTTGCGGATTACCAGAAATATTTTCAGCGCGTTTCACTTCAACTTGAACCGCTCGACGCGGCGGCGGCGGAAAAACCGACGCATGAACGCCTCAAGACGGCTGAAAATGGCCCGGGCGATCCGAGTCTGGCGGCGCTGTATTTTAATTTTGGCCGTTACCTTTTGATTTCCTCGTCGCGACCAGGCGGATTGCCTCCGAATCTTCAAGGCATCTGGGCGGAAGAAATCCACACGCCATGGACGGGTGACTGGCATCTGGACGTGAACGTGGAAATGAATTATTGGCCGGCGGAAGTTTGCAATCTTTCCGATTTGACGCAGCCATTGTTCGCGCTGATTTATTCGTTGCAGGAACCGGGCGCGAAAACGGCGCATGATTATTACAACGCGCGCGGCTGGGTGGCGCATGTTATCACGAATCCGTGGGGTTTCACGTCGCCGGGCGAATCGGCCAACTGGGGTTCGTTCAGCGGTGGTTCGGCGTGGCTGTGCCAGCATTTATGGGATCATTATTTGTTCACGCAAGACCGGAATTTTTTGCAATGGGCTTACCCGATCATGAAAGGCGCGGCGCAATTTTACGCGGATATGTTGATTGAAGAACCGACACATCATTGGCTCGTCATCGCTCCGTCGAATTCGCCGGAAAATCATTTTCAAATGACCAATGGTCAGCAAGCGGCCATCTGCATGGGACCGACTGTGATGCAACAAATGGTGCGGTATTTATTTGGCGCGTGCATTGAGTCGTCAAAAATTCTTGGCGTTGACGAGGATTTCCGAAATGAATTGATTTCCAAACGCGCGCAACTTGCGCCGACGCAAATCGGTTCCGACGGACGCATCATGGAATGGCTGGAACAATATCAGGAACCCGAGCCGCACCATCGCCATGTGTCGCATCTTTGGGGTTTGTATCCCGGCGATGAAATTTCCCCGGTCACGACGTCGGATCTGGCGCAGGCCGCCCGTAAATCTTTGATCGTGCGCGGCGACGATGGCGTCGGCTGGTCGCTCGCCTACAAAGCCGCGTTGTGGGCGCGGCTGGACGACGGCAATCGCGCGTGGGCGCTCGTGCGCAAGGGGCTTGCCCTCGTCAATGGCATGGACGTTCGTTACGATGGCGGCGGTGGTGTTTATGCCAATATGTTCGATGCCGGCCCGCCATTTCAGATTGACGCCAACTTTGGCATGACGGCGGCCATCGGCGAAATGCTGTTGCAAAGTCAGGATGGCGTTATTCATCTGTTGCCTGCGTTGCCGGACGCATGGAAAAACGGAAAAGTTTCAGGCCTGCGCGCGCGCGGAGGATTTCAAGTGGACGAAACCTGGCAAAATGGAAAATTAACCATGGCGATAATCCGTTCAGACACGGGCGCGCCTTGTCGTGTCAGTTATGGAGGCAAAACCATTGATTTGAAAATTGAAAAAGGAAAAAGCATCACATTGGGAAAAATTTAAGGAGTTGATTTTTTACGCGGTTCTAAAGGCAAACTTGATGCAAATCATCAAGCTGTCCTGTTATTGAATACTTCAATTGCCGTCTAATAATTTTTTGAAAATTTGTGTGGCGTATTTAATTTTGTCTGCTAGATTCCAACGCTCTTAATGAACCGGCATAGTTGCCGAAAATTATTTTAATGTTGTGACAGCGAAGAAAAAAGAAATTAAAAAGGCCGCCCCGCGCGGCAAATCGCAGATGCCCACCACTTCGGCGTCCATTCTGGGCCGACCGATGTCGAAGGCGAACCTCACCGCCGTTGACGCAAAGAAAATCAAGGGCGAATGGCAGAAGTATTACAACCGGCTGCTGGAATTGCGCGAGCAGTTGTTGCATCAGATGAACGGTCTGGCGAAGGAATCGGCGCAGGAACTGCCCGGCTACAGCCTGCATATGGCGGATTCGGGCACGGACAATTTTGACCGCGATTTCGCGTTGAGCCTGCTTTCGGCGGACCAGGACGCGGTTTATGAAATCGAGGAGGCGCTCAAGCGCATCGAGAAAAAATCATACGGCGTCTGCGAATTGACCGGCAAATCAATTCCGCGCGCTCGGCTCGAAGCGATCCCCTGGACTCGTTTCACGGTGGAGGCGCAGGCGCAATTGGAACGCGATGGCGCATTGCGTCAACGTCGCATCGGCGCGCTCGGCACGGTTGACAACGGCGGCGTCACGGAAGTTGAAACGGACGAGGACGAGCAGCCGGAAGAAGCGAAGGCGACGAAAGAAAAGGAATAATAGGAATAATTTATGGCACGCGAAATCATCACCATCGAATGCAGCGAAGCGCGCAAGGAAGGCAAGTCGCCCTCGCGCTACACGACCACGCGCAATAAGAAATTGAAACCGGAAAAATTGGAGCTTAAGAAGTTCAATCCGTTTCTGCGCCGCCACACGCTGCACAAGGAGATCAAATAATCATGCCTCGCAAGACGAATACCGACAAAGACAAGCGCGGCAACCGCCGCTCGACGGAACAACGCACGCCGCGCCCGAAGCCGAAAATTGATTTCACCGAGGACGCGCTTGATTTCAAGAACACGAATCTGCTCCGGCAATATGTCACCGACCAGGGACGCATCCTGCCGCGCAAATACACGGGCATGCCCGCGCATTATCAGCGCCGCTTGACCAAGGCCATCAAACGCGCGCGTCAGATGTTGCTGATGAAATGATTTTTGCTGAATGGCTGAATCGTTAAACCGTTGAACCGGAATCCGGTTCAACGGTTTAACTTTTTGACGATTCAACATTTTTGAAACACAATGCCATTGCTTTTTTACGCCGTCGGTGAGATTTTTGAAACGTGACCAAGCGCGCCCATTCACATTCGCACAAGCGACAGGAAATGTCTGTGCTTACGAACCGTTTGCGAGGGCAATCGCGGAAAATCACCGGCCCGCGCGCGGCGATTCTGGAAATTTTACGCGCGCATCCGCATCCGCTCACGAACAAGGAAATTTTTTCGGAAATGCCAAAAGGCCAATGCGACCTCGCGACGATTTACCGCTCAATGCACCTGCTCGAAAAAATGGGCATCGTGAAGCGGTTTGATTTCGGCGATGGCGCGGCGCGGTTTGAACTCGTCGGTGAAAATGACGACGGCCATCATCATCATCTGGTTTGCACAAACTGTTCCGAAGTCGTCGAGATCGAAGAATGTTTTCCTGAAAAAATCGAGAAGCGCATCGCCGCGAAAAACAAATTCAAAGCCGTGACGCACAAGCTGGAATTTTTTGGAATCTGTTCGGACTGCCAGCGGTGACTTTTCCTGCGAACCAGTTTTTATTGAAACAAACTGGCACTTTTTGAACAGCCTGAAAAAATCGGGACTTACGCCATTTCTTCAGCCAGCCAATCTCCGAGATGCAGGTATTCTTTTATTTTGCGGCGCTCGTAGCGATGTTTCAGCGCCTTTTTGGGTTGATGTTCCGCTTTTCGGAACGGATATTTTGGATTGCGGACTGCTTCGCCTATGGCTTCCAGTGTTTTCATCATAACTCGATTCCTTTCTCCTAAACTCATACAGCGTAAATGATGCCAACTATCGCAAACTCGTTTCAGAACCGTTACTCAATCGTCACACATAAGACGCGCACATTGCCTCATTCGTTCAAATTTTTTTACGCAAAACAAAATGAACCCGAACGCCACTCACCTTCACTTTTTGCCGAAGCCAGTTTCAAGCCCAATTTTTCATAAGCTGTTTGCACTTGTGAAAATTCCAATCTCAAAATTCCGGCCAACACGAGCGTTCCGCCGCGTTGCAATTGGTTCACAATTCGTTTCTGCTCTGAGACAAGCAAAGTTGAAATTAAGTTCGCGCAGATTAAATCAAATTGCAGTTTCGGCTTTATTGGAAATTGAGTCACGTCGTCGCAACCGATTTGGATTTTTTTCAAAACGCCGTTCACGCGGGCGTTTGCGCGCGTGACACGAACAGCTTCAGGATCAAAATCAATGGCGCAAACCGGCTTGTAACCGCGCTTTGCCGCCGCGATTGCCAGAATTCCTGAACCAGTTCCCAGATCGAGAAAGGATTGTCTGCCTTTTGTCCGGCGTTTGACTATTTCTTCAAGGCAAAATGCCGTTGTCGGATGTCGCCCTGTTCCAAAACTCAATCCAGGATCAAGAACGACAACGGCTTGTTTTTTGAGCGGACGACGTTTGCTCCAACTGGGTTTGACGAGCAGCGAACCGCCGATTTCAATTGGCTTGAAATGTCGTTTCCATGATTCAGCCCAATCTTCACGGCGTATTTTTGTAATTACGATTTTTCCCAAGCCGATTTTTAATCCGCAATTGTTGATTCGTTTAAGTCCGGCGGAAATTTCTTTGCGAACGATTTCAGCCGGTTTTGATTCGCAGAAGACCGAAATGACGCTCATTTGCGTTTCAACATTGAAGTAAGACGAAACGCCGCGATTAAAAATCATTCCCAGCAATTCCCTCACGGCATCTTCGGCTTCAAGCGTCGTGACGACGGAAATTCGCCAGAGCGGTTTTTGTTTCATGCAATCAGATCGCGCCACGGTGTGAAGTTGAGCAATTCAATTTCATTCAAGTGCGGGTGCATGGCGATTTGTGTGACGCTGGTGTATTCAATTTCAAAAGCGGCGGTTTTCGGCAGCGGCAGGTCGAGCAGAATCGCAAGCATCATGCGGATGACGCCGCCGTGACAGAAAATGGCGACCGTTTTCCCGCGATTTTTGCGGATGATTTTGTGTAGACAGGGTTCAACGCGAGTGCGGAAATGGACAGTGCTTTCGCCGTTCGGCACGACGCCGAGTTCGATTTTGTCGAGCCATTCGTAAGGCTGGATGCCGAACTTTTCGCGCACGGTGTCCCAGCCGAATCCTGTCCAGTCGCCAAAATCAATCTCCCGAAGGTCGGGAAAAATGATCGGCTTGACCGGATGATGTTTGCGTGACGGGGCGAAAGTTTGCTGCACACGCTTCATCGGGCTGGCGTAGATGGCGTCAAATTTTTTGTCGCGCAAAAATTTCGCGAGTTTTTTGGCCTGCACATGGCCGCGTTCGGAAAGTTTCATGTCAATGCGTCCGCCGAAAACACTTTGATAGCGCAGTTCGACTTCAGCATGACGAATGAGCAGCAATCGGGTGGGCTGCGATGGTTCGACTTTTGGCGGCAAGGATTTGGAAGACGACATGGTGGATTTACGTCAGAGCCTTTTCCTGCGCGACCAGTAATTCGCGAATGCCGGATTTTCCGAGCGCGAGCAAATCGGCGAGTTGTTTTTCGGTGAACGTGGCTTCCTCGCCGTTGCCTTGAAGTTCGATGAATTCACCGGCGGAATTCATCACGAGATTCATGTCTACCGTCGCCGCAACGTCTTCCGTGTAACACAAATCCAAAAACGACTGGCCATTTACAATTCCGACGCTCACGGCGGCGACAGATTTTAAGATTGGGTTTTCCGTAATTTTTTTCCCGGCCAATAATTTTTTCACCGCGAGCGAAAGGGCAACGAATGCGCCGGTGATTGCGGCGGTTCGCGTTCCGCCGTCAGCTTGCAAAACGTCGCAGTCCACGCAAATCGTCCGTGCGCCGACTTTTTCCAAATCAATCGCCGCGCGAATCGAGCGGCCAATCAATCTTTGAATTTCAGACGAGCGGCCATCGAGTTTGCCTTTGGAAATATCGCGCGGTTTGCGTTCCAAAGTGGAGTAGGGGAGCATCGAGTATTCAGCGGTGAGCCAGCCGCCGGAAATTTTTTGCTCTTTCATCCAGCGCGGCACGGATTCCTCGACGGTCACGCCGCAGATGACGCGCGTGTTGCCCCATTCGATGAGCGTCGAGCCGGTGGCGTTCGGCGCGATGTGATTTTGAAAATGCAGCGGGCGAAGTTGGTTTGCGGCGCGACCGTCGGCGCGGGTGAATTCAGCCATAAATTGCCCCGATATTAGCGCGGCTTTTGCCGAACCGCAAACCGTGAATTTAATTTGCTTGAACAAATGGCGGGATGGCGTATCTAACTCCCATCAGTTGAAAAACTGATTTGTTTTGGTTGCGCGTCATTTTGCGCCGGATGCCGGAACAAAACCAAACCTAAAAATAAATTATGAGCAGAACTCAAAGAACATTGCTTGTCGCGGCGGCGGTCACGGGATTGATGACGGGCTTCGCCGTGAAAACCCTCGCGCAGGACAGCACGAATGCGCCCGGCACAAACGCGCCGAGCGGCGACACGGCTGGTAAGCATGATTGCGCCGGCAAGAACAGTTGCAAAGGGCAAGGCGGATGCGGCGGCAAAAAAGGCGCAAACAGTTGCAAAGGACAGGGCGGTTGCAACACCAATGGCAGTTGCAAAAGCAACGCAAGTTAACCTTCAACTTTTTCACAAATCTGATTCGAGGGCGAGGCCGATGGCTTCGCCCGTTTTATTTTGTCGCTGGAATTTTCTTTCACGCTTTCACTGCGAATTTTTTATCAAATAAAATGGACGGCGCGCGCTGGATGGAATAAATCTGCCGCCCGTCGCTCCCATTTATGGACGAACCGTCATTTGAAAACATCGTGAACGCGCATTACGAACCGCTGTATCGTTTTGCGTTGAGCCTCGCGCGCAGCGACGCCGACGCGTGTGATCTCGTGCAGCAGACGTTTTGTCGCTGGGCGGTGAAGGGCGGGCAGTTGCGCGACAAATCAAAGGCGAAATCGTGGCTGTTCACGACTCTGCATCGCGAATTTCTCGGACAGAGGCGGCACGACGACAGATTTCCGAAAGTGGAAATTTCCAGCGTGGACGATGGCGAATTCGCCGCGCCGCCGTTTTCGGAAAGCAAAATGGACGGCGCAAATGTTTTGTCAGCCTTGCGACAATTGGACGAAACGTATCGCGCGCCGCTCGCGTTGTTTTATCTCGAAGAACATTCGTATCGCGACATCGCGGGGATTTTGGAAATTCCAATCGGAACCGTGATGTCACGGATTTCGCGCGGCAAGGATTTGCTGCGAAAACAATTTTTGGAAAAAGAAAACAGATGAACCGCGAAGAAGCCAAGTTAATTTTGCAATCCTATCGCCCCGGCGGTCAGGACGCGGGCGATCCGCAATTCGCCGAGGCGTTGGCACTGGCGAAAAGCGACGTGGAATTGGCCGCGTGGTTTGCCGACCAGCAGAAATTCGACACGTTCGCCAGCCGCAAACTCAAATCCGTGGCCGTGCCACCGGATTTGAAAGCGAAAATTCTGGCGGACGCAATTCCGGCGTGGCAAAAAATTGTCGAATTGCCGGCTCCGGCGTGGTGGCAAAATTTATTTCGTTCACCGGTTTCGTGGGCGGTGGCAGCCATCGTCGTGATTTATTTGAGTCTCGCGATTTTTTTGAAGCCGCAGGAAAACTCCGCGCGCTTTGCCGACTATTCGGCTCAAATGGTTTCCGCAGCGGTGAACGACACGAATCATGTGGACATTGAAAACAGCGACATGAAACAAGTCGTCGCGTGGCTCGGCGAGCATCACGGCGAAAATAAATTTGTATTGCCGGTGGCCTTGAACGGTAAAACCGGATTGGTGGGCTGCCGCGTTCTCGACTGGCACGGCCAGAGAGTTTCCATGCTTTGCTATGGTTTGAACGGCGCGGGACACGTTGATTTATTCGTCGCCGAGGCGAAAATTTTCCCCGACGCGCCGCCGATTGACCAACCGCAGTTCGCCAGCAGCGGCGGAATGCCGACCGCAAGCTGGAGCCACGACGGCATGGTTTATCTGATGGTCGGGCACAGCGCGGACGCGGATTTGAAAAAATTGTTGCAGCCGGAAACGGCGGCCAGCGCGGAAATGCGCCTGTTTCCGCAATGTTTTCGTTTGTAAAAAGATTTGTCTGGAATAAACCGCCGGTCGCTGCCTCTAATTATCGAAAACCGGCGCGACACGGACAAAACAGTTCGCGCGCGACGGCAAAAAACCAAAACCAAAAATATGAGCAGAACACAAAGAACATTACTTGTCGCGGCGGCAGTCACGGGATTGATGACCGGCTTCGCCGTGAAAACCCTCGCGCAAGACAACACGAACGCCCCCGGCACGAGCGCGCCGAGCGCCGACACTGGCAAGCACGATTGCAAGGGCAAAAATTCTTGCAAAGGGCAGGGCGGCTGCAAAGGCGGCAGTGACAATAACAGTTGCAAGGGCCAGAACAGTTGCAAAGGCAAGGGCGGCTGCAAAGGCGTCTGATTGTGGAATTCATTTGGAGGGCGGAGCCGTCAAAAAGTTTCGCTCTCCATTTTTTCTTGAATCAAAATGCCAGCGAACGCGTTCAACAATTTCACCGATTACGGCATCGGCATCGGATTGCGCGTGCCGCATTACGATCACATTTTGTCGAAGAAGCCGACGGTGGACTGGTTCGAAATCATTTCCGAAAATTTCATGTGCGACGGCGGGCGTCCGCTCAAAGTGCTGGATCAAATCCTTGAACAATACCGCGTCGTGCAGCACGGCGTCTCGATGTATTTCGGCTCGTCGGATAAATTGAATCGCGAGCATTTGAAAAAATTGAAACGCCTTGTCAAGCGCACGAAGACGCCGTGGCTTTCCGATCATTTATGTTGGGGCAGCGTGGATGGCACTTACACGCACGATTTGTTGCCGATGCCTTATACTTTCACCGCCGCAAAAGTCACGGCGCAGCGGATCCGTGAAGCGCGCGATTTTCTGGAAGTGCCGATTTGCGTCGAAAACGTCAGCAGCTACGCGGAGTTTCACGTTTCCGAAATGACCGAATGGGAGTTTCTTAACGAAGTCGTCGAGCGCGCCGATTGCGGAATTCTTCTGGACGTGAACAACATTTACGTCTCGTCGAAGAACCACAATTTCAATCCGTTTGATTATGTGAACGGCATCCCGGCGCATCGCGTCGCGCAAATCCACATCGCCGGCCACAGCAAATTCAAGAAATATATTTTGGACACGCACGACCATCCGGTGATTGATCCGGTTTGGAAACTTTACGAGCGCGCGATTCAACGCGCGGGCAAAACGGCGACGCTGCTCGAATGGGACGACCGGATTCCGAGCTTCGACGAAGTTCACGACGAAGCATTGAAAGCGGAAAAATTTTTGAAGCGAATGGAAAATGAAATTGCCCGCACATAAATCGCAGACGAAAAGTGAGTTTCGCGATTTGCAAAAACTCATGGCGACCGCCGTCATGCGCCCACTCGCGCGCGGCGACAAGATGCAGATCAAATGGATTGACGGCGGCCCGACGAAAGTCGTCGTCAATCAATTCATCAAACCGAACAACCGGCTGACTTCTTTCGAGCGGCTCGAAATTTACAACCGGCAATACTGGTTTCGCGTGCGCAATTGTTTTTACGAAGATTATCCCGGACTGCGCGCGATTCTCGGCGACAAAAAATTCGGGAAATTAGCCGACGCTTATCTTGAAAAATTTCCGTCGAAATCTTACACACTGCGAAATTTGGGTTCGCGGCTGATAAAATTTTTGCAGGCAAATCCGAAATGGACTGCACCGCGCCAAAAACTCGCGCTCGACATGGCGCGGCTCGAATGGGCGCACATCGAAGCGTTTGATAACGAAGCCAGACCGCCGCTTAAAGTTGATGATTTGTTGGACGCCGACGTAAAAAAAATCCGTTTGCAATTACAATCACATTTGACGTTGCTGAAACTGAAAAATGAAATAGACGATTTTCTGATTGAGTTGAAAAAGCACTCCGGCCTGCGCAACGAGGCGAGCAACGCGATGGAACAAAATCATCGCCGCAAAAAGACACGGCGCGAACATAATTTGAAATGCAAAACCAATTTTCTGGCCGTGCATCGTTATCAGGATTTGGTTTATTACAAACGGCTCGACGAAGGGCAATTCCGTCTTTTGTCCGCATTGCAAAACGGCGCGACTTTGGAAAAAGCCTGCGCGAAGCTTGTCGGATTGAAAATTCGAGGCAATCTCGGCGAAACGATTCAGAAATGGTTTCAAAACTGGGCGGCTCTCGGCTGGTTTTGCGGTTTGGAAAGTTCCACGAAAAGAAAATTATGAAAGCATTTGAAAAAATTCATCGTATCTTCGTCAAAGCGGCGAATTTTTTGCAATCGCCATTCCTGCTGGCGATCCGACTTTATTGGGGCTGGCAGTTTTTTCAAACGGGAAAAGGAAAATTGGAAAACATTCAGCATGTCGTCCAATTTTTTCAGTCGCTGAACATTCCGATGCCGGAAGCGAACGCGTGGATTGTTGCCATCATGGAATGTTTTGGCGGGCTGCTGCTGATGGCGGGACTCGGCTCGCGGCTTGTGGCGTTTGCGCTCGCGTTCGACATGGTCATCGCCTACATCACGGCGGATTCGGACGCGCTGAAATCCATTTTTTCCGACTCGGACAAATTTGTTGGGGCCGCGCCGTTTCCATTTTTGTTGATGACATTGACGGTTCTGGCATTTGGGGCGGGCGTTTTTTCGCTCGACTGGCTGATTGGGAGGAAATGTTGCCGAAAAAAAGAGGACGCTCAGATTCTGTCGGAAAAATAAACCGGCTTATTTTTTGCCGGCTTCGATGCTGGCAAAAAGATTTTCCAGACTGTTGAGCCGCGTCTGTTGCGTCTCGTTTTTCAGGTTCAAAATCTGGCGCAGATATTCCACGCCGTCCGGAACATTGCGGACGGACTTGGGCAGAATCGCGCCGGCGGCGTTGGCGTGACCGCCGCCTTGAAACTTTTCGGCAACTTTTAACGCCTCGCCGTTGCGGCTGCGGAAACTCGCGAAAACGGCGTTGCCGCGCCGGAACAAAGTGACGAGCACCGAGTATTTTGTCGCCTGCTGCTCGAGCAACTGGTGGATGATGAGATTGTTGTTGCCGATGATGGTGTCCACGAAGCCGATTGTCGGGCTGATTTCCGTGATGTTTTTTTTGCTCCATTCAAAGCCGATTGGATTTTCTACGCGACGCTTGATGGCCATGACTTCGAGCAGGGGATGGTCGAGCAATTTTTCAATGTCGCCGCCAATGAGCGTGTATAAATTCCAGAACTGATAAATTTTGACGAGGTTCGCGTAATCGCAGGCGAGGACAAAATCGGGATCGTCCTCCAAAAATAAATCGGCGACATTGTTCAAATGGACGAGCCTGTCGAGTGTGGGTGATTGAATGCCGTGTTCCTTGCAAAGTTCATGGCAGAGCAGCCCGGCGGATTTGTTTACGTCGTGGATCAGTCGCGCATTTTTCGGCGCGACCTCCGTGACGTGATGGTCAATGACGACCCAATCTTCCTTGTCCATGCGCGGTTCAAAAGTGAAATCCGCGACCCACGCGGCGCGTTCGCGCAGTTCGCGCTGCCTCCAAAAATTGTAATGATGCGCTTCGAGCGGAACGTCCGTGCCAAAAAGTCGTTTGGCGAGCTTTTGCAGCAACGCACCGGCAAGCAGTCCGTCCAAGTCGCTTTCGTGGGTGAGAATCACATCGGGTTTTGGCAGTGCTACCATGGCGGCAAAAGGCTAGTTCAATCGGACACACATGGCGAGACCGGAATTATAAATGGATTTCTTTCTGCAAACCGTCGGGAATCCATTTTTAAACAGGCGCGTCTTAATTTTTTATCGAGATGCTTAACAAATACCACGCCGCGTGCGGCAGCCATTGCTCGCCCCAGCGCCAGTCTTCGTCCTTCCCCGTCACGGCGAAGCCGAGATTGAAGTCAATATCATCCGGATCATTGACGCCGCCGGTGATGCCGTTGCAAATGCCGCCGGGCGCGTTGTTGTATTCATAGGATTTGAAATACATGTAAAAAATGTTGTTCCGGCCCACGCCCTGCATCATGCAGCAGTCGTAAGGATTCAATCCCAGAATCCAGTTCAATTGATCCCACGCGTAGGCTTGAAGTTGATTGGAGAACGCCGGATCGTCCTTAAAATACTTCGCCGCCAGACGCGCGGCGGCGGCCATCGAACTTAAACGCGCATTTTCGCCCTGCCACCACACACCGGTTTCCGTATCGTGCGGATAAAAAAATGAAGTGCGGCGAAATCCGTTCGTGCTTTGAACCAATTGACGCGCGTAACCAAATGGATTGGCGACTTCCTTGGTCACGGCCAGTTCAAACTCCAAAGATTTTTTGACCGTCGCCAAGACTTTCGCGCGCGTGGCATCATCGGCGATTTCGTAATAGTCGAGCAGGCTGATGACAGGCATTCCCGCATCGGCAGCATGGAAAAACGGGCGGTCGCCGTCATCGGCGCGCCAGTAATTCGTATGGCCGCCGCTCGTGATCAAGCGGTTCATGAGATTTTCAGCGCGGCGGTCGGCGGCGGTTTTGTATTCGGCATTTTTTGTCGCCTTGAAAAGTTCCGTGGCCGCGAGCAACGCGCAGTAATCGTCCAGAATATTTTCCTTGCCGTCGGGATTGAACGAGAGATTGTTCTTTTCCAGAAAATTAAACGCATCTTCCGCGGTCGTCAGATAAACCGCGTTTGAAAAATCGCCGGACACGGGAAATGTGCCGGCAATCGCCAACGCCGCAATCGCCACGCCCGCGCCGCCGCGGTAGCCGATCTCATAAGGAAATTCGCCGGGAATCGTTTTCCTATCGCCGATGGAAAAATCATTTTTGGTCTGCACCGTTTTGATCGCAAAACCGATGCCTTCTTTTCCAATGCGCCTGTCTTCCGGTCGTTTGCCCGGACCGGGCGCATCCACTGTGCGGTAAAACGAGCCATTCGGATTTTTCATCCGCACCAGAAAATCCGCGCCATACATCGCTTCATCCAGCAAACGGCGTTTATATTGCTGAAAATTTGGATCGCCCCGCCGGTCAAGTTCCTGATACGCCTTGAACAGACTCCAATCCGCGACGGGCGTGGGCTGCATGTTGAAAAAAATCGAGAAGCCAAGTCCGCCGAGATGTTTCCCGTAATCGCCGGTGGCGTCATACCAGCCGCCGTGAACGTCAGCGGTGTCGGTCGAGTCTTCAAATTTCAAATTATGATCGGCCTTGTCCAGCAAACCGGAACACCGCTGGCCTTTGAAATAATAAATCACATCCGACAACGTATTTTTCTCCAAAAGATTTTGCTCAATCAAAAATGGAAATGAACGAACTTCGCCTCGACTCGTGGCGCATTCGAGCAGATAAGTTCCTTCGGCTTTGACCGAACTGAAATCCGCCGTCCAAAAAATCCAATCCTTCCAATGATCCACGGGACCGATTTTGACTGCGGAGCCGGACAACACAGTTTTCCCCGTCGAATAATCAATGACCTTGAATTTCGTCACTTTGTCGCCAGTGTGACCAAGAATCACGGCGTGTTTTGGCGCGCCCGTTTCATAGCCGACGTGATTGACGAGAACTTTGATGTTTTGCCCGAAGCCAGTCTGACCAATGAGCAAAAAGAGAATCGAGACAAACTGGCAGGCGTTGTAGCGGGCTTTTTTCAAGAAGATTGGCATCAGGAACGTATACAAATGTTCAGGCGCGGCGGAAAGAATGAATTTGGCAAGTGCAGCCGTGTAGATGACTTGCAGAGGTTATCGAAAATTTTTTCCAATCAGCCGTTGATCGTGCTGTGCAAAGGCAATTGTTCATTAAAATAATGAACGGCGGCCATGGGCGAATCAAATCCATGTCGCGCATGATTGGCGGGAGCGTTGGCGAAGTCGCGGTAAAGTGTGATGGCGACGTGCTCATTTCTGCGAATGCAATCCTTGATGGCTTCGCAATCTTTCTCGCAATGGATCAAAGTTTTCCACGAGTAGATGTGTTTCGGTTTGTGAAAATCGCTGTTGGCGATGAACGGCAATCGCTTGAGTCCGATGTCGTTGAAAATGTTATTACGATTTGCGATTTCCCACGCGTCTAGCAACGGCGCGAATTTCTCCTGATTTTCCCAAAGGTAAAGCGTGTTCTTGCCCCACTCGCTTTTCATGATGTGGGGGTGCGACGCGACGGCAAGCCCGCCTTGCCCGTGAATTTTTGCGATGATTTCAGGAATGTCGAGTGACGCGTCAATCGGCGCTTTCAAATCAATGCCGAGTAAATGCGCGGAAGTTTTTTTGGTGTAACCGTCCTTGTTAAATTCAATTCCCGTCATCACGAGCATTTTGTAACGCCGCCACGCGCGCTGACGTTCGCGCTCGATGATTTCAAAATATTCGCCGGTTTGCTCCTGCGCGAGCGTCATGTTCGCCAGCTCGGATAATTTTCCAATCAACCGCTTCGGATCGGCCAGATGGTCCGTGATGCAGATGCAGTCAAATCCGCGCTCGCCGTAAAAATCAATGATTTCCGGCACGGACAATTTTCCGTCGGAATAATTCGTGTGGATGTGGAAATCGCAAAGCAGCATTTGCGCGTGACCGCCGTTTCCATTCGCAATTGGCGCGGGACGCATGACGCGCGGCGGCGCGGTTTCAAAAAGTTTCACGGCTTTGCGACTTGGCTTGTCGTGGTCGGATTCTTCCAAAATCAATTCGGCGATGTCTTGCGCGGCATCGGGGCGGCTGACTTTTTTTAGGTTCGCGCGCCATTCGTTCCATTGCCCGGCGCGATGGGCAAAGGCATTTTCGACAAGCTCGGCGACTTCCTTGTTTTTTTCCGCAATCGCGCCGAGGCCGCAGCGCCAGATCAATTCCGCGTTGCCTTCTTCCTGTCCGGGAATGACCTGATTCACAATCATCGGAATGCGCGCGGCGATGGCTTCCTGCACGGTCGCGCCGCCGGCTTTGCTGATGATGAGATGGTGCGACATCATCAGTTCGGGCATCTGGTTCGTCCAGCCGAGGACTTTTACGCGGTCTTCAAAATCGCGCGTGCGTTCGATCAATTCCGCGCGCAGCTCGGGGTCGCGCCCGGCGGTGATGGTCAGATGCACGTTGTCAATTTCCAGCAGCCGGTCAATTGCTTTGCCTGCTTTTTTCTTGCCGGTGTTGATGACGTAAAGAATCCGGCGTGGTTCGTCGGCGATTGGCCCTGGCAAATTATTCGGGTTTTCTGCGAACAACGGACTGACGGGAAATCCGAGAACTTTTATTTGCTCTTTTGCAACGCCGCCTTTTTTCAAAACCTCCGCCGTTTCGTCGTTGGCGACGCAGAAGAAATCGCTCGGCGCGCGGAACCACGCGGAGTTGATGGTGATGGAATCGGTGACGACGGTGATGAAACGAAATGGCCGCTCGTGGTGGTTGGCGTAAATTTTTTTGATGACGTGGCCGTAAACCGGATAAGTCGAG
>DASYAA010000086.1:0-7107 GCA_036501565.1 Verrucomicrobiia bacterium
CCGAGCAATAAAACGATTTGCCAAAACGCCGCGCCCAGTTCGCTCCACGGAATTCTGCGCCCGGTGCTCAACGCATCTATTGGCGAAAAATTTTCCGCCAGATTGATGACCGTCAATATTCCTTTGAACATCGGAATCAACAACACGTCCGCCGCCGAATGACCCGGCACGCCGGTCTCCTCGTTGCCGACGCCGACGGTGCCGTTGGAAACCGCATCCGCCAAAGTTCCGCTCGAAAGTCCAATCACCAAAACTGCCAGCGAAACAAACGTCGCGCTTGGAAATGATAAAAAACTCGCCGCCGCGAGTCCAAGCGCTGCTAGCAAGGCCATCCAGCAAAAAATGATTCCCAGCCCGCGCGCGAAATTAAGCGCAAAGCCGCCTTCGGGATACAGAACTTCCATTCCGTCTTCGAGCGGAAATAAAAGCGCCGTGTAGCCCGGATTCAAAACAACAATCGTCAGCATTCCATTTTTGTCCAAATAACTGGCGGGCACGGAAAGTTCGTGAAACGTGTCGGGCGCGAGACTCATTTCCGCGCTTTGCCAAACGTGTTCCGTTTGCGGATCGCCGACTTGCCAGACCAGCGGATACGTCGCGTTCAAGCCGCCGTTTTTGGCGGAATTAAATTTGATGCGCACTTGCAGCGGCCTGTCGCGCAGAAAATTTTTTGCGAAGCCCAAGTCAATCTGCCATTCGCGCGTGTAACCCGGTGGCACCAGTTGAAAATCAGCTTTTACCTGCTCGCGGATTTGACGGCGCACTTCCGCTATGTTCGCCGTTTCAACCGGACTGCTTTTCAAGCGCTCTTGCAAAATGCGCTCGGTTTCGGCATCAATTTCCACGTCGTTGCTTTTTTCCTTTGCCGAACCGCGCGCGACCAAAACCTGTTCGCGCAGAACTTTCTGTTCCTCGACGGGCAATTTGCTCGCACGCCATTGCAGCAAACCAAGGACGCACACGCCGGAAATCGCCAACAACACCGCGTTCAGCGTCACGATGCCCAACCATTTCCCGATCCAGATTTGCCAGCGTGCAATCGGTTTTGTTGCGACGACTTGAATCTGGCATTCCTCGATGTCGCGCGCCAGCGTGCCGCACGAAAGCCATAGCGTCGAAAGCCCGAGCAGCGCCGTAATCGCGCTCAACGTGTAGGTCAAAATGATCTGTGTGAACCCACGCGCCGTGCCGTCGTCCTTGATGACCAGCGGCAAGCCGACGACCGCCAGAACTAATAACACCGCGATGACGAGGAACAATTTGAACCGCAGCGCTGCCTTCCACGTCAACCACGAGATGGCGAGAATTCTTTGCATTTATTCAGAAGCCACAGATGGGCGCAGATTCACACAGATAAAACTAACGATTTAACGACGTTAAAATTTTTCTTATCTGTGTCCATCTGTGCCTATCTGTGGCTAAAAATTATTTTTTCCCGCCGAGCAGCGACGAAAGTTTTTCATCCGCTTTCGACAAGTCCACCGGCTTTGCTTCCGACGCGGGTTTGGTTTCTGGAATTTTTGATTCCGTCGGTTGTGTCAACGCCTCCAGTTTTTTGTTGTCCAATTTCTTTTCAATCACTTGCGCGGAAACTTTTATTTCAGAAATGGTTTGCGCCGTCGGCAACGACAATTTTTCCAAAACTTTTTCTGTCGCTGGTTTCGTTTCCGCGCCGCCGCGCAAATACTCAGCCACGCGCGCGCCCGATTGCGCGCCGCTGGTTTCGTTCGCCGCGCGCGCTTTGGCGACGACATCAAGAAAATAACTTTCCAAATTTTGCGTCGGATTGTCCACGCGCACTTCGCCGGTCGAAACGTCCTTGCGGATGATTTCCAGAACGCGCTCCAAAGTTTCGCGCGGCAAAACCGGCGTCGTGATTTGCAACGTGTCCGGCGTCGCAAGCAATTCTTTCAACGTGCCCGCTGCTTGAATTTTTCCGCCATAATAAATCACAACGCGGTCGCACACATCTTCAACGTCTGAAAGCAAATGGCTGCTCAAAATCACTGTCTTGCCGCGACGCGCCA
The DNA here is from genome assembly GCA_036501565.1 of Verrucomicrobiia bacterium. Lineage (GTDB taxonomy): Bacteria > Verrucomicrobiota > Verrucomicrobiia > Limisphaerales > UBA11358 > UBA11358. The sequence continues at coordinate 2,028 of DASYAA010000086.1, forward strand.
GCGCGATGATCAAATCCTTCACTTCGCGACAGCCAATCGGATCGAGACCGGCGGTCGGCTCGTCGAGAATCACGAGGTCGGGATCGTTAATCAGCGCTTGAGCGAGGCCGATGCGGCGTTGCATGCCCTTGGAAAATTCGCCGACCGCGCGCGTCTGCGTTTTGCCGAGGCCGACCATTTCTAAAAGTTGTTCCGCGCGATTGTCGCGTTCGCCTTTTGAAAGATGAAAAAGATTTCCGAAAAAATCCAACGTCTCGCGCGAGTTGAGGTAGCGATATAAATACGATTCTTCCGGCAAATAGCCGATGCGCGATTTGGTTTGGACGTGCCGCGGCGAATGGCCGAAGACCTCGATGTGTCCCTTCGTGGGATTCAGCAAACCGAGCAGCAGCTTGACCGTCGTGGACTTACCGGAGCCGTTCGGCCCGAGCAAACCAAAAACTTCGCCGCGCCGGACTTCAAAATCCACGTTGTCCACCGCGCGCGCCTTGGGGCGATTCCAAAAATCCTTGAAAACTTTCGTCAGCCCGCGCACGGACACGACGACTTCTTCGGATTTATGATTTACGATTTCCGATTTGCGATTTGGTTCGGCGACGGGCATGAAGTTATTTTGGAATAATTGTTATTTACGATTTTGCAATTCTTTCGCAGCTTGAACAATTGTATTTTCTGGATCACGAACAAATTGAGCGGCTCGCGACAGGCTCAACCGTGCTTGCACATTTTTTTCGTCAGGCTCGAAAACCATGCCGGTTTTAGCTTCAAGTAGGAGGCAATTTTCATTTTGAGCAATTAATAAAAACCGCTGCATCAAATGCCAATTGCCTTCAATCGCTGAAAATCGAAAAGTGATTCCCAAAACTTTCTCTCCATTTTTCCAAATACGCAAATCCGAACCCCACTCATCCTGCGAAACAAATTCTTCGGTTTCTCCCCAAGATTTATTTACCGGAAGCAAACTGCGCAATTGATTCAGCAGATTTTGAGAAGGCGGAAATTTTGCCCACCAACCAATTGTTGCTTCTTGTCCGCGTCCAATTTCAGCTTCAGACAGCGCAGAAGGAACGCCTGAATTAAAAATTAGGCGGGGCAAAAGCACGATTTGGTATTGATGAACACCCATTTTTCATTTGGCCGTTAGGAAATTTTCCCTTCATACAAATCCGCCATCGGAAACACGAGGTCGAAATCATTCCAGTGCAGGAAACCGTCCTCGACGGTGAATTTGCGGAAGCGTTTCCGGTCGTGATACGCCTGCACCGCCGGATGCCGCGACTGGCTCAAAAACTGCGCGAAGTCCACGAGGCTTTCATGGCCGTCGTCGAAACGGAGACGCAGCTTATAGGGCGGCACATATTCCGCCGCTTCGATGCGGACGACTTTTGGCATCCGCGATTTTTTCCTTTCGAGCGCAATCATTTTAATTTCCGGGTGATGACTTCCGTCTCAATCTGCCGGTGATGGACGAAAAATTCAATCCACTTGCGAACAATATCGTCGGTTTTTCGCGAAATCAACAGTTTGAAATTGGCAAGCGCGTTGCCATTCAACGGTTTCATTCCCGCGACCGGCAAAATTCGTATTCCAATAACGATTCCATTTTCAATCACCAATTCCGCCTTGCTCTCGCGGCCTTGATAAAATCCGTGGACGTGAACCGGCTCGTGTTCGTTCGCGTAAAAATAAATCCGCAGGCCGAAGTATTCGTAAAGTTTCGGCATACACGGAAAACGTTCACGCCAACGTCGGCGTCAATTCGCCCGTCGGCTTTGAATGCGAGCCGTGGTCGTGTTTGTCGGCGATGGGTTCAGGATTAAAATGTTCCATCTCTTCGCCTTTGCGCACGAGACGCGCGCTGTTGAAAATCACGATGAGTGTGCCGACGACGTGCAGGATCGCGGCGGTGATCGGGCCGATGTAGCCGAACGCCGACGCCGACAGCCCGACGATGATGAAACAAACGCCGAATGCAAAATTCTGGTTGATGACGGCGCGCGTGCTGCGCGACAGCTTCACGAGGAACGGCAGCCGGCGCAGGTCGTTGTTCATAAGCGCGATCGTCGCGCTATGGATCGCGACTTCGCTGCCGGCCGCGCCCATCGCGATGCCGATGTCGCCCGCCGCGAGCGCGGGCGCGTCGTTCACGCCGTCGCCGATGACCGCAACTTTGTAGCCTTTTAATTTCATCGCGCGGACAAATTCAACCTTGTTCTGCGGCAGGCAATCGCCCTTCGCTTCTTCGCAACCGATTTCATTTGCAACGCGCGTGGCGACGACTTGACGGTCGCCGGAAATCATCGCGATGCGGCGGACGCCGGCTTCTTTCAATTCGGCCAGCGCTTCCTTCGCCTCGGCGCGCGTCTGGTCCTGCATTCCGACCCAGCCGACGCACTTGCCGTTTTGCGCAACGAAAATCAAACTCCAGCCTTCGGTCTCGTTCAAGTCCACGGATTTTTCGAAGCTCGCATCAATGCCGTTGTCCTTGAGCCATTGCGCGCGGCCAACCAGAATTTTTGCGCCGTTAATCTCCGCCTTCACGCCGCGCCCGGCGGTTTCGGAAAAATCTTTTGGCTCGGCGAGCGGAACTCCGGCTTCGGCCGCAAGCGTGGCGAGCGCCTTGGCGGTCGGATGGTTGCTGTATTTTTCGGCTGACGCGGCGAGCAGCAACAGTTCGGCGGGTTTCGTATCGCCAATCGGCGCGAGGCGGCTGACGGCGAGCTGGCCGGTCGTGAGCGTGCCGGTTTTGTCGAAGACGAACGCGTTGATTTTCGCGGCAAGCTCGATGTCGGCGACGTTCTTGATCAAAATCCCCAAACGCGCTGCGGCGGAAAGCGCGGCGACCATCGCAGTCGGCGTCGCCAAAATAAATGCGCACGGGCACGAGACAATGAAAATGGCGGCGACGCGCGAGGAATCGTGCGTGAACGCCCAAACGAGCGCGCCGATGACGAGCACGAGCGGCGTGTAAAAACCCATATATTGGTCCACAATTTTTTGGATCGGCAATTTGGTTTTTTCAGCGGCAATAATTAATTCGCGCACGCGGCCAAGCGTCGTGTCCGTTCCGGCGCGGCTGACTTTGATTTCGAGAACGCCAGTGAGATTTTGCGTGCCCGCAAAAACTTCGTCGCCAACTTTTTTATCAGCGGGCAAAGATTCGCCGGTGATTGTGGCTTGGTTGAATGAACCTTGCCCGTTCAAAATAATTCCGTCCGCAGCGACGTTGTCGCCGGGACGAATGCGAATCACGTCGCCGACTTTCAATTCACTTGCGGCAATTTCTTCTTCATTGCCGTCCTTCAAAATTCGCCGCGCTTTGGTCGGCGTCAGTTTGACGAGCGATTCGATGGAAGTTCGCGCGCCTTCCGCGGTGCGCGTTTCGATGAGTTCGCCGGTGAGCATCAAAAATGCGACGATGCCCGCCGTTTTGTAATCGCTGGTCACGAATGCCCAAAGCACGGCGATGGCGACGAGTTCATTGATGCTCAAACGCCCGACGCGCAAATCCTTCACGGCTGTGACGACGATGGGATAAATTAAAATAATCGAGCCGATGCAAGCGCTGACGCTGGCAGTGGTTGTGCCGGCGTCGAAAAACCAATCCACGACAAAGGAATTGAAGACAAAAACGCCGCCAAGGAGCATTTGCCACAAATGCACGGACGAATGCTCGTGGTCGTGGCCGCAGCCGCAGTTGTCGTCGTGCTCGTGTTCGCTCAAAAGGGATGTGACTTGCATAAAATTATGGACTCTGCGCCGCCGGTTTTGGTTCAGGCGGCTCGCGATTTAACATTAGCCTAAGTTCGGTCGGTCTGCCATCGGCATGAACGGGCAAAAATATTTTATCCTGCACATTTGTCAGCACTCCGCTCATCACTGGCAGCAAGGTTTGTTGCACAAACAGATTTGGATTGCTCTGGAATTTCGGAAGCAAATCGCTGAATCGTTTGGCGTCGGCGTCAAGAGACGCAACGTAGCGCGTGCGGTCGGATTCGGCTTGATTGACGATGGTCGCCGCCTGCGCGCCGGCCTGAAGAATAATTCCATTCGCCTTGCTGTGAGCGTCGTTAAGGGCTCTGTTGCGATTTTCGCGCGCCGTGGTGACCTGCGAAAAAACATCCGTCAATTGCCGCGGCGGAATGTTTTGAATCTCGCAATTGTCAATCGTGATGCCGAGCTGCTCCTGATCGGTCAATTCGCTGACGCGCTGTTCCACGGCGTCTTGAAACCCGGCCACGTCAGTGTAAAGCGCGTCGTCCACCTTGAAATGCGCGGCGGTATAAAGCAGCGCGTTGTCCAGCGCATTTTGAATGGTGTTGGACGCGGACTCGAAATTAAAAACGTAACGGATCGGGTCTTCGATGTGATAGTAAAGCGTCGCGCGAGTGTGAATGATGTTGCGGTCGGCGGTGATGGCGTAACCGTCAATCGCCGGATTCAGCGACGGGCCGGCGGGCAGTTCCTCGCCGCTCAATTCCTGTTCCGGCGTGGTGAAATACCAGCCGGTCGTCGAACTGACTTTTTGGATTTCGGTGATGGGAATTTTTTTTACTTCGTCAATCGGATACGGAAAAGACCAGTGCAAACCCGAAGTCAGCAACGCTTTTTGTCCTTCGCCGACAGGTTTTCCAAAACGGAGAATGACGGCTTTTTCCTGCGGGCCAACCTGAAAAAATCCCGAACAAAAAAACGCGACGACCATCAGCACCATGACGATTTTGACAATCGCGAAACTGCTGCTCAACGCCTCGGCCAGCGCCTGCGAGCCTGCGTCCCGCGTTTCCGGCGCGGGCGAGTGCTCGTGGTCGTGATGTTCGTGTTCGTCACTCATGGATTGCTGCTGGGTGAATTGGTCGGTAAATGGCTGAACAAATCAAACGGCGGCGTGCGCTCGTCGAAAATCAAAGTGGATTTTTGGTTCAACGATTGTTGCAGCGCGCTAATGCGCAAAAGGAAATTCGCCAGCGCCGGATTTTGTTCAAACGTCGGCAGTGTTTGCGCCGCTTCGGCTTCGCCTTCGGCGCGAATCCGAATCGCTGCGGCATTGGCGTCCGCGAGCGTTTTCGCCGCCTGGCTG
>DASYAA010000087.1:0-18453 GCA_036501565.1 Verrucomicrobiia bacterium
TCACCGGGTCGTCGAGCGCGACGGCTTCGAGCAACATGGAATAAGCGTCTTCGACTGTCGCGGGCGTCAGCACGATGAGACCGGGATAATGCGCGTAAATTGTTTCGATGCATTGGCTGTGAAACGGTCCGCCGCCGGACGTGCCGCCGAACGGCAAACGAACCGTGATCGGACACGGAACATTCGTGCGCCAGAAAAGTGTCGCGGCTTGATTGACGATTTGGTTGAAACCAACTGTGGAAAAGTCAGCGAACTGCATTTCGATGATCGGACGCATTCCTTCAATGGCCGCGCCGACTGCGAGGCCGACCATCGCGTCCTCGGAAATCGGCGAATCCAAAACGCGTCCGGGAAATTCCTTGGCCAGATTTTTTGTGGCCTTGAACGCGCCGCCGAACGCGCCGACGTCCTGGCCGTAAATAAAAACGCGCGGGTCGTCCCGTAGCGCGTGAGCCTGCGCTTCGCGGATGGCGTCAATGTAGGTGATTTCAGTTCCCATTTTCGTGCGTCTCGCCCAAGTGTTCGGAAGAAATCGCGGACCAATTTTCCGTGAACGGATCGGGCGCGGGTTCGCGCTGCGCCTGCGCGATCGCCTCTTCGATTTCGCGAATGACTTCGTTCCGCAAATTTGCCAGTTGCGAAGCGTCCGCCCATTTTTGCCGCAATAAAAACTCTTCGGCAATCTTCAGACAATCGCGGCCAAGCGGAGAATTTTTCAATTTTGGATCAACGTATTCGGCTATGTCGTGTTCACCATGACCGCAGAGCCGGAGCAATTTTGCGACGATGAGTTGTGGGCCGTTCCCTGCCCTCGCTTTCGCAACGGAGTCGCCGACGATTTTCAGGCACGCGGACAAATCCGTGCCGTCAACGGAATGAGATTCAACGCCGTAACCAGCGGCTTTGTCGGCGAGATTTTCGCAGGCGAATTGAAGCGAAGTTGGCGTCGAGTAGGCGTATTGATTGTCGGCGACAATCAGAACCAGCGGCAATTTTTCCACGGCGGCTTGATTGAGCGCTTCATGAAATGAGCCTGTGGAAGTCGCGCCGTCACCGATGCACGCCGCGCCGACCGTTCCAGATTTTTTTTTAAGACGCCGCGCGAACAACATTCCGTTCACAACGGAAATCATCGCGCCGAGATGACTGATCATCGGCAATTGACCTTCCAGCGGTCTGCCGCGATGGACATTGCCGTCGCGCCCGCGCATGGGGCCGAGCGACGAGCCGAGAAAAGTCCGCACGGCATCCAAAATCGTTTCGCCAAAAGCCAGACGCCCCGCCGCGTCGCGAATTAATGGCGCAAAGATGTCGGTTTTTTTCAGTGAAATTCCGACGGCTACGCTCAAAGCTTCCTGTCCGCGTCCAAGAAAAACTCCACCATGAATTTTTCCAGCGCGGTAGAGCGCGGCGTATTTATCGTCCAGCAATCTTGCGAGCAGCATGAAGCGATACGCTGCGAGCGTTGTGTCGCGCGCCGTGGCAGTGTCGCTGGCAGGTTTGGCGTCGAGCACCATTTGCGGCATGGCGGAATTTTATCGAGGAAATTGTATGCCAGCAATGTTTCTTTCGGCATTAGAATTGCATACAATCAAAATGAACTGGCCAAGTCATGAAATTTGTGTTCAATAAACCGATTCGGACGAAGCTACAAACAGGTTAAATTCGCAGTTATGAACCGGGCAGAATTTCAAGTCTTGCTGGTCGGCAACGACCCGAAAACGCTGGGCGCATTGTCCGCAGCGTTGCGGGAAGATGACGTCATGCTCCGTCTTGCGTGCGGCGCGGACGAGATGCTCCAATCTTTCTACGAACGCCCGGCAGATTTGATTTTGGTGGATTTGGAAACGACCGAGACCGCGAGCTTTGAATCGCTGCGAGAGCTTCAGCAAAATCCGCCGACGCCGTTCGCCCTTATCATTGCACTCACCGCCGCAGATGATACGGAAACAAAATTACGCGCGTTTGAACTCGGCGCGGTGGATTGTTTCAGTCAGCCGTTCACATCGCCGGTTTTTCGCGCGCGCCTGCGAGCCTCGCTGCAAGCCAAACGGCGGCACGATGAATTAAATCTGGATAATCGTGAACTGGTCAAAGCCCGCGCCACCGCCGAAACTTCCGTGCGGGCCAAGGCGGATTTTCTCGCGGCGATGAGCCACGAAATCCGCACGCCGATGAACGGCATCATCGCGATGATCGGCCTGCTGATGGAAACGCCGTTGAACCCCGAACAGCGCAGTTATCTGGAGACGATTCACACGAGCGGCGAAGCATTGCTCTCAATCATCAACGACATTCTTGATTTTTCAAAAATCGAAGCCGGCAAAATGGAACTGGACATTTGCTCGTTCAATGTGCGCACGTCGGTTGAAGACGTGCTCGACATCATGTCCATCAAGGCCGCTGAAAAAAAATTGGACCTCGTTTATCAGATGGACGAGGAAATTCCAGAGTTGATTGAAGGCGATCCATTGCGCCTGCGCCAGATTTTGATGAATCTATTGAGCAACGCGATCAAGTTCACCGAGACCGGCAGTATTTTTGTCCAAGTCAAACAGCTTTCTTCGCAACCATCCGGCACTGCAAACCAGTTGCATTTGCATTTTTCCGTGAGCGACACGGGCATCGGCATCACGCCGGACAAACTGACGCGGTTGTTCAAGCCGTTCATGCAGGCGGATGTTTCGACCGCGCGACATTACGGCGGCACGGGATTGGGTCTGGCCATCAGCAAACGACTGGTCGAATTGATGAGCGGCAAAATGTGGGCGGAAAGTGTGCCGGGAAAAAGTTCGACGTTTCATTTCACCGCGATGCTTCAGGCCGAACCGCGAACCGTGCTTGAAACCGGCCAGTCAAAATTGGCCGATTTGCGTATTTTAATCGTTGATGACAACGTGACGAGCCGTCTGGCGCTGTCACGGCAAGCAACTCAATGGGGATTGATTTCAGAAAATGTTGAAAATGCAAAGCATGCGCTTGAACGACTTCAACGCGGCGAACCATTTGATCTGGCCGTCCTTGATTTGGAAATGCCCGGCATGGATGGTCTCGCGCTCGCAGCGGAAATCCGCAAATTGCCGGGCGCGGCGATGTTGCCTCTGGTATTGCTCACTCCCGCAGGCGTTCGCTTCAACGTCTCAAACTCCGCGCACATCACGTTCGCGGATTGCGTCAACAAACCTGTCAAGTCCGCGCAACTTCGCGCCGCGCTCGAACGCGTGTTGTTCAGTCCGAAAACCGCCGAGCAAGCGCCTCCGCCGAAAACGGACCAATCGCTCGCCGAAAATTTGCCGTTACGCATTCTTTTGTGCGACGACAACGCCATCAATCAAAAAGTCGCAACACGCCTTTTGCAACAGATCGGTTATCAGGCCGACATCGCGGTGAACGGACGCGAGGCGCTTGAGGCGCTCGAACGGAAACCTTATGATTTGATTTTCATGGACGTGATGATGCCGGAAATGGACGGTTTGGAAGCCACGCGCGTGATTCGTGAATGGCAAAAGCGCGGCGTGCATCCGAATTACCAGTCGCCCATTGTCATCATCGCCATGACCGCGCAGGCGATGCAAGGCGACCGCGAGAAATGTATCGCCGCAGGCATGGACGATTATCTGGCCAAGCCGATCCGTCTGGCTGATATTCGCGGCGTCATTGAACGATGGGCTTCACAAACTTCAACGGGAAAACCCGCGCCAGCGAAAAGTGCGCCGCCGACTGTTGCTGCAACAACGCCGGTTGACATGGATCGCTTGAATGACATGACCGACGGCAACACGGAAAATTTTCGCGAACTCGTTGAACTTTATTTTGAGCAAACCGCCAAGCAACTTGCCCAAATTGCGGCGGCGGTGCGCGCGAATGACGCGGATGCAGTCCGCCGCGTGGCGCACAGTTGCGCGGGCGCGAGCGCGACGCTCGGCATGGTGCGAATCGTTCCCCTGCTCCGCGAGTTGGAACGGCAGGGCGTTGAAGGCGCCTTGACGAATGCGGCACAAGTTTGTGAAAATGCAGAGCACGAATTCGAACAAATCAAAAGTTTTCTGGCGGAACAACTCGCTTTAGCAAAAATGTCCGCGCCCGCTGTTAAATCATGAAAAAAATTCTCATCATCGAAGACGACCCCATCATCACCAACGTCTATCGCAACAAGCTCACCGTGGAAGGTTATCAGGTTGAAACGGCGGCGGACGGCGAAACCGGCCTGAAATTGATGCACACGTTTCAGCCGGACGCCATGGTTCTCGACCTCATGCTGCCAAAAATGTCCGGCGTCGAAGTCATCAAGCAAGTCCGCGGCGAGCCGGAATTTTCCAAACTGCCAATCGTCGTTTTCTCGAACATTTATCTGAACAACATGATTCAGGAAGCATGGAAAGCGGGCGCGACCAAATGCCTTTCCAAAACCAGTTGCACGCCAAAGGAATTTCTGGACATGATCCGCCAGACCGTCGGCGACAGCGGTGCCGTGCCGCGCGCAAGTTCGGGTAACACTAAATTTCGCAAAAAGCCAATCCCTTCAACTCTGACAGCGGCGGCGGATTCCGAATTTAACAACGATCTGCGAAAATCTTTCGTTGACAGTCTCCCCGCGACGCTTGCCACGTTGCGCGCCGATTTGAAAAACCTTACCAAGGCCGACCGGGAGGCCGATCAACTCGCGCAAATCCACCAGCTTTACCGGCGCATCCGCGCATTAAGCGGCAATGCGGGCATCGTCAATCTTGTTCAAATCGCCCAGATGTCCGGGGCCTTCGAGGCGCTGCTCAAGGAACTTTACGAAAAACCGCAAAACATCAACCCCTCGACCTTGCGCACCGTCGTCGCCTCCGTGGATTTTCTCGGCTTCCTCTTTGAACGCGGCGTCGCGCCGGACAAGCAGGAACTTTCTGTCTCCAACATTCTTGTCGTGGACGACGAACCCATCTCGCGCCGCGCCGTCGTTTACGCGTTGGAAAAAGCCTATCTTAAATGCGTCAATGTCGAAGACCCGAAGATTGCCCTCAACATGCTCACCGAAAATCCGTTCGACCTCGTTTTCCTCGACGTGGATATGCCCGGCATGACCGGCTTTGAACTCTGCACCAAACTGCGCGCCCTGCCGCTGCACAAAAAGACGCCCGTCGTCTTCGTCACCAACTTGAGCGACTTCAACAGCCGCACCAGCTCCATGATGGCCGGCGGCAACGACTTCATCGCCAAACCCTTTCTATTCATCGAACTCACCGTCAAAGCCATCATTCACGTCCTGCGCGGAAAATTGCAGCCGGCCAAGTGATGTGCGCTAAATTCGTTTTTCGTCCGCGTCAATGTAATCCACGAAAGTTTTGATGTCGTCGCGATGTGATAGGCCGGATTGTTCCTTGCGCATTTTCAATCGTGCATTGGCTGCTTCATCTCCGGCTTTCGGACGACTCAAAATATCCTGCCAGTGCACAGATTTTTCCGTCGCAGATTTTTTCACGTTGCGATGAACCCAGTCGCACACTTCGCCGTCGGTCACGGAATTTTTCACCACCTCAATCATTTGCTCATGCGCGACGCCGGCGGCCTTGAGCCACATTCCATCAAAACCTTTGCCAAAATTTTCCGTATAATCGGAATGTAATTTTCCGGCGAGGTGCAGCCGGATTTTGTCAACGTAACGCGGCAGGTAATTCCAGCCGTCCATCGTTTCGCGCGGGGTGCGCGGATAAATGATTTCGCTCATATTCGTAATTCGTTGAATGGTTGAACCGTTGAATCCGATTGTCAAATTTGAAATGCCGCGCATCTTCTATGGCATGAAACGATTTGATTTTGATATTGCTATCATCGGCGGCGGCAGCGGCGGTTATGCAGCGGCAAGAACTACTGCAAATGACGGACTGAAAACTGTTGTCATCGAAGGCGGCGAAGAAGTCGGCGGACTTTGCATTTTGCGCGGCTGCATGCCGACGAAGGCGCTGCTTTACATGGCAGAAGTCGTTCATCTCGTGAAAAATTCCGGGCCGTTCGGAATCCACGCAAAAAATATTTCCTTCGATTTCAAAAAAGTCATGGCGCGCAAGAATTCGCTCGTCAAGGATTTTGCGGATTATCGCGTCCGACAACTCAATGGAGGAAAATTCAAATTCATCCGCGCCAACGCAAAATTTCTGGACGCGCACACTTTACAGTTGAGCAGCGGCAAAAAACTCACCGCAAAAAATTTCGTCATCGCCACCGGCTCAAAAGTCGCGCCGTCGCCGCTGCCGCAGTTGAACGAAGCCGGTTTCATCACGAGCGACGACGCGCTGGCACTCAAAAAATTACCGAAGTCGCTCATCATTCTCGGCGGCGGCGCGGTCGCGTGCGAGTTTGCGGAGTTCTTCGCGCGCTTCGGGGTCAAGGTCACGCTCGTTCAGCGCGGCGAGCATCTTTTGAAAGATTTTGACACCGATACGGGAATGGAAATTGAAAAAGTTTTCCGGCGCGAAGGGATTCAGGTTTTTACGAAAACAAAACTTGTTGATGCGAAGCGAAAAGGGAAATTCAAAACAGTTTCCTTCGAGCAAAACGGAAAAACAATTTCCGTTTCGGCGGAAGAAATTTTATTTGCGCTCGGCAGAATTGCAAACACGGCATCGCTGAACCTGGAAAACGCAGGTGTGAAAATGGGAGATGGTTATGTTGTCACGAACAAAAAGATGCAGACAAGCGCGCCGCACATTTTTGCGGCGGGCGACTGCACCGGGCCGCATGAAATCGTTCACATTGCCGTTCAGCAAGGCGAAATCGCGGCGCACAATATCGCGCAGCCAAAATCGCCGCGCAAAATGGATTACCGGCTGCTGATTTCCATTGTGTTCACCGAACCGCAAGTTGCGTTCGTCGGCCTGACTGAAAAAGAGGCGAAAGTGCGTGGCATAAAATTTCTCGCAGCGAGTTATCCGTTCAACGATCACGGCAAATCGCTCATCATGGAAGCAAATGACGGTTTTGTGAAATTACTTGCTGATCCGAAATCCGGTGAAATTTTCGGCGGCGCATGCGTCGGGCCGAGCGGCGGCGAACTGATTCACGAGATTGTCATCGCCATGTCGAAACGAATGACTGTTCACGAACTCGCCGCGATGCCGCATTATCATCCGACGCTCGCTGAAATCTGGACGTATCCGGCGGAAGAACTGGCCGGACAGATTTGAGGCAATCTTTAAGTGCGTGCCGCCGGTTTCTTGGAGGCCTGATCCAAAATCGTCGTCAGCACGCTGTTCGGCACTTGCTCGAACGTCAGCGGTTCCATCGAATAACTTGCGCGGCCTTTTGAGAGCGAACGGATGGCCGTCGCGTAACCGAACATTTCCGCGAGCGGAACCTGCGCGTTCAAAACGGTCTGGCCGTTCTTCGCCTCGATGCTGTTGATGATGCCGCGACGACGGTTGATGTCGCCCAGCAAATCACCCTGATATTCATCGGGCGTGGTGCATTCGACCTTCATGATCGGTTCGAGCAGAACCGGACCGGCTTTTTTGAAGGCGTCTTTGAGCGCGAAAATCCCCGCCATCTTGAACGCGAGTTCGTTCGAGTCCACTTCGTGGAACGAGCCGTCCACTATCTCGACTTTGATGTCAATGACCTGATAGCCCGCATAGACGCCGCCCTTGATTGCCTCTTCGACGCCGTCAATGACCGCAGGAATGTATTCCTTCGGAATCGTGCCGCCGACGATTTCGTTGAGCACCTCGACGCCGTTGCCTTTTTCGTTCGGATAAACCTTGATGCACGCGTGACCATATTGGCCGCGTCCGCCGGATTGACGGATGAATTTTCCCTCGCCGTCCGCGTTCTTTGTGATGGTTTCGCGATAGGCGATTTGCGGCGCGCCGGTGTTGGCTTCGACTTTGAATTCGCGCTTGAGCCGGTCAATGATGATTTCCAAATGCAACTCGCCCATGCCCGCGATGATGAGCTGGCTGGTTTCCTCGTTCGTGAAACAGCGGAACGTCGGGTCTTCTTCGGCGAGACGTTGCAAACCTTCGGACATTTTGTCGCGATCCTGTTTCGTCTTCGGCTCGACGGCCATCGAGATAACGGGTTCTGGAAATGTCGGCGGCTCGAGCGTCACGTCGAAATTTTCATCGCAAAGCGTGTCGCCCGTCGTGATGTTGCGCAGGCCGACGAGCGCCGCGATGTCGCCGGCGTAAACTTCGTTGATGTCCTTGCGTTCGCTGCCCTGGATGACCATGAGTCGGCTGACGCGCTCGCGTTTGCGCGTGCGCGGATTGTAAATCGTGTCGCCTTTTTTCAACTGGCCGGAATAAACACGGAAGAAAACCAATTTGCCCGCGTAAGGGTCAGTCCACAATTTGAACGCGAGCGAACAAAATTTTCCGTTGTCGTCCGCCTCGACGACGATTTTGTTTTCCGTGCCAGGCTCGTGGCCTTCCGCCGGCGGAATATCCAGCGGACTCGGCAAATAATCCACAACAGCGTCAACGAGAACTTGCACGCCCTTTTTCTTGAACGCCGAACCGCACAAAACGGGAACGAGTTCAATCTTGCAGGTGAGACGGCGGATCGCCGCCTTCAAAATTTCCGGCGAAATCGGTTTTTCTTCGAGGACCAATTCGGCAATCACGTCGTCCTTATTGGAAACGGCGTCAATCAATTCCGCAAGCGCGGCTTTGGCGCGCTCCTGATGTTCGGCGGGAATTTCCGCGACTTCGTAATTCAAACCTTCGTTGGCCTCGGTCGGCCCCCAGTTCACCGCTTTCTGATTGACCACGTCAATCACCCCTTCAAAACCGCCAGTAACCGGTTTGCCTTCGACCTCATTCGGACCGGCACCGAGCGGCAGGAAAATCGGAAACGCATACGCGCGCAGTTTTGTGCGCATATCGTTCAACGCATTTTCAAAATTCGCGCCGATACGATCCATCTTGTTCACGAATGCGATTCGCGGAACGTGATACTTCGTCGCCTGACGCCAGACGGTTTCGGATTGCGGCTGCACACCCGCAACGCCGCAAAAAACCGCGACTGCGCCGTCGAGCACGCGCATTGAGCGTTCGACTTCGGCGGTGAAATCAACGTGGCCGGGCGTGTCAATGATGTTGATGCGATGCGGGATGTTGTTGAACGCCTTGTAAACCTTGTCTTCGCCCGGCTTGGCGGTTTTTTGCGTCCAGAAACAGGTGACGGCAGCGGATGTGATTGTGATACCGCGCTCGCGTTCCTGCTCCATCCAGTCGGTGACGGTGTTGCCGTCGTCCACGTCGCCGATCTTGTGGATGAGGCCGGTGTAAAAAAGAATGCGCTCGGTCGTGGTCGTCTTGCCCGCGTCAATATGCGCGGCGATGCCGATGTTGCGCGTGCGTTCCATCGTGTATTGACGGCGCGGCGCGTTCACAGATTTTTCTTTTTCCAAAACAGCACTCATTTTTTTCCAATGTTAACCCGTTGAATTGTTAAACCGTTAAATCGTGTTCGCGAACCCCGGTTCAACGATCCACCATTTAACGGTTCAACGGGAAATCAATTATAGACTACCAGCGAAAATGTGCAAACGCCTTGTTCGCCTGCGCCATCTTATGGACTTCATCGCGTTTGCGGATGGCGTTGCCTTGGCCTTGGTAGGCTTCGAGAATTTCCGCCGCGAGCGCGGCCTTCATCGGCGTGCCTTTGCGCGCGTCCGCGAAATCCACGATCCAGCGCAACGCGAGCGCGTTCTGGCGGTCGCTCGGAATTTCCAGCGGCACTTGATACGTCGCGCCGCCGACGCGGCGCGGCTTGGTCTCGATGCGCGGCTTGGCGTTGTCCACCGCTCGCTGCAAAATTTCCACCGGGTTGCTCGCCGGATTTTTTTCCGAGATGCTGTCGAACGCGCCATAGACAATCCGTTGCGCGGTGCTTTTCTTGCCGCCCTGCATGATGGTGTTCACCAAGCGCGAAACCAAAACGCTTTGGAATTTTCCGTCCTTGGTCGCCGGCCGTTTTGTTGCTTGTCGTCTGCGTGACATGGAATTCGTTGAATCGTTAAAAAGTTAAATCGTTGAATCGGGGAAATTATTTCGCGGGTGCAGCGGCGGCTTTGGCTTCTTTCGGACGCTTCACGCCATATTTGGAACGGCTGACGCGGCGTTTTTCAACACCCGCTGCGTCGAGCGTTCCACGAACAATGTGATAACGCACGCCGGGCAAATCTTTCACCTTGCCGCCGCGAATCAGCACGATGCTGTGTTCCTGCAAATTATGCCCCTCGTCGGGGATGTAGGCGATGATTTCGTGGCCGTTCGTCAAGCGGACCTTCGCCACTTTGCGCATCGCCGAGTTCGGCTTCTTGGGCGTGCGCGTCATGACCTGGATGCACACGCCGCGACGGAACGGCGAATTTTGCAAGGCGGGCGACTTGGACTTATACTTGACCTTGTTCCGGCCATTGCGAACGAGCTGGTTGATTGTCGGCATTTTATATTAAAAATGGAGCGCGGAATATATCAAACAAGTTCGTGGTTGCAACAAGTATTTGAATGTTCCGCAATTGTGTTTTTCATGCGAGCAAAGGATTTTCCTCCGCGACGGTTTCCGATTCTTCCACCTCAGGTTCGTCGGGAATGTCAACGAGCGCCTTGATCGTCGCCTTGCGGTGATAATCAAAACCGGTTCCCGCCGGGATGATATGACCCATGATGACGTTTTCCTTAAAGCCCCGCAGCGAATCAATTTTGGAACGCGTCGCCGCCTCGGTGAGGACGCGTGTCGTGTCCTGAAACGACGCGGCACTCAAGAAGCTGTCGGTTTCGAGGGACGCCTTCGTGATGCCGAGCAGCACGGGCGAGGCCTCGGCGGGTTTGCCGCCTTTTTTCTCGACGCGCTCGTTTTCTTCCTCGAACGCGAGCCGGTCAATCTGTTCGCCCCAGAGAAATTCCGTATCGCCGGGTTCGGTGATGCGAACCTTGCGCAACATCTGGCGCACAATGATTTCAATGTGCTTGTCGTTAATGGTCACGCCTTGCAAGCGATAAACTTCCTGCACTTCGCCGACCAAATGTTCCTGCAATTCCTGCGGTCCGCAGACTTCGAGGATTTCGTGCGGGTCCATCGGACCTTCGGTAAGTTGCTGGCCTTTCTTGACCATGTCGCCCTTGAAGACGATGACGTGCTTGCCGATCGGAATGAGATGCTCCTCTTCCAATTGCGTTTGCGGATCTTTGATGAGAACGCAGCGCTTCCCACGCACGCTCGCGCCAAAATCCACGAGGCCGTCAATCTTGGAAATCTCCGACGCATCCTTCGGACGTCGCGCCTCAAACAATTCCGCCACGCGCGGCAGACCGCCGGTGATGTCTTTCGTCTTGGAAGTTTTGCGCGGGGTTTTCGCCATCAACGTTCCGGCGACAATCTTGTCGCCTTCATTCAGAACGACGTGCGCGCCGGACGGAATCGGATAATTCGCCACGACTTCGCCGTTGTCGTCGGAAATAATAATTTGCGGATGCAAATCTTCCTTGTGCTCGATGATGACCATGGCTTCCTGACCAGTCGTCTCGTCCATTTCCTGTTTCATCGTCACGCCTTCAATGATGTCATGAAATTTTATCTTGCCGGCCTTTTCAGAAAGAATCGGCACATTGTAAGGATCCCATTGCACGAACGTGTCGCCCTTTTTGACTTGCGAACCGTCTTTGAAAGAAATAACCGCGCCGATGACGATGGTGTGGTTTTCCAATTCGCGCCCGTCGTCACCAAGGATTGAAATCGTTCCATTTTTGTTCAGCACGATGTTGTTGCCGTCTTCCAATTGAACGACGCGAAGTTCGTTGAATTGAATCTTGCCGTCGTGCTTCGACTTGATTTGCGGGACTTTGAAAACCTGCGCCGCCGTGCCGCCGATGTGGAACGTCCGCATCGTCAACTGCGTGCCGGGTTCGCCGATGGATTGCGCGGCGATGATGCCGACTGCCTCGCCAAGTTTCACAAGCGCGCCGGTCGCCAGACTGCGTCCGTAGCAATGAATGCAAATACCCTGCTTGCTTTCGCAAGTCAGCACCGAGCGAATCCGCATACGGTCAATCGCCGTGGCTTCAAGACGCCTGGCTTTTTCCTCGTCAATTTCCTCATTCGCGTGAATGAGAAATTCCTTCGGATTCGTCGGATTAACGATGTCGTCGCACGCAAAACGGCCCACGATCCGGTCGGCAAGTTTGACCACTTCGTCTTCGCCTTCATAAACTGCGCTGACCCAGATGCCGTTCGTCGTGCCGCAATCTTCTTCCTGAATAATCACGTCCTGCGAAACGTCCACGAGCTTGCGCGTCATATAGCCGGAGTCGGCGGTCTTGAGCGCGGTGTCGGCGAGACCTTTGCGCGCGCCGTGCGTTGAAATGAAATATTCCAACACGGACAGACCTTCGCGGAAATTCGCGAGAATCGGTTTCTCGATGATGTCGCCGCTCGGCTTGGCCATCAAACCGCGGAGACCCGCAAGCTGACGCACTTGTTGTTTGTTACCGCGCGCGCCGGAATCCACCATGAGATAGACCGGGTTGTATTCCGCCTTATTTTGATTTTGTTCGAGCGTCCGGAACATGACGCTGGCGATCTGGTCGGTGCAATGCGTCCAGATGTCCACAATCTTGTTGTAGCGTTCACCCGGCGTGATGACACCCTTGCGATATTGCTTCTCGACTTCCCGAATCTGCTTGTGCGCGCCTTCAATTTCCTGATCCCGTTCCTTAGGCACGATCATGTCGTCAATGCCGATGCTCACGCCGGACTTCGTCGCCTCGCGGAAACCAAGCTCTTTCAACTTGTCGAGCATGACGACGGTTTTTTCGTGGCCGGCAAATTTGTAACATTTCCAGATTAAATCGCCGAGCTGGCTCTTGCCTGCGGATTTGTTGTAAAAGCCAAGTTCGGCTGGCCAAATTTCACTGAACGCCACGCGGCCAACCGTCGTCTCAATGATTTTTTTGTTCGCATCGCCGAAAACAGTTTGCTTCCCAAAATCAGGATTCGCCAGACGAATTCGGTCATGCGTCTTCAATGCGCCATCGTCATAGGCGAAAATCACTTCATCCTTCGAGCCGAACAACGGCAAATCTTTTGAATCCTCCGGAGCGGCTTTGCGCGGCTCGGCGGTGACGTAATAACAACCGAGCGTGATGTCCTGCGTCGGCGTGATGATCGGCTTGCCGCTCGACGGCGAAAAAATATTGTTCGTCGCCATCATCAACAGCCGCGCTTCCATTTGCGCTTCGACGGAAAGCGGAACGTGAACAGCCATTTGATCGCCGTCGAAATCCGCGTTGTAAGCTGTGCAAACCAGCGGATGAATGCGAATCGCTTCGCCTTCAATCAACTGCGGCTCGAATGCTTGAACGGACAAACGGTGCAACGTCGGTGCGCGGTTCAAAAGAACTGGATGTCCTTTCGTCACTTCTTCCAAAACGTCCCAAACTTCTTTCGTCTGGCGTTCGATCATTTTTTTCGCACTGCGAACGGTGTGAACGTAGCCAAGCTCTTTCAAGCGGCGGATGATGAACGGCTCGAACAAAACCAAAGCCATCTTCTTCGGCAGACCGCACTGGTTCAATTTCAGTTCCGGCCCGATCACGATGACCGAGCGGCCTGAATAATCCACGCGCTTGCCGAGCAAATTTTGACGGAAGCGTCCGCCTTTGCCCTTGAGCATGTCGCTCAAAGATTTCAGCGAACGGTTTCCCGCGCCCGTGACCGGACGACCATGACGGCCGTTGTCGAACAGCGCGTCCACGGCTTCCTGCAACATGCGCTTTTCATTTCGGATAATCACTTCCGGCGTTTTCAATTGTAGCAACGTCTTGAGACGATTGTTGCGGTTGATGACGCGGCGATACAAATCGTTCAAATCCGAAGTCGCAAAACGTCCGCCTTCGAGCGGCACGAGCGGACGCAAGTCCGGCGGAATCACCGGCAGCACCGTGAGAATCATCCATTCGGGACGACTCTTGGAAAGTCCGAGACCTTGCAACAGTTTGATTCGCTTCGCCAATTTTTTGCGAATCTGTTTGCTCTTGGTTTCCGTCATCGCCTGCTGCAATTGATCAATGCCCTTCGCCAAATCCACTTTCGCCAACGCTTCGCGCACGGCTTCCGCGCCCATTTTTGCGACGAACGCATCCGCGCCGTAAGTTTCGCGCGCCTCGCGGTATTCGTTTTCGTTCAGCAATTGATTTTGTTTCAGCGGCGTGTTGCCCGGATCAATCACAAGATAATCCTCGTAATAAATCACGCGCTCCAGATTGCGCGCCGTCACGTCCAAAACCAGACCGATGCGCGAAGGCATGCACTTGAAAAACCAGATGTGCTGCACAGGCACGGCCAGTTCGATGTGTCCCATGCGTTCGCGGCGCACGCGCGCGAGCGTCACCTCGACGCCGCAACGGTCGCAGACGACGCCGCGATGCTTGATGCGCTTGTATTTTCCGCAGGAACATTCCCAGTCCTTGACCGGGCCGAAAATGCGTTCGCAGAACAGTCCGCCTTTTTCCGGCTTGAACGTGCGGTAATTGATGGTCTCGGGATTCTTGACTTCGCCCTTGCTCCACGAGCGGATGGCGTCGGGCGACGCCAGCGTGATGCCGATGTAATCCACCTGATTGACTTTTTCAAGTCCCAGCAACTCGCGCGCGTTTTCTTTTGAAGTTGTCATAATAAAATAATTTCAATTACACCGCCGTCAAAGCCCCAACCGCCTCGCCGTTTCCTTCCTGATGTTCAGCCGGATTTGAATAGCCGACTTTCACGTCGAGGCCGAGTGATTGCATTTCTTTCACCAGCACATTGAACGATTCGGGGATGCCCGCCTCAAGCGAGTTGTCGCCCTTGACGATGGCTTCGTAAATGCGCGTGCGTCCCTGCACGTCGTCGGACTTCACGGTCAGGAGTTCCTGCAACGTGTAGGCCGCGCCGTAGGCTTCCATCGCCCACACTTCCATTTCGCCGAAGCGCTGGCCGCCGTATTGCGCCTTGCCGCCGAGCGGCTGCTGCGTGACGAGCGAGTAAGGCCCGACCGCGCGCGCGTGAATCTTGTCCGCGACCAAATGGCCGAGCTTCATCATGTAAATGTAGCCGACGACAATTTCCTGATCGAACTGTTCGCCGGTGCGTCCGTCGTAAAGATGCGTCTTGGCGTGTTCGGGCAATCCCGCCTGCTTGAGATAACCGCGAATGTCCTTTTCCTTGATGCCGTCGAACACCGGCGTCGCGAATTTCAAACCAAGAATCTTCGCGGCCCAGCCCAAGTGTGTTTCAAGCACTTGGCCGACGTTCATGCGTGAAGGCACGCCCAGCGGATTCAAAACGATCTCCACCGGCGTTCCGTCCGCGAGGAACGGCATGTCTTCTTCCTTCACGATGCGCGCGACGACGCCCTTGTTGCCGTGGCGTCCGGCCATCTTATCACCGACGGAAAGTTTGCGTTTCGAGGCGATATAAACTTTCACCGACTTGACGATGCCGGTTTCCGCGCCGTCACCGGCTTCGGCGCGTTCCATTTCCTCGTCATATTGCATCTGCAAATCATCGAACCGCTTTTTGAACTGGCCGATGATTTCCGTGATTTTATTGCGAATCGGCGATGGATCAATCTCGATGCGGTCATAAACCGTCGCGAGTTTTCGCAAAAGCGTCTTCGTGATCTTGCGGTTTGCCGGAATAATGATTTCGCCCGTCTCGGAATTCACCACGTCGAGCGGAATTTTTTCGCCGAGCAAAATATTGCTCAACGCTTCGGTCAATTGGTCGGTTAATTCGCCGAGTTTCTTTTTGTGGTCGTCCTCGATCTGTTTCGAGTGACGCTTTTCCTCGCTGGAAGCGGATTTGACCGTGCGCTCGCCGTCTTTTTTGGACGACACTTTCACGTCCATGACGATGCCGTAAGTTCCCGACGGAACCTTGAGCGACGTGTCCTTCACGTCCGCCGCCTTCTCGCCGAAGATCGCGCGGAGCAGGCGCTCTTCCGGCGCAAGTTCAGTTTCAGACTTTGGCGTGATTTTGCCGACGAGAATGTCGCCGGGTTTCACTTCCGCGCCGACGCGGATGACGCCGTCGGGCGCAAGATTCTTCAACGCCTCGTCGCCAAGATTCGGGATGTCGCGCGTGATTTCTTCCGGCCCGAGCTTCGTGTCGCGCGCGGCCACTTCAAATTCATCAATGTGAATCGAGGTGAAAATATCTTCCTTCACGATTTTTTCGCTGATGAGAATCGCGTCCTCAAAGTTATAGCCGTTCCACGGCATGAACGCGACGAGCACGTTGCGTCCAAGCGCGAGTTCACCATTTTCCGTGCAAGGACCGTCGGCGATGACCTGCCCTTTTTTCACATGATCGCCCTTGTTGACCAGGATTTTCTGGTTGATGCACGTCGCGGCATTCGAGCGCATGAACTTGCGAATCGGATAAACATAAACGCCATTCGCAGGATCGTGTTTAATTCTCTTTTTCGTCTCCGGCAATTTTCCGTCTTCGGTGACAATGACTTGATTGCCGGTGACAGAAGCAACTTTGCCACTTTCATCAGCCGTGGCAACGGCGCGCGAATCTCGCGCCACGCGGTCTTCAAGCCCAGTTGAAACCAGCGGCGCTTCGGTGATGAGCAACGGCACGGCCTGGCGTTGCATGTTTGAACCCATCAACGCGCGGTTCGCGTCATCGTGTTCCAAAAACGGAATCAGCGACGCGGCAATCGAGACGAGTTGCTTCGGCGAAACGTCCATGTAATCCACGCGCGCCGGTTCGACGTCAATGAAATCCGTGCGGGAACGGCAAACAACTCGGTCGGTCAAAAATTTGCCTTTGTCGTCAATCAATGAATTCGCCTGCGCGACGATGAATTGTTCCTCGCGGTCAGCGGTCAGGTAATCAATGTGATTGGTCACGCGGCCGTTTTCGACTTTGCGATACGGCGTTTCAAGGAAACCGAAATCGTTGATGCGCGCAAACGTTGCGAGCGACGCGATAAGTCCGATGTTCGGGCCTTCCGGCGTTTCAATCGGACAAATGCGTCCGTAATGCGACGGATGAACGTCGCGGACTTCAAAGCCCGCGCGGTCGCGCGAAAGTCCGCCCGGCCCAAGCGCCGACAAGCGGCGTTTGTGCGTGAGTTCCGCGAGCGGATTGATTTGATCCATGAACTGCGACAATTGCGAACGGCCAAAGAAATCGCGGATGACCGCCGAGAGCGCCTTTGGATTGATCAATTTCTGCGGCATCATCGCCTCGATGCTTTGATCGAACAACGTCATGCGTTCCTTGACGAGGCGTTCCGTGCGCGCGAGACCGACGCGACACTGATTTGCCAAAAGTTCGCCGACTGTGCGGATGCGACGGCTGCCGAGATGGTCAATGTCGTCCACACTGCCCTCGCCTTTTTTGAGGCGGAGCAAATATTTTGTTGCTGCAACCAAATCCGATTTGGTTAAAATACGCGATTCTTCCTTGTCCTTGAGGCCAAGCTTCTGGTTGATTTTGTAACGGCCAACGCGGCCCAAATCGTAACGCTTTGGATCAAAGAAAAGCCGTTTGAGCAACGCACGGGCGTTCGCAGCCGTCGGCGGATCGCCCGGACGCAAACGGCGATAAATGTCTTTCAACGCTTCTTCTTCATTTTTCGCCGGGTCTTTTTTGAGGCATTTGATCATGATGCCTTCGTCCACGGACGTATCCACGACTTTGATTTTCGTCACGCCCAATTCGGCGATTTGCTTGACGACCGCTTTCGAAAGCGGCTCAAACGCGCGCGCCACAACGAGACCTTTTTCCTCGTCGGTCGCGTCTTGAATCAAAACGTAATTCGGCAAATCTTCGAGCTTCTCGGCTTCTTTGACCGAAAGTTCCTGAACCTCATAAAACAATTTGAGAATTTCTTCGTCCAAACCGCGGTTTTTTTCGCCGTTGTCCTTGCTCTTCGTGTTGATGCCGCCTTCGACATCCAAAAATGACAGCGCGCGAAATAGCGTTGTCGTCAAAAATTTGCGGCGGCGTTTTTTGCGATCCAAATAAACGTAAAGCAAATCGCTCGTGTCGAATTGCGCCTCATACCACGAGCCGCGGTCGGGAATCACACGGAAACTGTGCAACAATTTTCCGTTCGGATGCTGCGTCGCCTCGAACGCGATGCCGGGCGAACGATGCAATTGCGAAACGACGACGCGCTCCGCGCCGTTCACGACGAACGTGCCTTGCGGCGTCATCAGTGGCAATTCGCCCATGAAAACTTTTTCTTCCTTCGCGCTTTTGCCTTCTTCCTTGAGCACGAAGGTGACGTAAAGCGGCGCGCCATAAGTCAAACCCTCGCGCAGACATTCGAGCCAGTCGAGCTTCGGCTCGCCGATTTCGTAGGAATCGTAATCGAGCACGCACTTGCCGTCGTAGCTCTCGATGGGAAAGACTTCGCGGAAAACGGATTCGAGACCGTTGTGTTTATCGCGCTTCTTTGGGGACGCGTCG
>DASYAA010000088.1:0-16222 GCA_036501565.1 Verrucomicrobiia bacterium
ATGAAAATTGCGCAAGAGGAGGGATTTAATTTTCCACCCACTAATACATTTTCGGCGGATGATCCGAACTGGAGCAATCCGTTGATCACAAATCCTGAAAATATCAAAGGCGCACAAATGCTGACGATGACGAATTTTCCATATCTGACAGATTATGTGGACGTCAAGCGTTTGCAATCGCTCAACGGCGACCAATTTGACCAGGCATATTTGAGCGACATGGTCAACGATCATGCTCAAGCGGTCAACGAATTTGAAATGGCTTCCCAAAGTTTGACCGACCCGAAACTCAAAAAATTCGCCGACAAAACGCTGCCCACTTTGCAAAAACATTCCAAGATGGCGCAGGAACTTAATGACAAATACAACGGTCCTGGCGAAATGAATGCGACAAACGCGCCGGGTTCAACGACAAATTCATCTTCGATGTGAGAAAGAATCCAGTGCGTTTTCCAAAAATTGTGAAAGGCGGTGCGCATGAAAATACTTTTCATTCTTTTGGTTTTGTCTGTCAACGCCTCGGCAATGGATCGGTGGGCCGCGCTTGCCATGTTTGAAAGCGGTGACAATGATCGCGTTGTCGGGCAAGCAGGTGAAATCTCTCGCTACCAAATTCGCCGCGAACTGTGGCCGAATGGCAATCCATTGGATGCTTGTGTCGCTTTGGCAAACGCGCAGCGCATCATGTCGCCGCGTCTGACCGCCTTTGAACGCACTCATGGCCGGATGCCGAACGATTTTGAATTTTACATTCTTTGGAATGCGCCCGCTCAAATTGATCATCCGCATGCCGTTGTGGCGGAGCGCGCTAGGCGATTTGTGAATTTGGTTGTTGAAACCAATTGAAGCTCATTGCCCGCGAGAAGAACGCGACAAATTCCACTGTCTCCACCGAAACTTCGAGATTTCTAAATTAGTTGTGCCAGCCTGCACGCGTTATTGAAATAAAAAAACAGTCGGAACACAGGCAGTTCCGACTGGTGGGGAAGCAGGGCGCAAATGTTAAGGCGCCCCGGCAAGATGTTTCAGGCTGCGCGTTTAAGCGGCTCGGATTCAGCGTTATCGCCCATTTCTGCGGAGATATTGCAATGAGTCTCTGCCAATGAGGTCAATTTGTTGTCAGCCGCTTTTTCTTCGGCAAGAATTTCATCAAGCAACCGGACAGCCTCCTCATTTTCCAGTTGTCTTGCCCATTCACGCAGGCCGCCATACGAGGCTATTTCATAATGCTCGGCTTTTTGCGCCGCAAAAATCAAAGCCGCATTGATTGTCGGTGATTTTTTATTTTCCGAGGCGATTTCATTCGCCTCTTTGATGATGCCGACGATAGCTGGGCATTTTTTGCTCTTCGTTTTTTTTCCGAAAAGTTCAAATACACGTTCTACTTTCTGAACATGGCCTTCCGTTTCGAGAAGATGCGATTCAAAAGCGTCCTGCAAATCATCATGCGTCGACGCCTTGGCCATTTTCGGCAGCGCCTTGGTCAGTTGATTTTCTGCGTAATATATGTCCGCCAATGAATCAAGGAATAGATTTTCAAGTGTTTTCATACGATTTTTTTGATTAAATTTTTTGTTCGGTTGCAAGTCAACCGCATCCGAATACCCACAACCTGAGAAACATTTAGCAACGAATGTGCCGCGCCGCTCTTTCCGGAAAATCCAAGCTATTGCATAGGTTTTGTGAAGAATCGAAAAATTTTCATTTCGGAAAAAATTGCAGAGCGCAATCTTTCAAAAAAATCGGTTTGCAAATTGCGACGCGGAGACATGACGGCGACTAGCTCGACAAATTGCGACTGTCGGTTAAGGTTTAATTAAGATGAAAGGCGAAGTTATTTATCTTTACGCGTTTGATGTGGCCAATGAAATCATTACGTCGCGCGTGCAGGAAATTTTGTCGGAAAAGCCATTTCCATTTGAAATCCGCATGGATAGAACCTTGCCGAAGGACATGCCGCTTTACAAACCGCTTGCCATCGAGCCGTCCGCGTTGCCCGCGCGATTGAACGGCGCGCCCGTTCGCCTGTTGATTCGCATTTATGACGTGGGCGTGGTCACGGTGATGATGCGTGTCGGATTTGAAACCAATGCGCTTGGCGATTTGATGCCATTTCATAATCCAAAATTGGAGAACGGTCTGATGCTCGACAAGGTGGCGGTAGATTTTTGTGCGAAGGTTTGTGAAAACCTTAAGGATTCCATTGTAGGTCGCGCGGAATTTCCGCCGCCGGAAGCTTACACAGTTTTTTGCCTCACTGATTTGGATGGCGTAAAGGACGCGAATGTCTGGCTCGGCGAACACCGGCGGGAAGCGGCGGGATTGCTCACGGAAACGCCGGCGGAAAAATTGAGCGAAACGCAAATAGCCGAAGTGTTGCGCATCCAACGTTCGTTCGAGAACACGGATTTGGCGGTGATTGATTGGGACGCGGCACTGGTGGTGGATTTGACGGGCTATGTGGATGACGTGTTGTATGCGCTGGAGCTGGCGAATTTGCAATTGGAAGAATTCCGCGTGATGGATGCGCGGCTGGACAAATATCTCGACCGCGCCTACGCGGATTTGGAAAACCGCACGATGTCATTGTTTGGCGCGACGAACAAAGTTTTGCGCCAGTTGCGTCGTTTTCGGGTGGATGTGGCCAAGCTCACCGATGAAGTCACGCACATCACCAAGTTTTTTGGCGATTGGTATCTGGCCCGCATTTATCTCGGCGCGCGCGACCGTTTTTATTTGGATCAATGGCGCGCGAGCGTTGAGCAACGTCTCGCCCAACTCGACAAACTTTATAGCGTCGTCCACGCGGAAATGAATGAACGGCGGATGTTGTGGCTGGAAATTATCATCGTGGTTTTCTTCGCCATTGATTTGCTGATTCTGCTGCGAATCGGGCACTAAAGTTTTCTTTTGAGGAAATGCAATTTGCAATTCTTGCTTTCTCATTTGATTGCAATTTGCAAAATATTTTTAAGAAAATAGGTGGCGAAAAAAGGAAATTATTCTCGAGCAGAAATTTATTTTTATCGCCATTCCTTGGTTTCGTGATGAATTTTGGAAAGCCAAATCTTTTGGCATATTTTTTGCAAGATTTTAGCAACTTTATTCGAATCGGAAGAATCTAATCCCGTTTTGAACAGGTAATCAGGCTCGACAATCATAAGTAACGAGCAATACAGGAATGGTAGGATTCAGTCAGTTGATTTTTATTAAATTATTATGAAGACCGCAACATCAGCGCCGGCTGGGCTCCGCACAAACGGGATTATTTTGGACGGAGACGATTTCAAAAAACAACTTCTTAACGTGCTGGCTTCTCTTGACGGAGGTGATTTCTCCGCGCGCTTGCCGGTGGATTTGACGGGTCTGGATGGAAAATTGGCCGACACTTTCAATCAAGTCGCCACACGCATGGAACATTTCGGCGAGAATGTTTCTCGTTTGCGCAACGAAGTCGGGCGCAAAGGAAAAATCGCCGAGCGAATGCCGATGGGCGACGCCGTCGGTGAATGGGCGGATCGAATCGAATCCATCAATTCGCTTGTGGACGATCTCTCGCAACCGACTGTTGATATGGCGCGCGTCATCGGCGCCGTGGCCAAAGGCGATTTGTCGCAGTCCGTGCCGCTCGAAGTCGCCGCTCGTCCGCTTCAAGGCGAATA
Organism: Verrucomicrobiia bacterium; assembly: GCA_036501565.1. Lineage (GTDB taxonomy): Bacteria > Verrucomicrobiota > Verrucomicrobiia > Limisphaerales > UBA11358 > UBA11358. The sequence continues at coordinate 3,663 of DASYAA010000088.1, forward strand.
TCTCCGCACGGCCAAACTCGTCAACGGCATGGTCGAACAACTCGCTGGATTTTCCGTCGAAGTCATTCGCGTCGCGCGCGAAGTCGGCACGGAAGGAAAACTCGGCGGTCAGGCGCAGGTCAAGCGCGTCTCCGGCGTCTGGCGCGAATTGACGGAATCGGTGAACCAGATGGCGGGAAATTTGACCGCGCAGGTCCGCAACATCGCCGACGTGACGATTGCCGTGGCGAACGGCGACCTTTCCAAAAAAATCACCGTGGACGTGCGCGGTGAAATTTTGCAACTCAAGGAAGCCATCAACACGATGGTGGATCAATTGCGTTCATTCGCCGCCGAAGTGACTCGCGTCGCGCGCGAAGTCGGCTCGGAAGGCAAGCTGGGCGGACAAGCCGCCGTGCCGGGAGTCGCCGGAACGTGGAAAGATTTGACGGACAACGTGAATTCCATGGCATCGAATTTGACCGGCCAAGTCCGCAACATCGCGCAAGTGACGACAGCCGTCGCGCGCGGCGACCTTTCTCGAAAAATCACCGTGGACGTGAAAGGCGAAATTCTCGAACTCAAAGACACGATCAACGTCATGGTTGACCAGCTCAACGGATTTGCATCCGAAGTGACACGCGTCGCGCGCGAAGTCGGCACGGAAGGAAAACTAGGCGGTCAGGCCGTCGTGCCAGGCGTCGCAGGAACGTGGAAAGATTTGACCGACAACGTGAATTCGATGGCGTCAAATTTGACCGGTCAAGTTCGCAACATCGCCGAAGTGACGACCGCTGTCGCGAAAGGCGATTTGTCACGCAAAATCACGGTGGACGTGAAAGGCGAAATTTTGGAATTGAAAAACACCATCAACACGATGGTTGACCAGTTGAACGGATTTGCGGCGGAAGTGACTCGCGTCGCGCGCGAAGTCGGCACGGAAGGAATTTTGGGCGGTCAGGCGGAAGTGCCCGGCGTCGGCGGAACGTGGAAAGATTTGACGGACTCGGTCAACGCGATGGCGACGAATTTGACGGCGCAAGTCCGCAACATCGCCGAGGTCACAACGGCGGTCGCGAAAGGCGACTTGTCGCGCAAAATCACGGTGGACGTGAAGGGCGAAATTCTTGAATTGAAAGACACCATCAACACGATGGTTGACCAGTTGAACGGTTTCGCGTCCGAAGTGACGCGCGTTGCGCGCGAAGTCGGCACGGAAGGAAATCTCGGCGGTCAGGCGGAAGTGCGCGGCGTCGCCGGAACGTGGAAAGATTTGACGGACAATGTCAATTCCATGGCGTCCAATTTGACTTCGCAAGTCCGCAACATCGCCGAAGTGGCGACCGCCGTCGCGCGCGGCGATTTGTCGCGCAAAATCACGGTGGACGTGAAAGGCGAAATTCTGCAATTGAAAAATACCATCAACACAATGGTTGACCAGTTGAACGGGTTTGCGTCCGAAGTCACGCGCGTCGCGCGCGAAGTTGGCACCGAAGGCAATCTCGGCGGTCAGGCGCAAGTGCGCGGTGTCGCGGGCACTTGGAAAGATTTGACCGACAACGTGAATTTGATGGCTGCAAATTTGACCGGGCAAGTTCGCAACATCGCCGACGTGACGACCGCCGTCGCGAAAGGCGACTTGTCGCGCAAAATCACGGTGGATGTGAAGGGCGAAATTCTCGATTTGAAAAACACGATCAATACGATGGTTGACCAGTTGAACGCGTTCGCCTCCGAAGTCAGCCGCGTGGCGCGCGAGGTTGGCACCGAAGGACGTCTCGGCGGTCAAGCTGTCGTGACTGGCGTGGCCGGAACGTGGAAAGATTTGACCGACAATGTCAATTTCATGGCAAACAACTTGACCGGCCAAGTCCGCAACATCGCCGACGTGACGACTGCCGTCGCGAAAGGCGACTTGTCGCGCAAAATCACGGTGGATGTGAAGGGCGAAATTTTGGAATTGAAAAACACGATCAACACGATGGTTGACCAGTTGAATTCATTTGCATCCGAAGTCAGCCGCGTGGCGCGCGAAGTCGGCACGGAAGGAAAACTCGGCGGACAGGCGGAAGTGCCCGGCGTGGCCGGCACATGGAAAGATTTGACGGACAACGTCAATTCAATGGCAAATAATTTGACCGGCCAGGTCCGCAACATTGCCGAAGTGACGACCGCCGTCGCGCGCGGCGACCTTTCCCGCAAAATCACGGTGGATGTGAAGGGCGAAATTTTGGAATTGAAAAACACGATCAACACGATGGTTGACCAGTTGAATTCATTTGCGTCGGAAGTCAGCCGCGTGGCGCGCGAAGTCGGCACGGAAGGAAAACTCGGCGGACAGGCGCAAGTGCCCGGCGTGGCCGGCACATGGAAAGATTTGACGGACAACGTCAATTCAATGGCATCGAACTTGACCGGCCAGGTCCGCAACATCGCCGAAGTGACGATTGCCGTAGCGAATGGCGACTTGTCGCGCAAAATCACGGTGGACGTGCGCGGTGAAATTTTGCAACTCAAGGAAACCATCAATACGATGGTCGAGCAATTGCGTTCGTTCGCGTCTGAAGTGACGCGCGTTGCGCGCGAAGTCGGCACCGAAGGACGTCTCGGCGTGCAAGCCGTTGTGCCCGGCGTCGCTGGAACTTGGAAAGATTTGACGGACTCGGTCAACGCGATGGGCGCAAACCTCACGGCGCAGGTCCGCAACATCGCCGATGTGACGACAGCCGTCGCGCGCGGCGACCTTTCCCGCAAAATTACTGTGGACGTGAAAGGCGAAATTTTGGAATTGAAAAACACGATCAACACGATGGTTGACCAGTTGAATTCATTTGCGTCTGAAGTCAGCCGCGTGGCGCGCGAAGTCGGCACGGAAGGAAAACTCGGCGGTCAGGCGCAAGTGCCGGGCGTCGGCGGCACATGGAAAGATTTGACGGACAACGTGAATTTCATGGCGGCGAATTTGACGGATCAAGTTCGCGGCATCGTGAAAGTCGTGACAGCAGTCGCCAATGGAAATTTGCGCCAGAAACTGACCGTCGAAGCAAAAGGCGAAGTCGCCGCGCTTGCGGAAACGATCAACAACATGACGGATACGCTCGCGATTTTCGCCGAGCAGGTGACTAACGTTGCGCGCGAAGTCGGCGTCGAAGGCCGACTCGGCGGACAAGCGAACGTGCCGGGCGCGGCGGGCACCTGGAAAGATTTGACGGGCAACGTGAATTTGCTCGCGGCAAATTTGACGACGCAAGTGCGCGCCATCGCGGAAGTAGCCACTGCTGTTACGAAAGGCGATTTGACGCGCTCGATTCAAGTCGAAACGCGCGGTGAAGTTGCCGAATTGAAAGACAACATCAACACGATGATCGGCAACTTGCGCGTGACGACGGAAACGAATCAGGAACAGGATTGGTTGAAAACGAACCTCGCTAAATTCACGAGCATGTTGCAGGGGCAGCGCGATTTGTTCACGGTTGGACAAATGCTGCTGTCCGAACTCGCGCCGCTCGTCGGCGCGCAGCAAGGCACGATTTACCAGATGGAAGCGGGCGACGACAACAAATGGATGTTGCGCCTGCTTGCCGGTTACGCACAACGACCCAACCAGCCGCAGACCATTCTCGTCGGCGAAGGTTTGGTCGGCCAGTGCGCTGTTGAGAAGGAACGCATTTTGTTGAGCGAAGTGAAATCCGATTACACGCGCATTCATTCCAGCCTCGCCGCCGCGCGTCCCGCGAGCATTGTCGTGCTGCCGGTTTTATTTGAAGGACAGACGAAAGCCGTGATCGAACTCGCGTCGCTCAAGCCGTTCAACGTCACGCACCTGACTTTTCTGGAACAACTCACGCAGTCCATCGGCGTCGTGCTCAACACGATTGAGGCGACGATGCGCACGGAAAATTTGCTCCAACAATCGCAGCAGCTCACCGGCGAATTACAGTCGCAACAAAAGGAATTGCAGCAGACGAACGAAGAACTCGCGCAGAAAGCGCGGCAACTCGCCGAACAAAACGTCGAGGTCGAGCGCAAGAGTCAGGAAGTCGAGCAGGCGCGCCGCGCGCTCGAGGAAAAAGCGGCGGAACTCGCGCTCACGTCCAAATACAAATCTGAATTTTTGGCGAATATGTCGCACGAATTGCGGACGCCGCTCAATTCCATTCTCATTCTCGGCCAGCAACTTGCCGAAAATCAGGGCGGCAATCTGACGACCAAACAGACGGAATTTGCGCGCAACATTTATTCTTCCGGCTCGGATTTGCTGAACCTCATCACGGACATTTTGGATTTGTCGAAGATCGAATCAGGCACGGTCACGGTTGAAGCGGAGGAAATCGGGTTCACTTCGCTGCGCGATTCCGTCGAGCGCAACTTTCGGCACATCGCGGATCAAAAAAATCTTCCGTTCCACGTCGAGTTTGATCCGCTTTTGCCGCGCGCGATGACGACCGACCCGAAACGCTTGCAGCAGATTTTGAAAAATCTTTTGTCGAACGCGTTCAAGTTCACGGCGCACGGTCACGTCACGATTCGCGTCGGATTGGCGGCGACTGGCTGGACGCCAGAGCATCCGTTGTTGAGCCGTTCGCAAAACGTCATCTATTTTGAAATCCGCGACACGGGCATCGGCATCGCGCCGGAAAAACAGAAATTGATTTTTGAGGCGTTTCAACAGGCCGACGCGGGCACGAGCCGCAAATATGGCGGCACGGGTCTTGGTCTGGCGATTTCACGAGAACTGGCGACGCTGCTCGGCGGCGAAATCCGCCTCGTCAGCATTCCGAGCGAAGGCAGCACGTTCACGCTTTATTTACCGTCGGTTTATCCCGGCGGCGCGGCGGCGGTTTCGCGTCCGCTTTCGGCCACGCCGATTATTTTGCCCGCGCCGCGCGAGGAAAATATTCCCGACGACCGCGATTCGGTTCAAAAGGGCGACAATGTGCTGCTGATTGTCGAGGACGATCCTCATTACGCGCGCGTCCTCGTCGGCCTTGCGCGCGACAAGGGTTTCAAGGCGATTTCCGCGACGCGCGGGCACGCGGCGATCGCGCTGGCGCGGCAATTTTTGCCGACGGCCATCACGCTCGACATTTTCCTGCCGGACATGCTCGGCTGGACGGTCTTGAACAATTTGAAACTCGATCCGGCGACGCGGCACATTCCGGTTCAGATCATTTCCATCGAAGAAGAACGCCAGCACGGACTTTCGCACGGCGCGTTTTCCTACACGATCAAACCGGCGACGACGGAAGGCTTGGTGGAATGTTTCGACCGCATCAAACAATTCGCCGGGCCGCGCACGAAACGGCTGCTCGTCGTCGAGGACAACGAAGTGGAACGCAAAAGCGTCGTGGAATTGCTCAAGCACGACGACATTCAAATTGAAATGGTCGGCACGGGCGCCGAAGCTTATCAAAAAATGATGGACAATCCATTCGATTGCTGCGTGCTCGATTTGCGCTTGCCGGACATGAGCGGCTACACGTTGCTGGAAAAAATGCAGGGCGAACCGAGCCTGCGCGAAGTGCCGGTCGTTGTTTTCACCGGAAAAGAATTGAATGCCGAGGAAGAAAGACAGTTGCGTGCGCTGGCAAAAAGCATCGTGCTAAAGGACGTTCAATCGCCGGACAGATTGTTTGACGAAACCGCGCTGTTTTTGCATCGCGTGGTCGCGAATTTGCCGCAAGCGAAACAGGAAATGCTCGCGCGGTTGCACAATTCCAATGAAGCATTGCGCGGCCGCAAGGCGCTCGTGGTGGACGACGACGCGCGAAATATTTTTGCATTGACGACCGTTTTGGAAAATCACGAAATGGAAGTTGTCAGCGCGACGAACGGGCGACAGGCGATTGAAATCATAAAGAACGATCCTGATTTAAGCGTCGTGCTGATGGACATCATGATGCCGGAAATGGACGGTTACGAAACTCTGCATGAAATCCGGAAAATCCCGGAATTTCGCTCCTTGCCGATTCTCGCGCTCACGGCCAAGGCGATGAAAGGCGACCGCGAAAAATGTCTCGAAGCGGGCGCGTCAGATTACATCGCCAAGCCGGTGAACACGGATCAATTGATTTCACTGTTACGAGTTTGGCTTTACCGCTGAACTAAAATGAAAAATTATTTTGAATCTCGAAGAATTTATAAAAACACAACTCGAATCAGTGGACGATCTTCGCGGCTTGCTGTTGTTTCATTCCAATCCGCAGACCGAGTGGGATTCCACGAGCCTGGCTGTCAAATTATATATTCAGCCTGCGGCGGCAGCGGCGGTTTTGGCGCGGATGGCGGCGAAAAAATTTCTGATTGCCGAAGGACAGCCGGTTCGCTATCACTTTCAACCGGAATCGCCCGAATTAGCGCAACTGGTCAAAGAATTGGCCGAATTGGACCGGCAACGTCCGGTGACGTTGATCAATATGATTTATGCCCGTCCCGAAGACCTACAGGCATTTGCCGACGCTTTCAAAATCAAAAAAGAAAATTGATCTATGGCAGGCGAAATCATTTATCTTTTATGCACGGGCACGGCGCTGATTTGCTGTGTGCTGCTTTTTCGAGGCTGGCGGCAAAGCCGTGCGCGCCTGCTTTTTTGGAGCGGCCTGTGCTTTGCCGCGCTCACGCTGGAAAACTTCGTTCTGTTTTTGGACAAATTTATTATCCCGCAGGATCTGTTCTGGTATCGCACATCGCTCGCGCTGTTGGCTGTGATTTTTCTGCTTTACGGATTGATTTGGAGAATAAAATGAATCTGAATCGGCAAACTTGAATTTATGGCGCACGAATTTATCAAAGGCTTGATCACGATGGGCTTTCTCGTCGCCGCCAATTTTTTCTTTCGCTTTTGGCGCGAAAGCCGCGACCGGCTGTTTCTTTTTTTCGCCGTCTCGTTTTTGCTGCAAGCCGTCAATTGGCCGCTCTACACCGTTTTCAACCAAATCCACGACGTCGCTTTTCTTTGGCTTCGTTTGTTGGCTTACGCGATTATCATTATCGCCATTGTTGATAAAAATTTGCGTCGGACTTGATCCAAAAATTTGCCATGACATCAGTGGAAAAAGAAACAATCGCGGAAACCAGATCTGCGAACGAACGTCCCGCAACTGAAGTCGTAGACATTTTGCTGGTGGACGACGAGTCGCGTAATCTCGATGTGCTGGACAGCATTCTGGCTTCGCCGGAATTGCGGCTCGTCAGGGCCCAAAGCCCCGAAGACGCACTGCTCGCGGTGGTGCATTACGAGTTCGCGTGCATGGTTCTGGACATTCAAATGCCGAACATGAGCGGACTTGAACTGGCGCGGCTGATCAAAACGCGCAAACGCAACCAGCACGTTCCGATTATTTTTCTGACGGCCTATTTTTTGGAGGAAAAGGATATTTTGGAGGGTTATGGCGCGGGCGCGGTGGATTATTTGACCAAGCCGATCAACCCGCAGATTCTGAAATCCAAAGTCGGCGGGTTCGTGGATTTGTTCCAAAAAACGCACGCGCTCGCCACCGCAAACAATTCCCTTGAAAACGAAATCAAGCAGCGCAAAGCCGCCGAGGAAGCGTTGCGCATGGCGAATCTTCAATTGGAACAGCGCGTTGAAGAACGCACAGCGGATTTAAGCCAGAGCGAGCAACGTTATCGCCAATTGGTTCACAGCTTGCCTGCCGCCGTTTATACGACGGACGCGGAGGGTCATGTGACGCTTTTCAACGAAGCCGCCGCGACTTTATGGGGACGCAGGCCGGAAATCGGAAAAGATTTATGGTGCGGCTCGTATAAAATTTTCAATCCGGACGGCTCCGATTTGCCATTGGACGAATGTCCCATGGCCGTCACATTGAAAACGGGACAGGCGGTTCGCGAACGTGAAATTGTCATCGAACGTCCCGACGGAACGCGGCGAAACATTTTGCCTTATCCCGAACCGATCTTCGACACGTCGGGAAAAATTGTCGGCGCGGTCAACATGCTTTTGGACATCACCGACCGCAACCTTGCGCAATTGATCGCGCAACGCTTTGCGGCCATCGTCGAATCTTCCGACGACGCCATCATCGGCAAAGACATCAACGGCTTTATCAACACTTGGAATCACGGCGCGGAGCGGACTTTCCAATATGCTGCCGATGAAATCATCGGAAAACACATCACGACTTTGATTCCGCCGGCGCGTCATGACGAAGAAGAGGAAATTCTCGGCAAAATCCGGCGCGGCGAGTCGGTGAAACATTACGAAACCGTGCGGCAGCGCAAGGACGGAAATTTGATCAATGTTTCGCTCACCATCTCGCCGATCAAAGATGCCAGCGGAAAAATCATCGGCGCGTCAAAAATTGCGCGCGACATCACCGAGCGCAAACGCAGTGAAAAACAACAAAAAGTTTTGTATGAATTGGTCGCCACGGTAAATCGCGCCTCGTCGTTGCCCGAAGTTTGCGACGCAGCGCTGGACGCCATTTTTCAATGCCAGAACGCCGACCGCGCCTCGATTCTTTTGTGCGATTCCGAAGGCGTGATGCGCTTCACGACGTGGCGCGGCCTTTCGGAAGATTATCGCCGCGCGGCGGAAGGACATTCGCCTTGGAATTGCGACGATCCCGCGCCACAGCCGGTTTTCATCAATGACGTGCGCCAGGCGAAACTCGACGAGCATTTGCAATCGGTGATCGAAAGCGAGGGCATCGGCGCGCTCGCGTTCATTCCCATCGCTTACGAAAATCATCTGCTCGGCAAATTCATGATTTATTTCAACGCGCCGCATGATTTTACCGTTGATGAAATCCGCCCGGCTCAAACCATCGCTTCGCAAATCGCTTTTGCCATCGAACGCCAGCACGTTCTGCAAAAATTGAAACAGGCGCGCGACGAAGCGTTGGCGGCCTCGCGCGCGAAGGACGATTTTCTGGCAACGTTGAGCCATGAATTGCGCACGCCGTTGAATCCGGTTTTGTTGATCGCCAGCGACGCAGAACACAATCACGACTTGTCGCCGCGAACGCGGACGGATTTCAATACGATCCGTAAAAATATCGAGCTGGAGGCGCGGTTGATTGACGACCTGCTGGATTTGACGCGCGTCACGCGCGGAAAAATCATTCTCGAAAAAAATTCCCTTGAGGTTCACCAAATCCTGGAGGACGCCGTCGCCCATGTGATTGATGAAATGAATCAAAAACAAATCTCTCTCAAAATAGATTTTAAGGCGGAGCAACACACTGTTTTTGCGGACGCTGTGCGGTTGCAGCAGATTTTTTGGAACTTGCTGAAAAACGCCGTGAAGTTCACTCCTAATGGCGGGCAGATCACAATTGAAACCGCCGCGAGCGAAAACAAACTGTCCGTCAAAATCATTGATACGGGCATCGGAATGACTGCCGATGAAATCAGCCACATTTTCACGGCGTTTTCGCAAGGCAACCATGCGGGCGATAACAACGGCCACCGATTTGGCGGATTGGGATTGGGTCTGGCGATTTCGCAAAAGCTGGCGGAATTTCATTCCGGAAAAATTCTTGCCGCAAGCGAAGGACGTGACAAAGGCTCGACATTCACCATTGAATTGCCGCTGGCGCAACCAGTGGAAAAGGACAAAAACGAACTCGACAGTCCACCGGATTTATCGCCGGATTTTCCGGCCAGGACAAACGGCATTCGCGTTTTGCTCGTCGAAGACCACGAGCCGACGCGCACTGCGTTGACGCAATTGCTCATGCGCCGCTCTTACAAAGTCGTCACCGCAGGTTCGATTGCCGAGGCGCGAGTTGTGGCCGCCGGGCAGAATTTTAATCTTATCGTGTCCGACATCGGCCTGCCCGACGGGAATGGTTATGATCTGATGGCTGAACTCCAAAAAAATGGCGCGGTCAAAGGAATCGCGCTGACCGGCTACGGCATGGAACAGGATGTGACGCGCAGTCGCGAGGCCGGTTTTGTGGCTCACTTGACCAAGCCCATTTCCATCCAATCTTTGGAAACGGCTCTTAACGCCGTGAATAATTCGGAAGCTGCGTGAACTGCCGCGTTTTGGCTGTTGCGGAAACTTTATCAGCCAACGTTCAGCCCATTTCAATCAATTCCAAGCGATTCAACTTGCAGCGCAGCCTTCCATACCGCCGATTCATCCAGAAATTTATTCGCGTTGGAAAACTGCAAAGTCTTTGTTTGAGCTTCATTACTGTGCTCGTTTTTGAACACACCAAGATTTGAATCACTCATTTCGCCACTGATGATTTCCACCGGATGATACGATTTTACCATAACTTTATTTTCCACAGTTTCACCTTCTCAAAAGCGGTTAAATTTGACTGAAAGCCTGTACTCATGCCTTCTGTTTTCTTTTAGCTTTAGGCGTGCCAGCCCAATTTTTTAGCGCGGCTGGGATTTTATTGAGAATTTGAAGAAACAGATTTTCCCCCGCCGAAAATTTCAAAAGCAATTTGCAAGACGCGCCGATTTGAAAATGCTTTTTGCAATTTTGATTTACAAACTTGCCGTGTTTGTATTTGAGGTTGATGAAGGCGCATTTGTAAGAGTCGGGCTGGCCGGAGGCACAGTAATCGCCGGCGCATTTGTGGATGGAAAATTCATCAGGTCATATTGCGGAAACCAGGTTTGATATTGCCCCGACTTTTTCTTGTTCTTTTGCTTTTCAGGAATATCTGTGCGAATCCATGAAACGAACAAAAGTTTGTAATGTTTATCGTAGGATTTGCCGTCCAGCGGGCCGCTCGAATAAACATGCGTCCCCGATTTCCTTACGAAAGCAAGCAGCGCGATTTTTGCGGTTGAGCGCTGCTTGTCCGATTTGTAAAAAGCCAGTTCGGGAACTTGCAGCGCGCCCGCCAGCGGAACCGGCACGCCCATGTTGGGAATGCCAAAGAGGAAAACCGAGCTGTCAATCGAAAGTGCGCCGCTTCGCGCCTCGACGATGATGTCGCTGTTCGTCACATTATCTTCCAAAAGCGCGCCTGCTCGGTTCAAAGCGTCGCGTATTGTGCCGATTGCGTATTTGGCGTCGTAACTCTCAAAATAATTCGTATCCAAAAAAACTTTTTGATTGGCAAAAGCCGCGAAGTTTGCGGATAGCAGCGCATGATCCGTCGCAGTGCTTAATAACAATTGTTCCGTGGCCGTCCGCGCTGGTTCAGTGGTTCTATTCGTCACGCATCCGCCCAACAAAAATAAACAAGAAACGAAAAGTGTTCCCGTTGAAATTAAATTTCTTGGCATCCACATGAGCAAAAGCTTTTGCAAATTTAGTGCCATTGATCCGTGGAAATTTGTTTCGCGCAAATAAATAGATTTTTACCTACGCCTTCATGAATTTCACACAGTTACAAATTATCCGCACTTTGCAATGAACCCTCCGCGTGCGTGCAAAACGCAAAATTCGCTGCAAATCGCAAATTTTATCGGCCAATTTTGCGGGGAAATTTCAAAAAATCAGAGCAACACTTCTCTGGCACGATTATAGCGGGGCATTTACCTGCTTATGAAAACAAAATTAATTGTTTCTATATTATTTGCGAGCGCGATGATGATTTATGGGCAGAATGTGGCGTCGATTCAACTTTCATTGACGCCGGATATTGCATTGGAATCGCGTGATACAACCATCAATGGTTTATCGCTTAACATCTGGGGCGAAAACCAACAACATAGTTTGACGCTTGGCATCGTCAATGGCAGCACGGGCGATAGCGCGGGTTTTAGTTGGGGCATCGTCAACTACGACGATGTTTATCACGGCGTTCAATGGGGCATCGTCAACGTCAGCAAACAGGAATTCGTCGGCTGGCAGCGCGGTTTTGTCAATGTTGACCAGGGAACTTTCACCGGTTTTCAAGACGGCTTTGTGAACGTTGCGGAAGATGCGCGCGGTTTTCAACTAGGCTTAGTGAACTACGCGCAACAACTCAATGGCCTGCAAATTGGAATCCTGAATGTTGCGCTAAACAATCCGTGGTTCGATGAATTTCCAGAAAAACTTGCGCCGGGATTTCCGATTGTGAACTGGTCGTTTTAATTTCGTTAAACAGATTCATTCCAGCTTAAAAATCGCAACTGATTCCGGCGGTAAAAATACGCTTCCGCTGGCCGCATTAATGCCCGGCTCTGATGCGAGCAAAGTTTTGTGTTTCTCCACACGCAACGGAATGCTTTGCGAATGACTCGCGAAATTGGAAACCACGCTGATGTCGCCGCGCTCCATAACAAGCCAGCACGCAAATTCGTCGTAACGGATTTTCACGCAATCCAATCGTCCATCGGACAAATCCGCTTCGTCGCGGCGCAATTGGATCAATTTTTTGTGCCAGTCCAGAATTTCCGCGTGCGGCGCGTGCGAAATTTCCGGCCAGTTCAATTTCGATTTCTCGAAAGTTTTGAGCGCCTGAGGATCGGCGGTGTCTTCCGGCTTCCAGCCGAACGCGGCGAACTCTTTGCAGCGACCTTCGCGCACGGCGTTCGCCAACTCCGGCTCCTGATAATCTGTGAAATAAAAAAACGGCGTGGACGCGCCCCATTCTTCGCCTTGAAAGAGCAGGGGAATGAACGGCGAAGTCAAAACCAGCGCCGCGCCGATTTTTAAT
>DASYAA010000089.1:0-4495 GCA_036501565.1 Verrucomicrobiia bacterium
CCCACGCGCGCTAGGCAGCCGTTCGATCCTTGGTGACGCGCGTTCCGCCAAAATGCAATCGGTGATGAACCTGAAGGTCAAGTTTCGCGAGTCCTTCCGGCCCTTTGCGCCCATTGTCCGGCGCGAGCGTGTCGCAGATTATTTTGATCTCGACGTTGAATCGCCTTACATGCTGCTGGTCGCGCCGGTAAAAAAAGAATTGTGCCGCGAGATTTCGCCCGATGTAAAAGGATTCGACCGGCTGAAGGAAATTCGCTCAATGCTGCCCGCGATTACGCATGTGGATTTTTCCGCGCGCATTCAAACTGTGCATCGCGACGGCAATCCCCTGCTCTACGATTTATTGCTGCGCTTCGAGCAGGCAACGGGCTGCGGCGTGCTGGTGAACACGTCGTTCAATGTGCGCGGCGAACCGATTGTCTGCACGCCGGACGACGCATATCGTTGCTTCATGAACACGGAAATGGATTTTTTAATTCTCGGTAATTTTATTGTCGAGCGACTGGCGCAACCGCAGAAAAAAATTGAGCGGCGCATTTTGCCGCAAGCCGACTGATGAAATTAAATCTGAAAGACGAACCGCGCGAATGGCGCAAATCCGCGCTGCTGGCAATTTTTGGGCTGGCGCTGATTTGCTCGCTGTTGCGCTGGCGAAAACATTTGCCGCAAAATGTTTGGCTGGAAATTTTGGCCGCGCTCGCGGTGATTACCGTCGCCGCGATTTTCAAACCGCGCTGGTTTCGCGGCTACCATTTATTTTCAATGCGGCTGGGATTTGCCATCAGCAAAATTCTTGGCCGCATTTTTTTGACGCTGTTTTTTATTTTGATTTTGACGCCACTCGGTTTGATTTTGAGATGGCTCGGCAAAGATGCGTTGCAATTGAAGCGTCCGCGCGACGCAAAAACTTATTGGCGCGAGGCAAAAGATTGCAGTCCGTTGGACCGGCTCTTTTGAAAAATTAATCGTTAATCGTAAAACAATGCTGGCAAAATGAGACCAACTCATTTTTTCGCCGGGCACATGCCATAGTGCTTCCATTTGTTCGAGCGTGTGCTTTTTGGTTTCGGGAACAAATTTCAAAACAAAAAGAGCCGCCAGAATGCGCCTAATTTATCGAAGCCACCGACTAAATTTCAAGCATATTCCTGACTCTATCCACGCCAATGTCCAGTATCACAAAATGTAGTTTGTTTATTTTTAATTCCTTTGATTGTCGCGAGCCAGTTCTTCCGGCGTCACAAACAAATCAAGTTTCTCCGTATGTCGAATGATTGTGACCATTGATGGAATGCCAATCACGTTGGCGACGAGATGACGATGCAGTTCGTCAATCCCGAAAATGGGTTCGCCGCCGAAGGCAACAATGACATCACCTTCGCGCAAACCGGCACGGTTCGCGGGACTGCCGGGTTCAAGACCGGCGACCAGCACGCCATGTTCCGCCAACAATCGGTGGAATCGAACAACGCGGCGATGAATGGGCACGTTCTGACCGATGACGCCAATCCAACTACGGCGAATCCGTCTCTCTTTGATGAGCCACGCGGCGACAAATTCCGCCGTGTTGCTGGCGATGGCAAAACAAATTCCCTGCGCCGGAAGAATGATTGCCGTGTTGACGCCAATGACTTCGCCGCGCGAATTGACCAGCGGCCCGCCGGAGTTACCGGGATTCAACGCCGCATCGGTTTGAATGACGTTGTCAATCAGACGACCGGATTGCGAACGCATTGAACGGCCAAGCGCGCTCACCACGCCGGCGGTGACCGTCTGCTGGAATCCAAATGGACTTCCAATCGCGACGGCAATTTGTCCGACGCGGATGGACTTTGAATTTCCCAAACGCGCGTGCGCAAGTTGTGAGGCGTTGATGCGGACAACGGCCAAATCCGTCTCCGGGTCTTCGCCAACCAAAGCGGCGCGATACGCTTGGCCATCCGCCAGCGTGACTTCCAGCTTGTCCGCGCCATGCACGACATGGCTGTTGGTGAGAATGAAACCGTCCGGTGCAATAACGAAGCCCGAACCGCTGCCGCCGGATTCATTCTGACTTTCACGGCTAGACTTCTGGACACGGATATTCACCACCGCCGGGCCAACTTTCTCAACTGCGCGGGTGACGCTTTGAGAATAGCTGTCCAGCAATTCGTCGTCGTTTGGCAGCGATTGAACTGGCGCGTCGGCGACAACGGAATCGGTTTCGCTGAATACGCGAACCAATTCCGCCGTCCGTCGCCCCTGAAATGTGGTTGGGATTTTCATTTTGGTTTTACCTTACACCGGCACGGCGAATTTTTCCAATTTGGAGACAATCGCCCGCTTGCCGACAGCGCCGACAGTTTTGTCTTTTACTTCGCCGTCCATAAAATAGAGCAGTGTCGGAATGGATTGAATACCAAAGCGCGCCGCCAGCGTCGGATTATTGTCCACGTTCACTTTTGCAACTTTGACATGGCCGATTTGTTCCTCGGCAATTTCATCGAGCGCGGGCGCGAGCATTTTGCACGGCCCGCACCATTCAGCCCAAAAGTCCACGAGGACGGGTTGGTTTGATTGGAGAACTTCGCTCTCGAAATTCGCTTCGTTGATTTCAATGGTCTGTTTCATATTTTTAGCGATGTTTGCGGTTCACGCCTTGCCGCCGAACGAGCAATAGTCGTCGAGGTCGAGCAGGTCGAACCATGTGTTGATGTCTTCGCGCAGCGGATTGAATTTCTTCACCTCGTCGGCGAAATCGGTGAGCGTCTCATGGTCGCTGTCCGGCGTGCGGCGCAGATGATACTCACTCCACGCGGCGATTTCCCATGGCTGGCGTTGAAGCTTTGCATTGGCTTGAATCCAAGTCAGTAGATCAAGGTCGCCGCTGCCTTTCGCGATTTCATTTTTCAACGCGTCGGGTTCGAGGCCGACGAAGTTGAAGAAATGCCGGTCCATGCTTTTGGCACCGAAACGATACTCGCCGATTTTACTGGCGACCGATGCGCGGCCCTTATCAAGGATGCGCGGCAGGAAAACATATCCGCCCAGCCGCACGCGCGGGCTGCGCGGCGGGCGTTGTGTCAGATCAGTTATTGAGTTGGTTGTGCTCATAATTTTCAATTGGAGATTTGGGTTCGCGAATCAATAATTTCCACCGGAAACCAGCAGTGTTTCGCCAGTGACCCAGCCAGAATCGTCCGACGCGAGGAACACGGCGACTTTGGCGGTGTCATCGGGCTGGCCAATGCGTCCGAGCGGCGTCTGCATCTCGATGTGCTTGCGGAAATCGCCCTCGGCGAAACCGGCGGTGTGCAGGCCTTCCGTTTCGATCATGCCGGGGTTGAGCGAGTTCACGCGGATTTTTTTCGGGCCGAGTTCCTTGGCGAGCGATTTCGTGATCGCGTCCACCGCGCCCTTGGTCGCGCTGTAGACCGAGGTGCCGGCCAATGGATGGCGGCCGACCACGGAACTGATGTTGACGACGCTGCCGCCGACGGGCGTGAAATGCTTCACAGCTTCCTGCGTGGTGAGCAGCAGACCGAGCACGTTCAAATTGAATTGCTTATGGAAATGCTCCTCAGTCACGTTTTCGAGCGGGCCGAATTCGTAAACGCCGGCGTTGTTCACGAGGATGTCAACGTGGCCGAATGCCTTCTTGGTTTCGGAAAATAACTTCCCGATGTCCGCCGACTTGGAAACGTCCGCTTGCACGGCGACAGCTTTGCCGCCATTCGACGCAATTTCGGCGACGACCTTGTCCGCGCCAGCTTTGCTGGACGCATAATTGACGACAACGGATGCGCCTTCCGCCGCCAGATGTTTCGCGATGGAAGCGCCGATGCCTTTGGACGCGCCCGTGACGACCGCGACTTTGCCCGCGAGTTTTTTGCTGATGTTTGTGCTCATATATTTTGTCTTTCTGTTTTTTGTTGTTTGTTCGGTTTGTCTGTTATTCAAATAGTAACAATAAAGGACAAAAAATTACTTTTTCTTCACGTCGGAAACGATTTGCGCCACGCTGATTTCAGCCAGACTTGCCTCCATCGCTTTTTGTGTTTTGGCGAGTGCCTTTTCGAGCGCCGTTTTGATGTGGCAGCTTACGAAACAAGTCTTCTGTTCGGAATAACTGTGGATCGCAAACGCCTTCGGCGCGTCCACCGCCTTGTAAATATCCAGCAGCGAAATGTTTTTTGCGTCCTTGGCCAGCCAGCACGCGCCGCCCTTGCCCGTGGCCGTCTCCACTAAACCCGCCTTGGATAATTTTGCCAAAGTGCGCCGCACAAAGCTGGAGCTGGTGTTCACGCTTTCCGCCAGATGGCCGGACGTGACGCCTTCTTTGTCACATCCGCAGGCCAGCCCGGCCAGAAGATGAACCGCAATCGAAAATTGAACATTGTTCGCCATTACTGTTACTATAATAGTTTCAGAATAAAATTATGCAAGAACTTTTTAGTTATTTTTGTTTGTTGTCGCCGTGCTGCTGACTTGTGCCTTGAGCGGAGCAAATTTTGAA
>DASYAA010000090.1:0-13511 GCA_036501565.1 Verrucomicrobiia bacterium
GCGGCGGCGATTTTGCAACTGCTGTCCACACAGCCATTGAAAATGGAACTGAACTGGCAGCGCGCCTATTTGCTTTGCCGGGTCAAACTCGCGGCGGACGATTTGAATGGAGCGCTGGTGACCTCGACAAATCTGTTACAAATTGCGCAGCTCGAAAACGACAGCGATTTGAGCGCCGAGACCGCGGCATTGCGGGCTGACATTTTAGAAAAATTGAATCGCACGGATGAAGCCATTGCCGCGTATCAGGAAAATCTGACCAACAGCGCGCCAGTCGAACGTCAACGGCAGGCTGTTTTAAAAATCGCGGAACTGGCCATCGCGCAAAATCAATTTTCAGAGGCGGAACAGGCGCTCGAAAAATTTCTCGCGCAATTTCCCGGCTCGCCGGCGTCGGATGTCGCACTATTGACGCTCGGTGAATTGCATTTGAAAGATTATGCCGCGCAACCATCGGCGACGAATGATTTGCAGCAGGCGTCCGCGCTGTTCAATCAGTTTATTGACACATTCACAAACAGTCCGTTGCTTGGAAAAGTTTATTTGGATCGAGGCTGGTGCAATTGGCTGGTCGGGAAAATTCCTGAAAGCCTGGATGATTTCAAAGCGGCGGCACAAAGATTGCCGCCATCGGAAGATTTGGCCGTCGCAAAATTCAAAATTGGCGACGCGCTGTTCGCGCAAAATGATTTTGCGGGCGCGCGGGAAAATTATCGCGCGGTGCTCGACGATTTCGCAAATTTTCCTCAAGTCAAGACGGAGATGGGCAGTCAGGCGCTTTACCAAATTTTGCGTGCGAGTTTGAAGTTGAATGACATGGACGCCGCGAACAACGCGATGGCACAGATTTTGAAAATTTATCCAACGAATAATCTGGCCGACAAAAGCCTGCTGCTCATGGGCGAAAGTTATGAGGATTTGAACCAGCCTTCCGCGGCGCGGGTGGTGTTTCAAGATTTTGAAAGGCAATCTCCCGATTCGGAACTTCGCCCGCAAGTCACCATGGCTATCGCGCATACTTACGAGTTGGAAGGCGATTGGAGCGCCGCCATCGGCCAATACAAAGATTGGCTCAAAATTTTTCCGACCAATGCGTTGTTGCCGCAGGTGGAATATGCGCGGGCGCGGGCGAATTTTCAGTCAGGCGACGAGACAAATGCCTTTGTGTTGTTCACAAATTTCGTCGCGCAATTTCCGACGAATGAACTTGCGCCGCAGGCGCAGTGGTGGGTGGCTGATTATCTTTATCGCGCGGACGATTACGTGGATGCGGAGAGGAACTACAAGTCGGTTTTTCAGAATACAAACTGGCAGGATTTCCCCCTGGTTTATACCAACTTGAATTATCAGGCGCAGATGATGGCCGGCCGTGCGGCGATCGGCCGGCTCGGTTATTCGGATGCCATCGGGTATTTCACAGGGTTGGCGGGCGACACGAATTGCCCGCTGGATTTGAGTGCGCAGGCGCGTTTTGCATGGGGCGCCGCGTTAATGCAGATGAATTCAGCCGACACGAACAGCCCGTTGGCGAATTTTCAATTGGCCACAAACGTGTTCGCCCAAATTATTCAAATGTATCCGACGAATGAATTGAGCGCGCTCGCGTGGGGTGAAATCGGCGATTGCGATCTGCAATTGACCAATTTCGATGCCGCGACCAACGCATACGCGCAAGTCGTCAGTTCGCCATTTGCGAAAATTGCCGCGCGCAGTCAGGCGCAAATCGGCTTGGGCATCGCGCTCGAAAAAAAGGCAGCTTTGATGAACGGCAGCGACCAGACCAATTCGCTTCAACTGGCCTTGAACAATTATCTTGATGTGCTTTACGGAAAAAACCTGCGCGACGGCGAAACGCCCGATGCATTTTGGACGGAAAAAGCCGGCTTGCAGGCGGCGGAAGTCGCCGAAACGTTAGGCGAATGGCCGCAGGCGGTGAACATCTATCAGCGCCTCGAAGAGTTGCTGCCGCAGTTAAAAGATTCGCTTGAAAAGAAAATTGCCGCCGCGCAGAAAAATTTCCCGCCGCCAAAAAACTGACATGCCGTTTGACACGCGCGTCCGCCAAGTCTAACTTCATTTGTTGAAGCAATGACTGAAACCATCACAACCGAATCTGTCGTGGGACTCACTGCGCGCGCCGCCGAGGAATGCAAATCGCTGCTGGCATTGCCGGAAAATGCGGGGAAAAATTTCCGCGTTTATGTGGAGCAAGGCGGCTGTTCTGGAATGCAATACGGCATGGTCTTCGACGAAAAACGCGACGGCGATTTGAGCGCGGAACAGCACGGCGTTGAAATTCTGGTTGATCCCATCAGCGCGAATTATTTGCGCGGCACGGTGGTTGATTTCAGCGACGCGCTGGTCGGCGGCGGTTTCAAGATTTCAAATCCGAACGCAAAGCAAAGTTGCGGCTGCGGAAAATCTTTTGAGGCTTGAGCGGACTCGATCAACCCGGTTAAGCCTGACAATGCCGTTCCGTGTGATGCGGAGCGGCTTTTTGTTTTACGCGAGACGAAAATTTTTGTTTCATTGGACAAATGATTGGCAACCTTCTCATGCCCGAACTGGTCGAGTTGATCCACAACCGGGATTTCAACGGACTGCGCGAAATTCTTTGCGGTTTTTCCGCGCCGGACATCGCCGAAATTTTCACCGACTTGAGCGCGGATGACGAGGCCGTGTTGATTCGCATTTTGCCGCGCGAGGTGGCCGCCCAGGTGTTTGAATACTTGAGCGTCGAGGAACAGGAAAGTTTGCTGCATGCGCTGGGCAACGAACAGGTCGCGCAAATTTTGAATGACATCGCGCCCGACGACCGCACGCGGCTGCTCGAAGAATTGCCGTCGGCGGCGACGCAAAAATTGTTGAACCTCCTCAATCCCGAAGAGCGGAAAATCGCGACGGAACTTCTGGGCTATCCGAAAAAAACCATCGGTCGGCGCATGACGCCGGAATACGTCGCCATCAAGCAAAACTGGACGGCTACCGAAGTGCTCGAACATTTGCGCCGCGAGCGCGACAAGCGCGAATACATCAACCAGCTTTACGTCGTGGACGACAAAGGCCGGCTCGTGGATTGGGTTGCCCTGCGAAAAGTAGTCGTAGCTGATCCAATAACGCCCGTGGTCGAGTTGCTCGAAAACCGGAATCTCTCACTGCGCGCGACAGACGATGAAGAAGCGGCGGTCGTCGCCTTCAAAAAATATGACGTGACGATTCTGCCGGTCGTGGACTCGCAGGATGTGATTGTTGGCGTTGTGACCGTGGACGACATTTTGGACGTGGCCGAGCGCGAAGCGACTGAAGACATCCAGCGGCTCGGCGGCGTGCAGGCATTGGAAGCGCCGTATTTGAAAACAGGAATTTATCAAATGGTCAAAAAACGCGCTCCGTGGCTGACGATTTTGTTCATCGGCGAAATGCTCACGTCCGTGACGATGCAAAATTATGGCGGAGAAATTAAAAATGCCGTGGCGCTGTCATTTTTCATGCCGCTGATTCTATCCTGCGGCGGCAATTCCGGTTCGCAGGCCACATCGCTCATCATCCGCGCGATGGCCGTGCGCGATGTTTTGCTGAGCGATTGGTGGCATGTCTTCCGGCGCGAACTGGCCGGAGGTTTTATGCTCGGCTTCATTCTGGCGATCATCGGCGCGATCCGGGTCATCTTGTGGCAATGGTTTCATTTTTGGAATTACGGTCCGCACTACCCGATGCTTGCGCTGGTCATCGGCGTCAGCCTGGTCGGCGTTGTTTTGTGGGGAAGTCTTGCAGGCGCGATGTTGCCGTTTCTTCTGCGCATGGTGAAACTTGACCCGGCGGTCTGTTCCGCGCCGTTTGTCGCCACGCTCGTGGACGTGACCGGCCTCGTCATTTATTTCAACGTCGCGCTCTGGCTGCTGCACGGCACGATGTTGTGAAAATGACATTGCTTCTCGCCACGCGCAACGCGCACAAAGTTTCGGAAATTCGCACTGTCTTGGGAATGCTATTTCAATTTTTAACGCTCAATGATTTTCCTGACGCGCCGAAAATTGTGGAAGACGCAAACACATTTGCCGGTAACGCGATAAAAAAATCCGTTGAACTGGCAAAATGGCTTTCTGAAAATTCAAAAGTGGATTTTGTTTTGGCCGATGATTCCGGTTTGGAAGTGGACGCGCTCAATGGTGCGCCCGGCGTTCATTCTGCACGCTTTGCGGCGATGGACAAAAATGAAAATTCTTCCGACGCCGCAAATAATGCAAAATTATTGCGCCTGCTCGAAAATGTTCCTTTGGCAAAACGAATGGCTCGTTTCCGTTGCGTGCTGGCATTGACTCCGGTTTTACGAACGGAAATCAAAAATGCGTCGCCCGTTTGTTACGCGGACGGATTGGAATTGCAAACGCAATTATTCGACGGTGCTTGCGAAGGAAAAATTGTTATTGAACCGTGCGGGAAAAACGGTTTCGGCTACGATCCGCTCTTCGTGCCGGATGGATTTGAACAAACGTTTGCCGAATTGGGCGACGACGTAAAAAATAAAATCAGTCATCGCGCCAAGGCGTTGGCTGAATTGAAACAATGGCTGGATTCCGTTAATAAATGACTCGCACACGGTAAAACCGCATGGGCTCAACGGCGGTATCCGTCGCAGTCATCCGTGCTCCGGTTCCATTCGTGGTGACCAGCGTGTTCCAAACGGGCGGGAAATTGGTGGTGAACTCGACGATGTTGGTCAACCCCGTGGCGCTGTTCCAGGAAATTTGCTCATTGCCGCTTCCATTTGTTTGAATCGCAACTTGCAACAATGTGATGTCTATAAAAACATAATTTATGGCGGCTGGACTCGGATACAACAGCGGCAGATTATCAAACGGTGGTACGTAATATTGATAGAGAACCAAATTGGTGGTTCCAGCCGGAGGTATTGCCCAAGGATAAACCCAGTATTGAAAATGGTTGAAAATATTCAACACATTGGTTCCAGCGATGACATGACCAAAGACCACAAAAAAATTAGTTGTGTCATGCGCATCGAGAGCGGGATTGTTAGTGAGATTAAAAAACCATTGCGACGTGGCTGAATTGGTGTCGCTTCCTAATTTCGCCATCGCGATAGTGCCATAAACGTTGCTGTATTGATTGCCCACGCCATATTCGTTTATGATCGGCGGATAAGTCGGGATGGCGCTGATGGTGTTTGTCGTAAGCGTATAGCCGCCGCCTTGCAACACAAAGTATGGCATCAGGCGATGGCTGAACTCGTTCGTGTAGCGTCCACTTTGCACATATCGAAGAAAGTTTTGCACCGTGAGCGGTTTGTCCTGATCATAAAGTTCCACCTCAATGTCTCCAAATGTTGTGCGAAATTGCACAAGTGTCCCGGCGCGCGTTGGAAAAAGTAGAAAAGTCAATATGCCCAAAAAACAAATGGTGCGAAAACGCGGCATACAACTTTTATTCTAGATCATTCACGGACAAATTTCAAGATTTTGAAGGAGCTTTAAGTTTTTGTGATTAGCATTTATTCAAGCAAACTGCCAATCTGAAGTTTCCGACGCAGCAAACCGTTGTCGGCGCACATCCGAAAACGCCCGTCCGGCAATTTTTTCAAAAACATTTTGCCGCCGGAACATTCCACCATCAGCGCGCCCGCCGCGATGTCCCAAAGATTGATCGTGCGCTCGACATAAACATCAAGTCGTCCGCACGCGACATAAGCCAGTTCAAGTGCCGCCGAACCCATGATTCGGATTTTTTTCGCGCGGCGCGCAAGCCGGTTCAGATGCGGCAGGCTTTTCTCCAGATTTTCTTTGCTCTTGGAAAATCCCATCGCGACAAGCGAATCACTCACGCGCGAGCGTTTGCTGCACCGGACGGCGCGGCCATTTAATTTGGTTTTTCCGCCAAGCGTCGCCGTCCAAATTTCATCCGTGAACGGATCGTAAATAACGCCGAGGACTGTTTCGTAAATTTTTCCTTCGCGCCGTTGCAGTGCAATCGAAATCGCCGCGTGCGGCATCCCGTAAAAATAATTCACCGTGCCGTCAATTGGGTCAACCACCCAGCGATATTCACTGTTCGCGTCGCCGGAATCGCCTTCTTCGCCGAGCAGGGAAATTTCTGGAAACGTGGCAAATAAAATTTTTGTGATGAGCTTCTGGCAGCGCACGTCCAGTTCGAGCTTTATATCGTGCGCCTCGGCGGAATTGACGCGCTTGGGCAGATGCCAATTGTCGCGCATGATTTTTCCTGCGGCGTGCGCGGCCTTTTTGGAAGCCAGCAATGCTTTGTTTAAGGGGAATTTCTGCATTTAATTTTGCAGCGCGGCCAGCGCAGCTTTCGCATGCGATGATTTATTTTGCCATTCAACGAGGCGTTGCTTGTGTTCTTCCAAAACTGTTGCCGGAACTTTTTGCGTGAAGGCGTGGTTGTTGAGTTTTTGCTCAACTTTTGAAATTTCGGATTCGATTTTCTCCAATTCCTTGGTGAGTCGCGTCTTTTCAGCCGCCACGTCAATCAAACCTTCGAGCGGCAGGAACAATTCGCCCAAATCCGCGCGCACGGCCAAAACATTTTTCGACGGCTGAAAATTTGGATTTACTTCGACGTTTTCCGCATTCAGCAATAATTTCAGAACTTCAATGTCTGTTGCCGAAGTTTTTCCGACGGATTTGAAAATAAATTTTACTTTTTTATTCGCCGGAAGATTTGCGTTGCGGCGTAGATTGCGGCCTTGCGCAATAAATTCATTTCGCGATTCGATAAATTTTTCATCGCGTTCGGTCAAGTCGTAATGCGATTTGAAATCGTCATCGAGCGGCAGCGGCCACGGGGCGAACATGATGGTTTTGCCGCCCTGATTTTCCGGCATATCCACCGAGTAACCCATGCCGTGCCACAGTTCCTCCGTGATGAACGGCAGGAACGGATGAAACATCCGCAACGTGTGCGACAAAATAAAATCAATCACGGCAAGCGTGTTCGCCTTGCGCGCGCCATCGCTGCCTTGCAAAACAGCTTTACTTGCTTCGACATACCAATCGCAATACTCGCTCCAAAAAAATCGGTAAAGCGTCGCCGTCGCGTCGCTAAACTTGTAATCGGCGAACGCAGAATTCATTTCGTGAATTGCCGCATCAAGTTTCAGCAAAATCCATTTATCGTCGCTCGTCAGCAGTTTCGGATCAATCTCACCTTGCACTTCGCCACCTTGCATTTGACGGAAACGGCAGGCGTTCCAGAGCTTGTTGCAGAAATTTCTGCCCAGCTCGACGTTCTGTTCGTCGAACAAAATATCCTGGCCGAGCGGCGCGGCGCGCATCACGCCGAAGCGCAACGCATCCGCGCCGAACTTCGCGATGAGGTCGAGCGGGTCGGGCGAATTGCCGAGGCTCTTGGACATCTTGCGCCCCTGCTTGTCGCGGATGATGCCGGTGAAATAAACATTCTGGAACGGCAGCTCGTCCATGTATTCGTAGCCCGCCATGATCATGCGCGCGACCCAGAAAAAAATGATGTCCGGCCCGGTGACGAGGTCGGTGGTCGGATAAAATTTCTTCAACGTGTCGGTCTGCTCCGGCCAGCCCATCGTCGCAAACGGCCAGAGCCACGAACTGAACCACGTGTCGAGCACGTCGGGGTCTTGGGTGAAGCCAAGCGAGTCCAAATACGACCCACCATCCGCTAGCTCGGTCAAAGCTTGAACTTCAATTTCCTCGTCATCAAGTGAAGGAACTTTGTGATGCGAAACAATATTCCAAAAAACCTGAACCGAGGAATTTGGCAAGGTTGTGCTGACATAGCTATTGCCTGTCTCTCGCAATGCTTGAACAACATAATCTGGCAGCGCGGAGAACTTTGCTTTCATTGACCAAACTGGAATTCGATGACCCCACCAAAGCTGCCTGCTGACACACCAATCTTGTAAGCCGCCCATCCAATGGTCATAAACTTTTGCCCAACGCTCTGGGTGAAATTTCATTTCACCTTTGGCAACAACAGCGCGAGATTTTTCTGCGCTTGGATATTTTAAGAACCATTGAAGGCTCATCCGTGGCTCAATCGGAACATCGGCGCGCTCGCTATAACCGACGTTGTTCGTGTATGGCTCTTCCTTTTCCAATAAGCCGAATTCTTTGAGTTTTTCTGTCGCAATTTTTCGAGCTTCAAAACGATCTAGGCCACGCAAGTCTGCGCCTGCAAACTCATTCATTTTCCCGTGAGCATTTATGACTTCGATGAGTCCGATTGCTGCACCATTTACGGCAGTTCTGATAAAAATATCATAATCCGCCTTATCGTGCGCGGGCGTCACTTTCAAAACGCCGGTGCCGAATTCAAAATCCACATGCTCGTCGCCGATGATCGGAATGAGCTTCTGTTCATGCGGCAATTCCACCGGCAGCGGACGCAAAACGTGCTTGCCGATGAGATGCGCGTAACGCGGGTCTTTCGGATTCACGGCCACGGCGGTGTCGCCGGGAATGGTTTCCGGTCGCGTCGTGGCAATCGTCAAAAAAGTTCCCGGCGCTTCGGCCACTTCGACTTTGAAATAATACAGCGAGCCGCGCTGTTCTTTCATCACCACTTCTTCATCGGACAACGCCGTGAGCGACGCGGGACACCAGTTCACCATGCGCTTGCCGCGATAGATGAGGCCTTTTTTGTAGAGATCCACGAACACGCGTTGCACGCAGCGCGAATACTCCGGGTCCATCGTGAAGCGTTCGCGCGTCCAGTCGCACGACGCGCCGAGCTTTTTCAACTGCTGGATGATGATGCCGCCGTGTTTCTCCTTCCATTCCCAGACGCGTTCCAGAAATTTCTCGCGGCCCAGATCGTCGCGATGCTTGATCTCACCGGCTTTTTTCAACGTGCGCTCGACGACCGTCTGCGTGGCAATGCCCGCGTGATCGGTGCCGGGCAGCCAGAGAACTTCCTTGCCGTCCATGCGCGCCTTGCGGGCGAGGATGTCCTGAATCGTGTTGTTGAGGACGTGGCCGAGCGTGAGCACGCCGGTGACGTTCGGCGGCGGGATGACGATGGAATACGCGGGCTTCGGCGATTTCGCATCCGCGACGAAAAATTTTCCGGCGAGCCAGAACTGATACCATTTGTCTTCGACCGCTTGCGGTTCGTAGGCTTTTGAGATTTCAGACATAGGTTTAACCGCAGAGACGCGGAGACGCAGAGAAAGTATTCTGAAATGAAATCCTCTGCGCCTCTGCGCCTCTGCGTTGAAATTTCATTTTCGTAAAAGGGCGAACTCCATTGAGTCCACGAGCGCCTGCAAGCTGGCCTCGATGATGTTCTCGCTCACGCCGACGGTGCCCCATTCGCGTTTGCCGTCGCTGGATTCGATGAGCACGCGCGTTTTCGCACCAGTGCCGGTCGCAGTATCAAGAATGCGAACTTTGTAATCCGTCAATTCAATGCGTTTCAGTTGCGGGAAAAATTTCGCCAACGCCAGTCGCAGCGCGCCATCGAGCGCATTCACCGGGCCGTCGCCTTCCGCAACGGTTTGGGCGCGTTTGTTTCCGACGCTGACTTTGATGGTCGCCTCGCAAACGGATTCCTTCGCGTCGCGCCGCATCGAAACATGATATGCGTCCACGCGGAACGGCAGTTCACGATGCTTCAGCGCCTTGCTGATGAGCAACGCCAACGAACCTTCAGCGGCTTCAAATTCATAGCCTTCGTTCTCCAATTCTTTTATCCGATTGAGGATTGGTTTCAACTCCGGCGTGTCGTTTGTGAGCTTGAAGCCGAGCTCCTGCGCCTTGATGACGATGTTGCTGCGGCCCGCGAGATCGCTGATGAGGACGTTGCGCGCGTTGCCGACGAGCGACGGGTCAATGTGTTCGTAACTCGCGGAAAGTTTTTGCACAGCGTTGACGTGCGCGCCGCCCTTGTGCGCGAACGCCGCCGCGCCGACCCACGGCAGGCGCGGATTGTGCCGCATATTCGCGACTTCATCCACGAACCCGGAAAGTTCCTTGAGCTTCGCCAACGATTTCACCGGCACGGAAGTTTTTTTCAACTTCAACGCGACGCAGGGAATCACGCTCGTCAGATTGCAATTGCCCGTGCGCTCGCCGTAACCGTTGATCGTGCCTTGCACGTGAACCGCGCCGGTTTCGAGCGCAGCCAGCGCGTTCGCGACGCCGAGGCCGATGTCGTCGTGCGTATGGATGCCGATTTTGCAATTCAATTTGCCGAGCGCGGTTTTCGTGATGGCGGCGATTTCGTTCGGCAGACAACCGCCGTTTGTATCGCACAACACGACAAAATCCGCGCCCGCTTTTTCGGCGGCCTGCCATGTCGCGAGCGCGTAATCGGAATCCAATTTGAATCCGTCGAACGCGTGCTCGGCGTCGTAGATGACAAATTTGCCGTGGTCTTTCAGAAAGCGCACGGTGTCACCGATCATCGCGAGATTTTCTTCCGGCGTGCAGCGCAGGACTTCCTTCACATGCAGCATCGAAGTCTTGCCGTAGATCGTGACGACGGGCGTGCCGGCCTCGATGAGCAGGCGCACCTGGTCGTCCTGTTCGACGGGCGTATTTTTTTTGCGCGTCGAGCCGAACGCGGCGAGCTTCGCGTTTTTGAATTTGCGTTTTTTGGCCTGCGCGAAAAATTCGATGTCCTTGGGATTGCTGCCCGGCCAGCCGCCTTCAATGTAATGCACCCCGAAAAAATCGAGCTTCTCGGCGATGCGGAGTTTGTCCGCGACCGAGAAATTGATGCCTTCGCCCTGCGAACCGTCGCGCAAGGTCGTGTCATAGATTTCGACTTGGGGTTTCATAAATGCCGTAAAAACGGACGGACACTATCTCTGAATTTTGCGGAGTTGGCAAATTCCAAAACTATGTGTCAATGGCTTGAGTTAATCCAAATGGACAAATTTAATTCAAAATTCGTTTTATTTTATTTTTATTATAAAATGCAAAGATTTTGCCGCTTCAATTGCATATCGCATTAAGCCAATACTTGATAGTCGTGTTTTTCAGCAAAAAAGAGGCGATTTATTGGCGGCACATTTCAAGCTTTATTGAAAGCATGAATGCTACAAAAAAAATTATTATTGCGATAGGTATGTCGAGTCTCGCGGCATTGCCATTACTGGCAGGGCCAATAGTAACAGTGCAGGTGCCTGTGCCCGCAGTCACAGTGACCGCGCCTGTGCCGTCAGTGACGGTGGGGGTTCCTGATACATACGCCTGGGACGGTTACGAATATGTAGGTGTCGTCGGCTCGGACTATTTTTATCTGGGACCCGGCGATGTATGGCTGCCTCTGGACGCGCCACGCCTCGCGCGCTGGCATGATTGGGAAAGAGGCCATGCGGATTGGCGTGTTCATGCCATCCGCAACGAGCGTTACCGTAATGACGCCCACGGACATGCAGTGCCGATGCACGATAGTCATGCCGTTCAGACTCATGATATCCAACATGACACTGACCATAGTTACGACAAGGATCATGACAAAGATCACGACCACAACCCTTAACTAACGTCGCTTTGACGTAAGTGCAAAGTTGTGTCGGGAAAAGGAGAGAGAGGAAAAAGTGAATGCCTCTCTCTCTGATTTTTATGGGGGGGCGAAAGACGTCACAAAATCGTTGCAAAAATCCGGTTGCCTCACGACGGAATTTTGCGAACCTCGAGAAGGAAAATATCAACCATTACAGAGTATGAGCAAAAACAACCAAGGTCCCAAACCGGGCCATTTCTGCTGGAACGAACTCGTCACCAGCAGCGTGCCTGCGGCCAAAAAATTTTACAGCAGCCTGCTCGGCTGGAAGACAAAAGCTTTCGGCAAGGGCGTGGATTACACAATCATCTTGAAAGGCAAAGACAAACCCCAAGGCATCGGCGGCATGATGAAATGTCCCAAGCCCGGACAATCCGCGCAATGGATTCCCTATATCCTTGTTGACGACGTGGATGCCACGGTGAAGAAAGCCGCCAAACTTCGCGGCAAAGTTTGCATGCCGCCGGTTGATGTGCCGACCGTGGGACGCATCGCCGTTCTGTCCGACCCGCACGGCGCGACGTTTGGAATCATCAAGCCGGCGATGTAAAATTATTCTTCATTCCGCCACTTGAAGCCGCTGGCGATGTTTCAAGTTGCCGGATGAGTTTGTTTTAACTTCTTTTCCTTCGGCTGCACGTTCGGCACGGATGGGCCATGCGGCTGGCGGAAGGCGAACTTTGCATGCAACCGCAGCGTGCCCAAAAGCAAATCCGCCAGTGGCAGCACCACGTTGAAATTTTTGTGCATGTAACGATGGTGCAACAGATGATGTCCGTTCAGCCGGTAGAAAATTCCCGAACGCTCCACGTGCCGTTTCTTTGGCAGATGCATGCACCAGTGCATGTATTCGTAGGCCGTGAAATACAGCGTGCAGGCCACCGCCGCGCCACAGAGGACTCCCCATTTGTGCGCGAAAAACGCCCAGATTAAAAACGGCAACTGGCACAATGCCACAATCACCGGGCCATTCCACCACGCCATCGGGATCGTCTTTTTGTCCTTCTCGTTGATGAGATGATATGTCTCATCCGCCTTGAAGATGTGATGATGCACCAGCGTGTGCTTCTCAAACGGATACCGGAAACCCTTCCACGGCTTGTGCATAAAATACCGGTGCAAAATCCATTCAAAAAACGATGAGAACACCGTTCCCGCCATCAATCCAATCGCGAACCAGAAGAAAAATGCAATCATAACGAACTCCTTCGTGTTAATGGTTCCTGATTCAATATCGTCCCAAATGGCGGGAATTCAAATACGGTGTTTACCGTATAGCCAGCCGGCCAGAATGGGTTATTCTACCGGCATGAAAATAAATCAATTCCACTGGACGTTCCGGCTGCTCTTATTAAATGCCACCCTTGCGTTTTTAATCGCCGGGTGCGCCACAAACAATGAGAGATCCTACAATCAGGATTTTAATCAAAACATGCCCACCTCGCCCAAATACGTCATTGATAATATTGATGACACACATTTCAAAGTCACCGTCTATCAAGGTTCTCCTTTGCCGGGAACGCAGCGCATCATTTTTGTGAAACAAGTCGCCTCAATTGTCAGCGCGAGTGAAGCCAAACGCAGGGGATGGCAAAACTGGGATCTCAATTACATTCAAGAACGCGATCAAGGATGGATGCACATTGTCATAGCCGATGTCACCCGCAAAAACCCAATTGAAAAGTTACCCGACTCAACCCAGTAATAAAATGCGTGCTTTTTCGATTTCCAGCGTAGGTTGAAGGCATGGATGAGGAAGTTGAAAAATTAAGATTCCACTTTACGGGCCGCTGCCGCTTTCAGGATTGCCGGTGCAGGTTCAATGCAACGGTTTCAAATGCATGGCTTATCGCGACAAGGAAGGAAAATGGATAGACTTCTTCAGTCGCCAGGTCCTGCCGGGCGTTCTGGGCGTCGTTCCAAACTGAAGCTGGCGGCGAATTTTTCTAAAGCCCGAGCAATTCGCCCGCCTCCACCATGCTCTTGCA
>DASYAA010000091.1:0-1782 GCA_036501565.1 Verrucomicrobiia bacterium
CTTTTTCAATTTCGTCGCCGACATTGGCGTCCGGCTTGATTCGCCGCGCGTCAAAAACGGAAATCTGGTCGTGCTTGGAAATGGCTTTTTCGGAAACAATCAATTTTGCGAACGCCTTGATGTCGCCGTTTTTTTGGTCAATCTCGACGCGCAATTCGCGCGCCGGTCCGACCGCTTTTTTTGCGGCGGACAGCAATGCCTCTTGGACAGCACCGACCAGGACATCACGGTTGATGCCCTTTTCGCGCTCCCAAAATTCCAAAACTGCCAAAAAATCTGCGTTCATGACTTAAATGCGGCACCTGCCTCGTCTGCATCCGGCGAACAAAAAAGCCGGAAGAGTTTATCTCCGACTTTCGCACGCTGGCCGAACCAGCAAACTTTACCGTTCTTATATGAATAATAATTTTTCGGCGGCCTCGCGTCAAGCGCAATTCCGTCCGCATCAATTCAACGGAAAATCCCCTTTCACACGGAAAATTATTTTCATGGCGTAAAAAATTTGAATTGCCCAATTGCCTGATTTACGGTCGAATCTATTGAAAGGAATTTTATGGAAACAAACATTGGAATCGCCGATAAAAATCGCAAAGCCGTCGCGCTGGAACTGGCCAAATTGCTGGCCGACGAATTTTTGCTCTACACAAAAACGCGCAACGCGCATTGGAACATCGAGGGCAAGGACTTTCATTCGATGCACCTGTTTTTCGAGTCGCAATACGAGCAACTGGATGAAGCCATGGACAGCGTGGCCGAGCGCATCCGGCAACTGGGACATTACGCGCCCGCGACGCTGAAGGAATTTCTGGAACTGACGCATCTGACGGAAAAAATGGGCGGAAAAAACAACAGCCAGGGTTTCATCAAAGAACTGCTGGCCGACCATGAAAGCATCATCATTTTCTTGCGCGAAAATATCAACCGCTTCGCCGATGATTTCATGGACGCCGGCACGTGCGATTTCATCACCGGCCTGATGGAAGAGCACGAAAAAATGGCGTGGATGCTGCGGTCGCATCTCGCCTGATTTCGGCAACGGCTTTAGCTCACGCTCATGCCGAGCAGAAATTCGATGTTGCTCTTGTGCTTTTTGAGTTTTCCTAAAAGCAAATCCATTGCCTCGACGGGTGGAACGCCGGTGAGAGCGCGGCGCAGCAAAACGATGCGGCTCAATTCGTCCGGATGATAAAGCAATTCCTCTTTGCGCGTGCCGGAGCGCTCGATGTTGATGGACGGAAAAATTCTCCGGTCAACGAGCGCGCGGTCAAGGTGGACTTCCATGTTGCCCGTGCCTTTGAATTCTTCAAAAATAACTTCGTCCATGCGCGAACCCGTGTCCACGAGCGCGGTGGCCATGATCGTCAGCGAGCCGCCTTCCTCAATATTGCGCGCCGCGCCGAAAAATCGTTTCGGTTTATGAAGTGCATTCGCGTCCACGCCGCCGGACAAAATTTTTCCAGAATGCGGTTGCACGGTGTTGTAAGCACGGGCGAGGCGCGTGATGGAATCGAGCAAAATCACCACGTCGCGTTTGTGCTCGACCATGCGGCGCGCTTTTTCGATGACCATTTCGGCGACTTGCACATGACGTTCCGGCGGTTCGTCGAACGTGGATGAAATCACTTCGGCGCCGCGGCAGGTGCGCTCCATGTCCGTGACTTCTTCGGGGCGTTCGTCAATCAGCAAAATAAAAAGATACGCTTCGGGATTGTTTTTCAAAATCGCGTTGGCGATTTTCTGCATCAATACCGTTTTGCCCGTGCGCGGCGGCGCGACGATCAG
>DASYAA010000092.1:0-8212 GCA_036501565.1 Verrucomicrobiia bacterium
TTCCGTGGGCGCAATTGCAACTATTTCTTCGCAGCCAATTGTTCCATTACGCGAACGGCGATTGAATTTTGGCGACAAGTGGAATTATGCGCCCGCGCCGGAAGATTCCAAGAATTACATCATTGCGCCGCGACATGAATTATTCATCGGCGGAAAATTCGTCAGGCCGCATTCGCAAAAATATTTTCCGTCCATCAATCCCGCGACGGAAGAAAAACTCACGGAGATTTCCTTCGCCGACGCTATCGACGTTGACAAGGCGGTGAAATCGGCGCGGCGCGCTTACGAAAAAGTCTGGAGCAAGATGCCGGGACGCGAGCGGGGCAAATATCTTTATCGCATCGCGCGCATCATCCAGGAGAAGTCGCGAGAGCTGGCCGTGCTCGAAACGATGGACGGCGGCAAGACCATCAAGGAAAGCCGCGACGTGGATTTGCCGCTCGTGGCCGCCCACTTTTTTTATTACGCGGGGTGGGCGGACAAGTTGAAATACGCTTTCCCCGGCAAAACGCCGTTGCCGCTCGGCGTGGCGGGACAGATCATCCCGTGGAATTTTCCGCTGCTGATGGCCGCGTGGAAAATTGCACCCGCGCTCGCGTGCGGCAACACCGTGGTTTTGAAACCGGCGGAAACGACTTCAATCACCGCACTTCGCCTCGCGCAGATTTTTCAGGAAGCGGGATTACCCGAAGGCGTGGTGAACATCGTCACCGGCCCGGGCGAGACTGGCGCGGCGCTCGTCAATCATCCGGACGTAAATAAAATCGCGTTCACCGGTTCGACCGAAGTTGGAAAACGAATCGCGCAACTTGTCGCGGGCACGAAGAAAAAATTGACGCTCGAACTCGGCGGCAAGGCGGCGAACATTTTGTTCGAAGACGCGCCAATTGATCAGGCCATCGAAGGCGTCATCAACGGAATCTATTTCAATCAGGGCCATGTTTGTTGCGCCGGGTCGCGGCTGTTCGTGCAGGAAGGAATTTATTCGACAGTCATCAAAAAATTGCGTGACCGCATCCAGACCTTGCGCGTCGGCAATCCACTCGACAAGAACACTGACATCGGCGCGATCAATTCGCGGCCGCAGCTCGAAAAAATCCGCGAGCTGGTGCAAAGCGGCGTGGACGAAGGCGCGGAGTTGACGCAGACGCAGTGCACGCTCCCGGCTAAAGGATATTGGTTTGCGCCGTCGTTTCTCACGGGCGTCACGCACGCGCATCGCGTGGCGTCGGAGGAAATTTTCGGGCCGGTGTTGAGTGTGATGACGTTTCGCACGCCGGAAGAAGCATTCGAGCGCGCGAACAACATCCCCTATGGATTGAGTGCTGGAGTCTGGACGGACAAAGGCAGCAAGATTTTCAAAATGGTTCACAAGCTGCGCGCTGGTGTCATCTGGGCGAACACTTACAACAAGTTCGACCCGACCAGTCCGTTCGGCGGCTACAAGGAAAGCGGCTTCGGCCGTGAGGGTGGATTGCACGGGCTGGCAGCGTATTGTCGGCTGGATTGAAATAAAATTTTTGCGAATAAAAATTATGAATCGCCTCGACGTAAAAAAAACCTACAAACTCTTCATCGGCGGAAAATTTCCGCGCAGCGAGAGCGGACGTTATCTGCCCGCAAAATCCGTGAGTGGTGAGCATCTCGATAATTTTTCTCACGCCTCGCGCAAAGATTTTCGCGACGCAGTCGTTGCCGCGCGCGCGGCACTCCATGGCTGGGACAAAGCAAGCGCTTACAATCGCGGACAGATTTTGTATCGCGCAGCCGAGATGTTGCAAAATCGCGCGAACGAACTCGTAAATGAAATTGTGCGTTCCACAAACGTCAATGCAGCAAAAGCGAAACGCGAAGTTTCAGTCGCGATTGATCGGCTCGTTCATTTCGCTGGTTGGACGGATAAATTTCAACAAGTTTTCGGCAGCGTGAATCCGGTCGCGTCGTCGCACTTCAATTTTACGACGCCGGAAGCAACCGGCATTGTCATTGTCCTCGCGCCGGACGAACCGAGTTTGCTCGCGCTCGTTTCACTTGTTGCGCCAGTAATTTTGAGCGGCAACACGGCAATTGTGATTGCGTCCGAAAAATTTCCGCTGCCCGCCGCGACGTTCGCCGAAATTCTGGCGACGAGCGATTTGCCCGGCGGCGTGATAAATATTTTGACCGGCAAACGCGCCGAACTTGTTCCGCACATCGCCACGCACATGGACGTGAACGCGATTGTGGATGGCGCGGGCGATCCTGAAATCAGCGCGAAATTGCAAGCTGGCGTCGCGACGAATCTCAAGCGTTACTCGAACCACGCGGCGACAGATTGGTTTTCTGCGAAAGTGGAAGACCCGTATTGGATTCTCGACACGGTGGAATTCAAGACCGCATGGCATCCAATTGGAGTTTGAAATTTGTTGAAATGTTAAATCGTTAAATGGTTGAAGCGTAAACGCACTAGCTTTTTCAATTCGACAATTTAACCAATCACTTCATTTGGTCCTTTTCCACCGTTCAGCAAAAACAAAACCGCCATGCGCACGGCGAGGCCGTTTGTCACCTGCTCCAAAATCAGCGAGCGTTCGCAATCGGCAATTTCACTGTCAATTTCCACGCCGCGATTGATTGGGCCGGGGTGCATGATGAGCGCGTCCGGTTTTGTTTTCGCGAGCCGTGCTTTGTTCAGGCCGTAAAGGCTCGTGTATTCACCGATACTCGGAAACATCGTCTTGCGCTGGCGCTCGTGCTGGATGCGCAGCAAGTGAATGATGTCCGCGTTGCGTAGCGCTTCGTCAACATTATGCGTCACGCGGCAGCCCATTTGCTCAAAAGTTTTTGGGACAAGAGTTGAAGGTCCGCACAGCGTCACCTTCGCGCCAAGTTTTGTAAGCGCCCAGATATTTGAGCGCGCGACGCGGCTGTAAA
This sequence comes from Verrucomicrobiia bacterium, assembly GCA_036501565.1. GTDB lineage: Bacteria > Verrucomicrobiota > Verrucomicrobiia > Limisphaerales > UBA11358 > UBA11358. Next base: position 2,914 of record DASYAA010000092.1, read on the forward strand.
GGATGTCGCCAAGAATTGTCACATTCAGCCCGGCGATTTTTTCTTTGTGTTCCCGGATCGTGAACGCGTCGAGCAATGCCTGCGTGGGATGCTCGTGCGCGCCGTCGCCCGCATTGATGATGCTGGCGTTGACAACGCGCGACAGAAAATGCGGCGCGCCCGACGCGCTATGGCGAATGATGATGAAATCCGCGTTCAATGCTTCAAGATTTTTTGCAGTGTCTTTCAGCGTCTCGCCTTTTTTGAACGACGAAGCGTCGGCGGAAAAATTTACGATGTCGGCAGTCAGTCGTTGCGCCGCCAGTTCAAAACTGATGCGCGTGCGTGTGGATGGCTCGATGAACAAATTGACGACTGTCTTGCCGCGCAACGCCGGAACTTTCTTGATGGCTCGCTCGCCGACGGCCTTGAACGCCTTGGCTGTGTCGAGCACGGTGACGATTTCGTCCGCCGTGAGCGATTCGATGTCGAGCAGATGTTTTTTATTCCAGCTCATCTTCGTTCCAGGGTCACTTCGTCCTTTTCGCCGATGCGGACGTGGACTTTTTCATTCGCCGCTGTCGGAACATTTTTGCCGACAAAATCTGCCTTGATGGGCAAGTCTCGGTGACCGCGATCAATCAGCACTGCCAATTGAATTTTTTTTGGCCGGCCAAAATCATTGAGAGCATCCAGCGCGGCGCGAATCGTGCGGCCGCTGAATAAAACGTCATCCACCAGCACGACGGTTTTTCCGTTCACGTCGAAAGGAATTTCTGTCGGATGAATTTTCGGCGCGGCGCGCTGATCCAAATCGTCACGGTGCATGGAAACGTCGAGGCTTCCAATCGGCACAGGATGTTTCCAGATTTCCGCGAGAATTTTTCCAAGTCTTTGCGCGAGCGGCACACCGCCTTCGGGAATGCCGACGAGCACGACTTCGGCGGAATTTTCATTGCGCTCGGCGATTTCGTGCGCGATGCGCGTGAGCGCGCGGCCAATCGCGTTCGCGTCTAGGATGATGTTGGATTCAGGCATTGGAAATTGAGGTGGGCTGAAATTTGGAGTGCGCGGACATGTCCGCGCTTTCAAAAGCGGCGACACGTCGCCGCAGTCCAAAAATAAAAATCGCGAATCGATTCCGCCCGGGCGCGGAAATGATTCGCGTTGATTTCGTTTTCATATTTTCCTTCGCCACCTCGCAGGGCGGCGTTAAAGGAACAAAAATTTCAGTTTAATTCATGGCGGCGGCCTGGCGGTTTTTGCGCCAGCTCGAGCGGTGCTTGATGATCCAATCCGTCAGCGCCTGTTCGAAGCCGATGTCGCGGCCGGCCTTTTCCGACTCGATCCACTTGTGCCGGAGGATTTCCTCGCGCTCCGCTTGAAACTCGCGGTAGAGCGAAGAGTTCTTCAGCAAATCGTTCGCGGATGATGAATCTTTACCAACGTTCGACATAAAGCCTGTGACAAGAAAGTTAAACTTCGCCGACAAAATTGCAACAGAATTATGAACCTTTGAAAATAAAGGCTATTAACAACCGCAGAGACGCAAAGGCGCAGAGAGTTAATAGGGCAAATTATTCTTCTGGCGATTCAAGTGACTGGTCTGGGCTTGCTGATGCCAATCTGTCGGAAATGAGTTTCCAATTATTTTCATAATTTTCCACTTCAGAAATCCAAAACCTGCAATCATAAGATTCTGGTGAACGTGGTCGTTTCCAATCACGTCCATCCATCCATTCCGAATATCCTTTAATACAGACATCTTGCAATTGTGATTTAGTTAAGATGAAAAATCGGTCTTTGCTTTTTTCATCAGAAGCAATCGAAACAAAAACATAAATCAAATCGGGGTTCTTAATTTTCGCGCGACCAAGATTTTTTTGAGCTTTTGTTTTCTCGTCGAATTGGATGTTCATCCAAGTTCTTGCGTCGGTCGGCCAATTATCTCCACGGGATGTTTTTACTTGAATTGGAACTGTGCGGCAAAATTCGTCAGTTGCTAAAACATCAAAGGCCGGAACATTGCCTGCAAATGGCGTGGCAATTAAGTTTCGTTTTCCAAGTTCAGCGCAAACCAAGTATTCACCGATTTGCCCCGTCAATTTGTTATTTCTGCCACTACTCATAATGCAAAATATGTAATTCTTTCTCTGCGCCTTTGCGTCTCTGCGTTTAATTTAGTTTCCGCAGCGTTTCCGCGATTTGAATAAACGCGTTGCCCGCCGCGTGATTCGGCGTGGAAACCACAATCGGCATTCCACGGTCGCCGCCTTCGCGAATGGCGGTGAAGAGCGGCACTTCACCGAGGAACGGAACATTTTGCCGCGCGGCTTCTTCCTTGCCGCCGCCGTGACCGAAAATTTCCACACGCTCACCGTTCGGCGTGGTGAAGTAGCTCATGTTTTCCACGATGCCGAGGATCGGCACGTTCACTTTACGGAACATCGCGATGCCTTTGCGCACGACGCCGAGCGACGCCTCCTGCGGCGTGCTGATGATGACGCCGCCGTCGAGCGGCACGGTCTGGCAAAGCGAAAGCTGCGCGTCGCCCGTGCCCGGCGGCAGATCCACGAGCAGAAAATCCAGTTCGCCCCACTCGACGGCGAGGAGAAATTGCTGGATGGTTTTCGTGATCATCGGCCCGCGCCAGATCACCGGCTGGTCGTCCGTGACCAACAGCCCGATGCTCATCACCTTCACACCGTGATTGGACGGCGGCACGAGGCGCTCGGCTTCGTTGACGGTCGGTTTTTCGTGAACACCCATCATCAGCGGAATGCTCGGCCCGTAAATGTCGCAATCCAGCAAACCGACTTTCGCGCCGAGATGCGTCAATGCGCAGGCAAGATTTGCCGAGCAAGTGGATTTGCCCACGCCGCCTTTGCCGCTGGCGATGGCGATAATTCTTTTTACGCCGGAAACTTTGTTTTGATTCGCGAACGGATTTGTCGGCGCAGATTGTCCCGCAGCAGGTTGCCGCACTTCGACGTGAACGTGATTCACGCCGGGCAAAGATTTCAGGACGCGCTCGCTTTCAGTTTTGATTTGCTGTGCGGCTTCGGGATTTGGCGAGGTCAATTGCATCGTCACGCTCACCGCGCCATTTGCTACGGAAATTTCTTTGACGAGGCCGAATGAAACGATGTCGCGCGAGTAGCCGGGATATTTGACGGCAGCCAGCGCGTTTTTGATGTCGTCTTGCGTAAGCATGAGACCGATAGGTTGCCAGTTTTCCGCCCGAAAACAAGCGCGTCCAGACTTGCACGCGCTTCAATTGCATGGGAAACTGTTCGTTCGATAGAAAGTTGACTATGACGCAAAAAGCAAACAACGGAACGGAACTGTTGGTGGGAAAATTTTCGCAGATGGAAGCCGCATCGCCGCCACCGAAATGGCTCGCGCCGCTGCGCAAGGCCGGCATCGCCAGCTTTGCCGATCAAGGATTTCCAACGCTCAATGACGAAGATTGGCGCTTCACGAACGTCACGCCGATTGCGAAATTGAATTTTCAACTGGCCAAAGAAGTTTCCGTGAACGGCGCAGAGACGAAACTGATCGCTGAATCTGCCTTCGCAAAATTGTCCGGCAATCGGCTCGTGTTTGTGAACGGATTTTTCTCGGCAAAACTTTCGTCGCTCAAAGCGATTCCCAACGGCGTGCGGATTGAAAATCTTTCCGCCGCGCTCGCCGAAGATTCCGCACTGATTGAAAAATATCTCGGCAAATACGCGCACACGGCAAACAATTCTTTTGCGGCGCTGAACCAGGCATTTTTCTCCGATGGCGCATTTATTTTTGTTCCGCAAGGCGTCGAAGTCGCCGGGCCGGTTCAATTGATTTACATTTCCTCGGCAAAAGATTCCGGCGAAACGATTCAGCCGCGCAATCTCATCATCGCCGAAGCGAACAGCAAATTGACGGTCGTGGAAAGTTATTTGAGCGCGAGCAGCGCGGCTTATTTTACAAATGCTGTCACTGAAATCGTTGCCAGCGAAAATGCAATTGTTGAACACGTCAAACTTCAAGACGAATCGGCGGGGGCATTCCACATCGCGACGATTGCGGGCGAATTTGGCCGCGCGAGCAACGTGACCGTCCATTCGTTCGCGCTCGGCGCAAAATTATCACGCAACAACATCCGCACGAAGCTCGCGGGCGAAGGTCTTGAATGTATTTTGAACGGTCTTTACCTGACGAAGGACGAACAACTCGCCGACCATCACATGATTGTCGAGCACGCGCAGCCGCATTGCGCGAGCCACGAGTATTTCAACGGCATTCTCGACGACAAATCCAAAGGCGTTTTTCACGGGCGCATTTACGTTCATCCCATCGCGCAGAAAACGGACGCCAAGCAGACGAATAAAAATCTTTTGCTCTCTGACGACGCGACCGCCGACACGAAGCCGCAACTGGAGATTTACGCCGATGACGTGAAATGCACGCACGGCGCGACCATCGGCCAATTGAACGACGAAAGCATTTTTTATCTGCGCTCGCGCGGCATTGACACGCCGACGGCAAAGCGAATGTTGATTCACGCTTTCGCCGGCGAAATCATCGCACGCGTGAAATGTGAGCCGGTGCGCGAGCAACTGGACAAATTAATTTGGGACAGGCTCGAGGCAAATCCGCATTTGGCAGAAAAAGCTTGAGACACGGATTACACAAATTTTCACGGATTCATTTTTCAATCAGTGCTAATTCGTGAAATCCGTGTAAAATTGCTTAAGTTATGTTCGACGACATCAACGATCTTTATCAGCAGGTCATCCTTGACCACTGCAAGCAGCCGCGCAATTTCCACGAGATGCCGCAGGCAAGCTGTTCCGCACAAGGGCGCAATCCGATTTGCGGCGATCAGTTGAAATTGTTTCTCACGCTCGACGGCGAAAAGATTTTGGACGCGAGCTTTGTCGGCTCGGGCTGCTGCATTTCCAAAGCGTCGGCGTCGCTGCTCACGGAATTTGCGAAAGGCAAAACGAAAGCCGACGTGGAAAAAATGTTCGGCCAGGTCCACGAAATGGTCACGACCGGCAAAGTGAACGGCGATGTGGGCAAACTCGCGGTTTTCGCGGGCGTCCACAAATATCCGGCGCGCGTGAAGTGCGCGATTTTATCGTGGCACGCGGTGATGGCAGCCTTAAAAGGCGAGAGCAAACCGGTCAGCACCGAAAATGAAGAGACATGATTGATTTCACGCGAGTTTGCAGCGATGATGTTAAGCAGATAAATTAAATCGTATTTTATGACTCCAAATGAAGCAAAAATTTTGACGCGCGACGTGGAAGCGTCCGTCGTTCCCGTCGGCACAAAA
>DASYAA010000093.1:0-10709 GCA_036501565.1 Verrucomicrobiia bacterium
TTTCATTTTTATGCGCCACGGATTTGGCCGTGACAAAATTATTTATGCGGTTGCTTCCGCCGGTTGTTCAACGTGCTCGGCTTTCATCACATTGGAAATGTGGATCGTGCCTTCGCGCTCGACGATCGCGCCCTGCGGATGCTGCTGGCTCTTGCGCGTATGCCGCTTGATCATCTGCACGCCCTCGACGATGACGCGCGATTTTTTCGTCAACACGGCGATGATCTTGCCGCGCTTGCCCTTTTCTTTTCCGGCCAGCACGACCACTTCATCACCTTTTTTAACATGACGCTTCATAAATTTTTCAAATCACTTCCGGCGCGAGCGAAATTATTTTCATGAACTTCTTGTCGCGCAACTCGCGCGCAATCGGGCCGAAGATGCGCGTGCCCTTCGGATTCAATTCCTTGTCAATGATCACGCAGGCGTTGCTGTCGAACCGCAGATATGAACCGTCATTGCGGCGAATAATATCCCGCGTGCGGACGACCACGGCGTCATGCACTTCGCCCTTTTTCACCGTGCCATCCGGCGCGGCGACCTTGATATGCACCTTGATGACATCGCCGATGCCGGCGTAACGCTGGTTCTTGCCCAGCACGCCGATGTTCCAGGCGATTTTTGCGCCTGTATTATCCGCGACATCCAAACTGGAACGAATCTGCAACATAAAATCTTTTTAAGCCGCCACCGATGTTTCCTGAACAGCCTTTTCGACGACTTCAACGAGCCGCCAGCATTTCAATTTCGACAATGGCCGCGTTTCCTCAATGCGCACGCGGTCACCGATTTTCGCCTCGTTCTTTTCGTCGTGCGCGTAAAATTTCTTGAAGGCGGTGACAATCTTCTTGTAGCGCGGATGCGGAAAACGGCGCTCGACTTTGACGACAATCGTCTTGGTCATTTTGTTCGAGACGACTTCGCCGACGCGTTCCTTGCGGTTGCCGCGTTTCGCTTCAGGTTGTTTTACAATTTCAGCCATACAAAAAATCAGACCGTTTTCGCCTTGTTGCGCAGTTGCGAGATGCGTGTTTCGATGCGCGCGATGTCCTTGCGCAACACCGTCAGGCGCGCGGGTTTTTCCAACTGCGCGCTCGCCTGCTGCAATCGCAGGTTGAACATTTCGTGACGCAAATCGCGGCTTTTGGCCGACAACTCAACCAGCGTCATGTCTTTTGATTCTGCAAATTTCATAAAATCAATGGCTGTGGCGCGAAATAAATTTCGTTTTGATCGGCAATTTCGTCGCTGCCAGCCGCATTGACTCGCGCGCAATTGCTTCCGTCACGCCGTCCACTTCAAACAAAACGTTCGCCGGACGAATCACGGCCACCCAGCCTTCGAGCGGCGCCTTGCCCTTGCCCATTCGGGTTTCGAGCGGCTTCTTCGTGAAAGACTTTTGCGGAAATACGCGGATCCACATTTTTCCGTGGCGCTTCATGTTGCGGGCTATCGCCACACGCGCGGATTCAATTTGCTTCGCGTCCATCCAGCAACGCTCCAGCGCCATCAATCCGTATTCGCCGAACGCGACCGTGTGGCCGCTGCGCGCGGTGCCGGTGCGGCTGCCGCGGTGCATCTTGCGAAACTTCACTCTTGCTGGTTGCATTGCCATAACAAAAATCTTTTCTAAAAATTAATTCGCGGCGACTTCGGCTGCGGGCGCGGGTTGTTCCTGTTTTTTCTGCGGTTTGTTCTCACCTTTGCAAATCCAGCACTTCACGCCGAGTTTGCCGTAAACCGTGAGCGCCTCGGCAAAACCGTAATCAATATCCGCGCGCAACGTGTGCAACGGCACGCGACCCCAGTGATACAATTCCGTGCGCGCGAGTTCCGCGCCGCCCAAGCGTCCGGCGCAACGGATCTTGATCCCCTGCGCGCCAAAATCCTTCGCCGTCTGCAAAGCCTTTTTCATCGCGCGACGGAACGCCACGCGGCGTTCGAGTTGCAACGCGATATTTTCCGCGACGAGCTGCGCGTCGAGTTCCGGCGTTTTCACCTCGACGATGTCCACGTAAACTTCTTTTCCCGTCATCTTGCTCAAATCTTCCTTGAGCTTGTCAATTTCCGAACCCTTGCGGCCAATGACCACGCCCGGACGCGCGGTCATGATGGTGACGCGGCAACGGCTCGTCGCGCGTTCGATCAAAATTCTCGGCACGGACGCGCCTTCAAGTTTCTTTTTCAGAAACGCGCGGATCTTGCGGTCTTCGGTCAACAGCGCGCCAAATTCTTTTTTGTTGGCATACCACTTCGAGCGCCAGTCTTTGTTGACCGCGACGCGCAGACCGATTGGATTTGTTTTTTGGCCCATGAGATTATTCGTCGGAAACGGTGATCTTGATATGGCAACGGCGTTTCAAAATTGGTCCCGCCGAGCCGCGCGCCTTCGGTTGAAAACGTTTCAATGTCGTCGCAGTTCCGGCAACCGCTTCCTTCACGCGCAACGATTCCGGCTTGAGCTTGTTGTTGTTCTCCGCGTTGGCGATTGCCGACTTCAAAGTTTTGGCAACAAGCCGCGCGCCTTTGCGCGGCACGAATTGCAGGACCGCCATTGCTTCGAGCGCGCCGAGACCCTGCACCTGCCGCACTACCTCGCGCATTTTCTGCGCGGACATCGGCACGTTTTTCATTATTGCAAAAGCTTCCATAAAACTATTTGGCCTCCGCCTTGGCCGTGTGCGCGCCGTGTTTCTTGAACGTGCGCGTCAGCGAAAATTCGCCGAGCTTGTGGCCCACCATGTTTTCCGTCACAAACACCGGGTTGAAAATCTTTCCGTTATGCACGGTGAACGTCAGGCCGACGAATTCCGGCGTGATTGTCGAGCGGCGCGACCACGTCTTGATCGGCGTCTTCTGGTTCGATGCCTTCGCCTTCACGATTTTATCGAGCAGGCTGAAATCCACGAACGGACCTTTTTTTATCGAACGTCCCATAAATTATTTGTTTTTCATCGGCAGACCGTTGCGCTGGACAACGATGAAACGATTTGAGGTTTTGTATTTCGCGCGCGTCTTGCCGCCCTTCGCAACAAAGCCCCACGGCGAAACCAACGCCTGCCAGCCGCCGCCGCCCTTGGATTTGCCCTGACCACCGCCGTTCGGATGGTCAACCGGATTCCGCGCCACACCGCGCGTGATGCCGCGATGACCGCGATGACGCGTGCGACCGGCTTTGCCTAAAATAATATTTTCGTGTTCCGTGTTGCCGACCTGACCGATCGTCGCGTAGCACTCTTCGTTGATCTTGCGGATTTCACCCGAGGGCAAACGGATTTGCGCGTAACCTTCGTCGCGCGACATCAACGTTGCCGAACCGCCCGCCGAACGAACCATCTGTCCGCCGCGACCGGGAGTGATTTCCAGATTATGAATCGGCGTGCTGACCGGAATCGCCTTGAGCGGAAGCGCGTTGCCGATTTCCGGCGGCGCTGTCGGACCACTTGAAATTTTTGCACCGACCACCACGCCGACCGGCGCGATGATGTAACGCTTTTCGCCATCCGTGTAATCCAGCAGCGCCAGACGCGCCGAACGCATCGGATCGTATTCAATCGCCGAAACCGTCGCCTGCACGCCGTGCTTGTTGCGCTTGAAATCCACCATGCGGATTTTCTGCTTGTGACCGCCGCCAATGCCGCGCGCAGTCACGCGACCGTAATGGTTGCGACCGCCGGATTTTTTCCGCGTGACGACCAGCGATTTCTCCGGCGTCGTCTTCGTGATGTCGCTAAAGTCCGCGATCGTAATGTATCGCGTGGACGGCGTTAGCGGTCTAAAATGTTTAACTGGCATAAATGCAAAAGTATTTTAACAGCAACTTCGAAGTCGGCGAGCCATCAATCCTGTTTCTGTGGGAAATCAGTTATCGGTCCGCAAACATGCTGTCCTGACGACCTTACGGACGACGAGGAGCGCGTAAACTATCAGACGCAAAATAGAACGCAAGCGCTTTTTTGAAGAATTTTAGGTTGTCTTTCCAACCATCTGTTTGATTATTGCAGTTAATAATTATGGGCAGAATTTCAATACTTAACACACTGACAGCTCGGAGAGCACGTTCTTTGGGCGAACTTGGCGAATCATTGGCGGAATCAATTTTAGTCCAAGCTGGATTTATAAAGGTTAGAAATTTGAATCATTCTAAAATGAATTTCCCTTTTGCAGATTTTTATGCGGAACGCAAAAACGAGAAATATGTCATCAGTGTAAAAATCCGAAACAAATACGAAGCGAACACTGGAAAATTAAATGCTCGCTACAACCTTGGACACAGAAATTACTATGAACTTGCGGCCAAGGCTGAAATCGAGATGTCTGCACACGCAGCATTTCTCGCAATTTCGTTAACGCAAAATTCATATTCAGTCTACTTCGCTCCTTTGGTTATTTTGAATAAAAACCTCGGCATTCCAATGACAAATTCATGGCTGGATCGTTACGAATGTTTAGTTGAAAACGTGGCGCATGGTGTTGACGTATCCCATTTGAAAAATACATATTCATTAAAAACCACTGCGACTTCAATGCCGGAACTGTAATTGCCTGCTGACTTTGGCCAGATTTTTCTCCTTTGCGTTTGCCAGCCAAAAGAACTACTTTCATAAAGTATGACAACGCTGACGGCACATTTTGACGGCAAAGTGCTCGTGCCTGATTCGCCGGTGAAACTTCCGGTGAACCAGCCGTTGAAGGTTTCTGTTTCAACTGTCGAAGCAAATGGCGAGGAAGACGATGACATGAATGAAGGCGCGTGGCTGCGAGCCGCGTCGAAAAATCCGTCTTTCGATTTCCTGCGCGACGAACCCAACCTCTACCGCTCCACCGATGGCAAACCCTTCCACGACGCGCGGTAAAGTCGTGCTCGTGCCGTTTCCGTTCGACGACCTTTCCGCGACGAAACTTCGCCCGGCTGTCTGCCTCACCGAACCGATCGGCGTAAATCGTCACGTCATCGTCGCCTTCATCACCAGCAGTGAAATCTTTGATTTGCTGCCGACGGATATTGCCTTGCCAGCAACTCATTCTGACTTTCGAGCGACCGGCTTGCGCGTCAATTCAGTATTGCGTTTGCACCGACTGATTACGCTCTCAACTAAAATCATTCAGCGCGAACTCGGAAGGTTTTCGCCAAATCTTGAACGTGAAGCAGCCGAAAAACTTTCACTGTTATTTTCTCTGAAAAGTTAATGCCGGAACTGCAACTGCTTGCTGACTTTGGCCAGACGTTTCTCCCAATCGCCCTTGTGCGCCAGCGGGTCGGCATCCGTGCCCCAAAGTTTTTTCACCATCTCGCGCTGTGGCACGAACGGGCATTTCGCCTTCGGATTTTTGAACGCGTCCTCCATCTCGCGCAAGGCCAGTTGCGCGCCGGTCATGATCGCCGTCGAGCCGAACTGCGAATTCAGTTTGTGCGATGCGTCGTCGAGCGCGCCCCAGCGTTCCGCGTCGGTGCGGCCCCACAACGTCGGCTGCGTGTCCAGCCGCGCGAGATTCCAAAACGCAATTCTGATTTGCCGCACGGGTTTGAATTGTCCGCCCATGACGCCGCGAAAAATTTCTTCCAGCGCCGCGTTGAAAGTAGAATTCAAAAATTGCGGCTCACGAAAACGATGTCCGCCGCTGACTTCGGAAAAGTCGTTGAAGCGAATCGTCAGAGACAACTCGCGCGCCTGCAATTGCTCGCGGCGCAACTGGCCGACGAGCCGCGTCGCCTCGCTTAACGTGAACGTCAACGCGGCCTCATAATCCGGCTCGTCATACGGCAGCGTCGTGTTGCTGGAAATCGTCGTGCGGTCTTTCACCTCGAGCAGCAGCGGCTCGTTCCAAAGGCCGTTTGAAAAAAGCCAGAGTTGTTGACCCCAGATTCCAAATTTTTGTTTCAGCAAAGTCGAAGGCAATTTTGCGACGTGGCCAAAAGTCTGCGCGCCGAGCGCAGCCAGCGAACGCTGACGGTTTTTCCCAAGGCCGGAAAGTTCGCGCACGGAGCGGTCTTTCAGAAATTCTTTTTCGTCGCCGGATTTGATCTCGATGAAGCCGGGCTTGGCGGCGTCCGTCGCGAGTTTGGCGAGCCGCGAGGAATTGGCGAGGCCGGCGGAAACTGGCAGTTTCACTTCGCGCAAAATCCGCGCGCAGATTTCCTGCACATATTTTTCCGGCGTCGTGTCGCGCCAGACATGTTTATCCATCGTCGTAAAGTCGAGAAAACCTTCATCAATCGAAATCGGCACGAGCACCGGCGCATATTGTTCGAGCACATGAAACATTTCCGCCGAGAGCCGCCGATATTCGTCGTAATGCGGACGGCACAACACGCCGCGCGGACAAAGCCGTTTCGCCTCGAAACATGGCATACAGGTCTTGACGCCGAATTTTTTTGCGATGCGGTTCGCCGCAATCACAATTCCATCCCCTCGCCTGCCGCCGCCGACCCACACGGGACGACCGATCAGTTTTTCATTGAGCGCGATTTCGCAGCTTGCAAAAAAACTGTCGCCATCCACATGCAAAATTCGATTGGGCGCTTTTATGTTCATGGGCAAACTCTAATTGAACCTAAATTCCTTCCGTGTCAAATCTTCGCACGACGGCATGGACAAAAGTTGTCCAAGCAAAATAAAAAGGCGCGAAGTAAAATTCACTCCGCGCTTTGTAGCGGCGGTCTGTGACCGCCGGAAATTTCAGCGACGCTCACAGAGCGCCGCTACAAATTAAGTCAAAACAATCTTGTCGCCGTCTTTCAACGTCACGATGGCTTTTTTCCAATCGCTTGTGCGTCCGGCCTGCAACGTGCGTTTGCGGCGGGCTTTGCCGCGCACGTTCAGCGTGTTGATCTTTGTGACCTTGACCTTGAACAATTCCTGCACGGCCTGCCGGATCTGCGGCTTGGTCGCGAGCCGGTCGGCTACGACGGTGTATTGGTTATACTTTTCGCCCTGGCGCGTGCCCTTTTCCGTCAGGCGGACGGTCTTGATGATTTCGAAAGCGTTCATGGTTCGTTGAATCGTGAATTGTTAAATCGTTGAATCGTTGAATCGTTGAATCGGCCTCGATCAATCAATGGCAAGCCGGGCTTCCACTTTTTCAAACGCGTCGCGCGTGAACAATAATTTATCGGGACGAAGCACGTCGTAGGTGTTGAGTGAATCGCTCGTCGTCAACGCAACTTTTTCGATGTTGCGCGAGGCGAGCGTCAGATTTTTATCAATGCCGGAGGAAACGACGAGCGTTGTGCCTTTCAATTCCAGCGCGGAAATGACGCCGACGAAATCCTTCGTCTTCGGCGAAGACAATTTCAAATCATCCACGACGACCACATCGCCAGCCTTGAGGCGTTCGCTCAAGGCTTTCCGCAACGCGAGCGAGCGGGTTTTCTTGGAAACTTTTTTGGAAAAATCCCGGGGCTTCGGCCCGAAGACCACGCCGCCACCCGCCCACAACGGCGAGCGGAACGAACCGGCGCGGGCGCGGCCCGTGCCTTTTTGCTTCCATGGCTTTTTGTTGGAACCCTGGACATCGCCGACGGTTTTGGTGCAGGCCGTGCCGCTGCGTTGCGCCGCGTTATGCGCGACGACGGTGTCATGGACGGCTTGCGTGCCTTTTCCGTTTTCAATCAGCGCGAACTTCACTTCGAGTTCGCCCGAATTTTTCCCTGCGAGATTTTTAATGGCAATTTTCATTTACTTTCGTCAAAAAATGGAATGCAGATAATACGCTGCTGACGGCCAGAGGCAATAAGTTTCTGCAAGAATTTTAACGCCTCCGCCGAAACAAACAGCCGAAACAATTTCTTGCCCCGGCTGCGTGAATGAAATGGAACTGAAGCGATTTTGTGAAAAATGACGGACGTGCCGCCATTTTGGCTTATTGACCAACAATCTGTTCATTTCCGATGAAAGCATGGGTGAAACAAGCCGGAGTAATCTTCATTTGCGGTTTTCACAACTTCTCCGGCCTCGACATCAAATCGGCGATGCGCGAAAGCAGTCGTCCCGCCGCGCCGCCGTATTTCGAGCCGCGCAACGTGGCGTGGACGTATTTCTACGGCGCGGACGACACCTAGCTCAATAAAATCTGGACGGCTTTTGAACCAGTCGGAGCGTTAATCAGCCAATAATAGGTTTCTGTTTTATTTAGAATCATGCGTTGTGCGCGCGCAAAAATCGTGAACGATTTGTTCGGTGGATAGGAAAAAGAAAATTTTCCATCAGAATCCGAAATTGTTTTTTGGAAGACGACAGGCGAAAAGTTTTGAAAGTAATCCTCTGATGTCGGATAATTTTCAATAGTTTTATTAACTTTCATTACATCAGACTCTGCAATTTCCAACTTGTTAGATGCCTCTACATTTGCAGTAGTTTCAATATCAAACAATTCTTTGCGTAACGAGGCCCATGTTTCCATCGTTTCGACGCTTTTCTCAAGAACAGTTGTCTGGGCATTTAGTGCATTATTCCTAGCTGCGCTAAGGCTGTCATCTTCATAATGACTAACAGCCCAGGCATCATTTACTTTATCAATGTAAGCCTGTAATTGGTCTGCGTGGTTAGTTTGCTGGACATACTGCTCATATAAACTGTCCGATCGAGACTTCATTTTAATCCAATCTGCGTTGGTTTCATAAGGTTTGCTGGTCGTGAACCAATTGAAACGTGTTTGGGCTTCCTTATATTTTTGAACAGCGTTCGCATATTCTTGGAATCGAGACTTTGTTTCTGCCTCAATCACTAACTGTTTCTTTTGTAGAAAATCAGCAACTTGTGATTTTTCAATCAACAAAATTTCAACATCCCCAAGTTTAACATTGTCCGCGCCTTGAGTGACACTGAACATTTGTCCCGAAAGCATTGTTTCTCTTTTGCAACCAGTCAGAGCGACAAGCGCCGCAAAAATTAAAATTGAAAAGATTTTCATTTTACAACTTCTCCGGCCTCGACATCAAATCCGCGATGCGCGAAAGCAACCGTCCCGCCGCGCCGCCGTCCAGCACGCGATGGTCGAAACTCAACGTCAGGTTCGCCTCCATCACCGGCACGAATTGTTTGGTCGCCTCGTCCCAGTTCGGCGCGCGCCGTCCCGCGCCCATGCCGAGCACGAGCGTCTGCTCCGGCAGCGGAATCGGCGTCGCCCAAATCAGCCCGAACGTGCCGTAGTTCGTCACCGTCGCGATCGAGCCGCCCGTCGCGTCCGCTGGCAATTTTCTTTGCCGCGCGAGTTCGACGAGTTCGTTGTAACGCACGACGAGTTCCGACAAGGATTTTTTGTCCGCGCCGCGCAAAACGGGAACGAGCACGCCGTCCTCGGCCTCGACCGCGAAGCCGACGTCAATGGAACTCGGATGAACGATTTTATTTCCGACGAGCCGACCGGCGGGCGCGGAATTTTCCGCGAGCGCAATCGCCAGCGCACGCAGCGCGTAAAGTGCCGGGCCGGGTTTTGGATTTGAATTTTTCCGGTGCGCGAGAACCGCGTCGAGCGCCACGGGTAAGCCAACGGTCGCGAGCGGACGCGTCCAACTGCGGCGCATCGCATCGGCCACGGCCACGCGCATCGAAGACGCGCCGCTCATCTTGTGCTTGTCGAGGCTCGCGATGTATTTCTCAAAATCCTCGACGGTTACGCGCCCCGCCGCACCGCTGCCCGCGACGCCCGCGAGATCGGCGGCGTGAAGGCCGAGTTCGTCCATGCGCGCCTTGAGCCTCGGCGAAAGATAACTCGCGCCTGCGGCGTTTGCGGGAACTGGCAAACCGCGAACAGTCGGCTGAACGCGACCGCTTCGACGATTTGAATCTGATTTTGAAAGCTGTTCTGCTTCGGGAATTTTTTCCGGAGCAATGTCGAGACCCAAACGCGCCGCTTCTTCTTTAGTCGCCTCAATCTGGCCGAGCGTCGCGCCGACGGCGTAACTTTCGTTCAATTGCGCGGAAAATTTTTCAATCTTGCCCTTGCACGGCGACGCAACGGTCATCGTGGCCTTGTCCGTCTCGACTTCGATCAAATCCTGGTCGGCCTCGACATTGTCGCCGGGCTTGACGAGAAAATTGATGATGTTCGCCTCGGCGATGGATTCGCCGAGCTGCGGCATGATGATTGGAATTTTCATGATCGTAACAATTTTCTCGCAGCGACTGCGACGGCGCGCGCCGTCGGACGGTGCGCCGTCCACAAATTTGGATGATACGGCACGGGTGTGTCCTTGGCGTTGAGTCGTTGCGGCGGCGCGTCGAGCAGGCCGTAACCTTCGCTCGCGACGCGCGCGATAATTTCGGCGGTCACGCCGCCCCACGGCCACGCTTCGCCGACGCAAAGCAATTTTCCAGTCCGCGAAACACTGGCCATGACTGTGTCTGTGTCGAGCGGTTTGACGGAACGCAAATCAACAATTTCAATTTCCCAGCCTTCGGCAGAAAGTTCCGTCGCCGCCTCAAGCGCTTCGTGAACCATCGCGCTGTAGGCGACAATTGTCAGATCGCGACCTTCGCGCGCGATTCGCGCCTTTCCGATGGGCAGTGCTTCGCTCGGCAATTTTTCAGCTTTGAGATGGCGGTAAAGAAATTTGTGTTCGCAAAAAATCACCGGGTCGTCGAGCGCGACGGCTTCGAGCAGCATCGAGTAGGCGTCCTCGACCGTCGCGGGCGTCAGCACGATGAGTCCGGGATAATGCGCGTAAATCGTCTCGATGCACTGGCTGTGAAACGGCCCGCCGCCCG
>DASYAA010000094.1:0-4762 GCA_036501565.1 Verrucomicrobiia bacterium
TACCAGGCGACCGCCCACGGCACATCGCTCATCATCAATTCATCCGGTTTCATCCATCCCGCAGTTTGCTGAAGGTCCGGCGGATAATATGGCGGATACGCAATCGGTACGGTTTTGGGTGGCAACAACGCGAAAATCATCGGCAAGCAGCAAAGCCCGGCGAACAAAACAATTGCGGCGTAACGCAATTGTGGCAACGGCCATTTCACCTGTTCTAAAAACGTAAGGAAAAAACTCACGCCGTAAATGAAAACCAGCGGCGCGAGCAGTATCAAAAAATTTTCGGAATTGATTTCCGGCGATTCCTCCGAAAGTTGCGTCCGGCCCAAAGCCTGCACCACGATGAAAATCGCCACGCACATCAATAGAAAATAACGCATCCGGCGGATGGCCGCGCTGCGAAAGGTCATCAGCAAACCCGCAAGAAACAAAATGCTCGCCCAACTGCCGCCAAGCGTTGGCAGAACGTTTGCCAGAATGTCACGCGCATTGGCCGAAAGTTTATGCACATACAATCCCAAAACGAACGCGTTGGTAAAATCAGGATGTAATGAGCGCTCCAATTGAAAATGCGGGAACAACGGCGTTCCTTCGAGCAAAGCAAAACTTGCCGTGCCAAACGGCGTGCCGCTGATAATGAAATTACGGACAACCCACGGCGCGAATACGACCGTAAACGCGCCGAAGGCAGCGAGCACGTTTACAGTTCGCCGCTGACCGCCAAACAAAATTAAAAAAACGGCGACGGGAATGATTGCCAAACCGAACGCGTAGCGCGTCAACGCGCCAATGCCGACAAAAACTCCCGCTGCAAGCGCAAAAATCAGCAGCCTATTCGCGCGCGGTTGCGGTTCGCGGGCGACTTCTTCAATTTTCAAAATGCACCACGTCAGTCCCAGAAAAATCACCAGCAACAGCATGGTGGATAAGCCCGACGCGCTGAATTTCCAGAGCGTTTCGCAGCCTAAAACCAGCAATGCGGAAAGCCACGCGACATTGTGGTCGAATAATTTTTGCGCAAGCAGAAATGTCAGCGCAACCACGACTAGTAGAAGAATTTCATTGAAAACAGCGATCAAAAAATCCGGTTCGTAGCGCCAGAAATTTCCGTTGTTGCCCCAGAAAGAACTTTTCGTGTTGATCGTAAAATGGAACGGCAGCACCTTCATCAATCCCGCCAGCACGAGCGGATACACCGGCGGATTGGCCAAGTCCGGGTGCGCGGTCTTGAGGCGCGCCAAATCCGGGTTCGTGGTGGCCAGCACGTTTGTGGAACCGGCTTGGGCATGGTTTTGCAGAAGATAAATGCTCAAAGGACGGATAAAAAGTGTCGTGTAACCTTTGCCGTCGGCGAGATTGTGCGCCAGTTGCGCCGCGTCCATCGCTTCCTGCGTGTCAAAATTGCGATACGCGCGGAAATTGTAGAGCAACGCCAGCGTCAAAATAAGCAGGGCGGCCACGATGATTTTCAAATAGCGCGCGCCCGAGCCTTGTTCCATTTTGTAAATCCATTCTTGTAGCGATGCCATAATCAAAATCCTTCCAGATGATAAACGTGCAATTTCCTGTGAAACGTCCGACGGCTCATGCCGATTTTTTTTGCAGCCACGGTTCTGTTGCCATTTGTATCCTTTAATGCGCGCTCAATCAACTGTTTCTCGGCTTCCTTGACCGTCAAATCATTTCGTTGGGATAATTTTGCTTCAACGGCCCGACCGCCACGCACCGACGGCGGCAGATCGCGCGCGGAAATTTTTTCGCCGCGGCAAAGAACTACGGCGTGCTCGATGGCCGTCCGCAATTCGCGCACATTGCCCGGCCAGTTGTAATTCATCAGCAGTTGGAGCGCGTCCGCCGTGAAATCGTTCACGGCTTTTTTGTTCTCGTCTGCGAACTCGCGCAAAAACTTTTGCGCCAGCAGCGGAATGTCGCCCGTGCGCTCGCGCAACGGCGGCAGATTGATTTCCACCACGCGCAGCCGGAAAAATAAATCTTCGCGGAATTTTCCCGCCTTGACCAGCTCTTCCAGATTTTTATTTGTCGCCGCAATCAGCCGCACGTCCGCCGTCAAAGTTTTGTTCGAGCCGACACGTTCAAACGTTCGCTCGCCCAAGAATCGCAGCAGCTTCACTTGAATCGTCGCGTCAATCTCACCGATTTCGTCGAGAAATAAAGTGCCGCCTTGAGCTTGTTCAAATCGTCCAATTCTTCGTTCGTGCGCGCCGGTGAATGCGCCGCGTTCGTGGCCGAACAATTCGCTCTCCAAAAGCGTCGGCGCAAGCGCGGCGCAATGCACGGCAACAAATGGCTGCTTCGCGCGCGGACTCAATTGGTGAATCGCCTTTGCCACAAGTTCCTTGCCTGTGCCGCTTTCGCCACCGAGCAAAACCGTCGCCCGCGTCGGCGCTACTTGCTGCACAATTTCAAAAATCTCCTTCATCACCGGCGATTCACCGATGATGTTTTCCAAGCCGAACTTCGTGTCGAGTTGCTGCCGCAGCGAAACATTTTCCACCTCCAGATTTTGATGTTTCAAAGCGCGCGCAATGCGCATTTCCAGTTCGTCAATCTGCAACCGGCCTTTGGCGATGTAATCGTCCGCGCCGCGTTTCATCGCGTCCACCGCCAGTTCTTCCGAACCGTAAGCCGTCATCAAAATGCAGATCGGCGGCTTGGAAAGCGATTTCGCGCGCGCGATCAATTTCATTCCGTCCTCGTTCGGCAGGCGGAAATCCGTGAGCATCACGTCAAAATGTTCGCGCTCCAGCAATTCAAAAGCTGCCTTCGCATCTTCGGCGATGTAAACGTCGTAACGTTCTTCGAGTGCGGCGCGCAAACCTTCGCGCGTCGTTTTTTCGTCGTCCACAATTAATAAAGTCGGTTTCATTAACTTGAACTATTTTCCAGCAATCTTGGTTTGCGTTCGTGCAATGGCAGCCAAATCCGAAAAGTCGTGCCACGACCAACATTGCTTTCCAATTCGATTTTCCCGCCGTGCGCGCGGACAATTCTTTGGACAATCATCAGTCCAAGCCCGCTGCCTTTTTTCTTGGTCGTGTAAAACGGTTCAAAAATCCGGTTGATCTGTTCCTGCGGAATTCCACCGCCCGTGTCCGCGACGCTCACCCAGACGGCATCGGCATTTTCCCCAGTTTGCAGCGTCAGCGTGCCGCCGTTCGTCATCGCCTGCGACGCGTTTTTCACGAGGTTCACCAAAACCTGCTGCATCTGCGTCGCGTCAATCGGCGTTGCTGGCAATTGCCGCGCCAGTTTTGTTTTGACCGCGATGCTGCGATTTTCAATTTCAGGCCGGAGTAACTCCAAAGTTTTTTCCACAACGTCGTTGAGCGAAGCCAATTTCAATTGCAGCGGCGCGGGACGAATCGCTTGCAAAAATTGCGTGATGATGTAATCCAGACGCGAGATTTCGCCTTTTGAAACTTCGAGAAATTGTTCAAGCCGTCCAATTTCCGCGCTACGAAAATTTTTCTGCTCCGGCGATTTCAGTTTCTTCAACTCTCGCTCCATCAATTGCAAATGGATGTGCAGCGCGTTGAGCGGATTTCCAATTTCATGCGCGACACTCGCAGCCAGAAGCGTCAGCGCCTGAACGCGCTCGCTTTCGATGGCCTCAAAAGTTTTCTGCCGCGCTTCGGTTGCATCGTGCAAAATCAGCGCAACGCCCGAACTGCCTTCGAGCGGCGCTGCGTAAAGCCGAAGAAATCGCGGGCGCGGATAATGAATCTCAAATTCGTGGCGCGCGACACGCCCGCTGCCTGCACCGTCGGTTCTGGAAATTTTTTCCCAATTCATTTCCGGCAAAATTTTTGAGATGTGCTGCTCCTCGTCGCCGGATTGCAATCCGATAAGCCGCGTGACGGCCTGGTTGAAATAAATCACGCGCCCGTTTTCGTCCACGACCAGCACACCGTCCTCAATCGTGTTGAAGAGCGTTTCGAGAAAGCTGCGCTCGCGCGCGAGCCGCTGGACGACTGTCTGAAGACCTTCTGTGTCCAACCGACCAATGCGGCCAAGCACTTTGTCGAGAAAATTGGATTTGGTTGCAGCCATTGGACAAAATCAAGATTTCAGAGTGACAAGTTGGCACAAATGTAAAATTCGTCAAGCTAAAGTAGAAAGACTCGATGGCACAGTGAATCTCAAAAATAATTTATTTTCCATTCACGGTCAGCGAGAGGAAAATTTCTTCAAGCTGGCCGGAGTTGCCGCTTTGTTTGCGGAGTTCATCGCGGTTGCCGACAGCGACAAGTTTTCCGCCGAGGACGATGCCGATGCGGTCGGCCATTTCCTCGGCAATGCTCAATTGATGGGTTGAAACCAAAATGGTCATGCCAGCCAGCGAGCGTTCTTTCAAAACGTCTTTGACGATGCGGGCGTGTTGCGGGTCAAGGCCGACCATTGGCTCGTCAATCACGAAAACTTCCGGGTCGTGCAAGAGCGCGGAGACGATGGCGACGCGCTGGCGCGTGCCGTGCGAAAGTCCTTCGAGCGGGCGGTTCACAAATTCAGCGAGATGAAAACGGGAAATTAACCCCTGCGCGTTCGTTTCGATTTTTGCATCGGACATTTGAAATAATTGCCCGGTAAAACGAAAAAATTCCCACGCGGTCAGTTTGTCGTAGAGAAATGGAAAATCAGGAACGTAGGCGATTTTGCGCCGCGCTTCGAGCGGCTGCGTCTGCATATCAAAACCGCAGACGCGCGTGCTGCCGGAAGTCGGTTTCATCAGACCGGCGAGAAT
>DASYAA010000095.1:0-14301 GCA_036501565.1 Verrucomicrobiia bacterium
GAGTTGCAATGCCTTTACTCTTACTGATGCGTCACTCAATGGAACTGGGTTACAAATTTACTATCACAAAAATCTGTCAGCTTAACGGCACGGAGTATAAACCAAAGAGCGATAGACATTCTCTGAATAAACTTCACACACGTCTCAGAGAGGAATTCGATAAACTTTGGCATTCTGGCGGAGTTAGTGATAACAAAAAAGATGGGTTCGACGAATATTATGAACTTACTGAAGCAGCAATGGTTCGATTTGATGAGCTAGATCCTGCGGGAGAAAATTTTAGATACCCAGAAGCCGATTTTGACCCTAACAAAAAAGTGAATCTTTTAGAAGTTAAGAACAAATTCGACGAAGCAATGACATTACTCACCTTTACGGTGGACGTAATAACGGACGGAATGCACAGCTGTTAAGCAATGGAGATTCCGAATAGCATGCTAAGGCTTGGCAATTTTACTTCAACTTCGCCAGCACCGCCTTGACCGCCTCGAAGTTCGGCAAATCCTTCGGCGTCGGCGTCTGTTCGCTGTATTGCACCACGCCGCTTTTATCAATCACGAACGCCGCGCGCGCCGCCGTGTCGCCCACGCCCGCGAGCATCGGGAACACCACGTCGTATTGCTTGATGACCACCTTGTTCAGGTCGCTGGCGAGCTTGACCTGGATGTTGTTCGTCTTGGCCCACGCTTCCTGCGCGAACGGGCTGTCCACGCTGATGGCGATGAAGTCCGCGCCGGGAAATGCGCCCAGGCCGTTGGTCACGTCGCACAATTCCGCCGTGCAGACGCTGGTGTAGGCGAGCGGGAAAAACAGCAGCACGGTGTTGGTCTTGCCGAAGTTGTCGCTCAACTTCACGTCCACAAGGCCGGTCGTGGTCTTGGATTTGAGGGTGAAATCAGGGGCTTTGGAGCCGACGGGGATGGGCATAATTTATTTTTGAGTTGGTTGTTAAAATTCGCTGGCGAAATTGTAAAATTCATTTCGCGTTTGTCAATCGGTTTGGACAAAATGAATTCCGGCTGGAATGTTTTCACGAATTTTAATTCTCATGGCAACCGTCGCAATTTCTTCCCCGGCTTTCGGCGCGCAAGAGGAAGTGATCTCGTTGCACGGCCTCTGCCGCACCAGCCGTTCGATGGTTCAAATGGAACACGCGCTGACCGAAGCGGGCTACAAAGTGCGAAATGTGGATTATCCCTCACGCACCGCGCGGATTGAAAAACTCGCGGACGATGCGATTGGAAAAGCCGTCAGCGATTGCCAGCGTGACGGAGCGCCGAAGATTAATTTTGTCACGCACTCGCTCGGTGGAATTCTGGTTCGCAGTTATCTCGCGCGGCATACGATTCCAAACCTTGGCCGCGTCGTCATGCTCGCGCCGCCGAACCAAGGCAGCGAAGTCGTGGACAAACTCGGCTGGCTGTTTCTTTTCAAATGGATCAACGGCCCGGCTGGAAATGAATTGGGCACAGACACAAATTCCACGCCGAACAAACTTGGTGCGGCAAATTTCCCACTTGGAATTATTGCCGGAGACCGTTCAATCAATTGGATAAATAGTTTTCTAATTCCCGGCAGCGATGACGGAAAAGTTTCCGTTGAGCGAACCAAGCTCGCGGGCATGACCGGCCACATTGTCATTCACGCGACGCATCCTTTCATCATGAAGAATCGCGAAGCCATCCGGCAGACGATTCAATTTTTGCGAACGGGAAAATTCGATCACGTCGCTGGCTGAGCATCCGCCAAATTCATATCGCCGCGAGAACTTCCTGCGCGTGTTCGTCCGGTTTCACATTCGGCCAAATCTTTTTGATTTTGCCATCGCTGCCAATCAAAAATGTCACGCGGAAAACACCCATGTATTTCCGTCCCATAAAACTTTTCTCGCCCCAAACGCCGTAATCGTTGACGATTTTCTTGTCTTCATCTGCGAGCAAGGTGAACGGCAATTTGAACTTTTCCACAAATTTATCGTGCGATTTCGCCGAATCGGTGCTGACGCCAAGAATAATTGCGCCAGCCTTTTTGAAATCGGAAAAGTTGTCGCGGAAGGCGCAGGCTTCCTTCGTGCAGCCCGGCGTGTCGTCGCGCGGATAAAAATAGAGGATGACATTTTTGCCTTTGAAATCGGCGAGCGAGATTTTTCCGCCGCCA
The DNA here is from genome assembly GCA_036501565.1 of Verrucomicrobiia bacterium. Taxonomy (GTDB): domain Bacteria; phylum Verrucomicrobiota; class Verrucomicrobiia; order Limisphaerales; family UBA11358; genus UBA11358. The sequence goes on from DASYAA010000095.1 coordinate 2,158, forward strand.
CTGGTGTTTGCGGAAAAATCCGGCGCGTGGTTGCCTTCCTTCAATTTGAGTTTTAATTCCTTTGCCATGATCAATGTTTGGTTGCTGAACTGGTCGGATGCGAACCAAGTTGCTTGATGCCGTCAAAAACGTAAAGCAATCCTGAAACGCCGGTGCAAATCGCCGCCGCAAACGTCAAAACTTTCAGCCAGCGCGTGCTGAAATCGTGATCCCAATCCAGCAATACCCACAGCACAACGGCCATTTGCAGCACGGTTGCGATCTTTCCGAGGATTCGCGGATGCACGATGACTTTGCCGACGGTGTAGTGAATGACGCCGACGCCGACGAGCAGCAGCAGGTCGCGTCCAATGATTGTTCCCGTGAGCCACAGCGGAATCCGACCGAAATATGGCTCGTTATTGAAACTCAACAAGACAATGGCGGACACGAGCAACAATTTGTCCGCGAGTGGGTCGAGGATTTTTCCCAACTCGCTGATTTGATTGTAACGGCGCGCGATATAGCCGTCCACGCCGTCGCAAATCGCCGCGACGGCAAAACATAAAAACGCCGCCAGCCGGTGAATTTCATTTCCCGTGCGAATATAATAAATCAGTTCGACAACAAAAAACGGAATCAGCAGGATGCGCAGAATCGTGACTTTGTTCGCGGTCGTCATTGGTGGAAAATTTTGACACGAATTTCACGGATTTGCACGAATTCAATTCTGGACAATCGGCGGACGAAATTTTAGGCTCAAACGCCGTTCAAAAAACAATCAAACCAACAAAATTATGAAACATTCGATCATTCAAGTTGCATTGCTTGTCGCCATTATTTCGGTGTCTTCATTCACGCTTCACGCCGCCGACAACGCGCAGGCGGAAAAGATTTTCAAAAGCCTCCTCGCGGCACAAACCGCAAAGGATTATGACGCGTTTGTTGCCGATGCCGACGACAATTTGAAAGCTGCGCTGACCAAGACCCAATTTGACGCTTCATCAAATATTATGATCAAGCGGACGAGCGGAGGTTATGACACAACTTTTCTTGGCGAACTGAACCAGCGCGGCTACCAGGTTTTTCTTTACCGGCTGCGTTTCGAAGATGGCGGCGACGACATTCTCGGCACGATGAGTTTGAAAGACGACAAAGTCGGCGGAATTTATTTCAAATAATTTCCCATCAATGAAAAATTCAACTGACAAACCGCTCGTCGGCATATTGATGGGCAGTGATTCCGACTGGCCCACGATGAAAGCCGCCGCCGATGCGCTCAAAGAATTTGGTGTCACCAGCGACGCGAAGGTCATCTCCGCGCATCGCGACCCGCGCGGGCTGGAAGAATATGTTTCCAGCGCCATCGCGCGCGGATTGAAAGTCATTATCTGCGGCGCAGGCGGCGCGGCACACCTAGCGGGCGTTACTGCCGCGTTCACGACGTTGCCGGTGATCGGCGTGCCGATTTTGGGAAAATCCACGGACGGTTTGGATTCGCTTTTGTCCATGGTGCAAATGCCGCCGGGCGTGCCGGTCGCGACGGTGGCCATCAACGGCGGACGCAACGCGGGTATTCTCGCGGCGCAAATCATCGCGACGGGCGACGCGCGCTTGTCGGAAGAATTGAAAAAATTCAAAGTGCGCCTGATGGAAGAATCGCGCGCGAAAAATAAAACCCTGGAAAAAAGTTGAAGCGTTAAATTGTTGAATTGTTAAATTGGCCCAAAGAAATTTCCCGATTCAACGATTCAACCAATCACGATTTAACAAAAATGGAACAGCTCATCGCAGGCGTTCACAAGTTTCAAAGGGACCAGTTCGGCAATTACCGCAAATTGTTCCGCAAACTTTCGCAGGAAGGCCAGAATCCGCACACGCTCTTCATCACCTGCTCGGATTCACGCGTGCTGGCGGAACTTATCACGCAGAGCAAGCCGGGCGATTTGTTCGTCGTGAAAAATGTCGGCAACATCGTTCCGCCGTCGGGCGCGACGGGCAGCACCAATTCCACCGCCGCCGCGATCGAGTTCGCCGTCGAGACCTTGCGCGTGAGCGACATCGTCATCTGCGGCCATTCGCAATGCGGCGCGATGTCGGCGTTGCTCGGCGAAAATCCCGTGGGCGATTCCATGCCGCATCTGCGTGAATGGCTGCAACTCGCCGCGCCCGTGTTGGAAACGATGCGTTCGCAATACATTCATCTCACAAAAATGGCTGAACGCATGGACGCCGCCGCCGCCGAGAACATCCTCTTCGCGCTGGAAAATCTGCACAGCTATCCGTGCGTGCAGGACCGGCTGATGGACGGCACGCTGCGATTGCACGGCTGGTTTTTCCAGATCGCGACGGCGGAACTTTTTGCCTACGACCCGGAGTTGCTGCAATTTCAGCCGCTGGTGCAGGAAAAATAAATCGAACTACTTTTGCGACTGTTTTTCCCATTTACAACTTGGACATAAACACGGCATTCCTTCCCCAAAACCGATATACCAGCCTTCTGATTCTGCTTTTCGTGCAATGTAGTAACAATACTCTTCGTCGCAATCTTCAAACCATTCGGGCGCTTCGACGTATGCTTCGCAGTTATCACAAACAAAAAGCAACATCAGGTATGCGTAGTCATCATAATCGTTACCCATACGAATTCACAATGAACGTGCGCCTATAAAAAAATTTGTCGAGAAAAAACCTTTGTGCTTCCGCTCGACACTTTTGGACAATAGCGTTTCCATTTGATAATTTCTGCGGGATTTATGAGTCTGGAAAACAAAGAACCCGCGCCCGCGCCGTCTGATTTCATCCGCGACATCGTGGCCGCGCACGTCGCCGGGCAAAAATATCCGCGCATCCATACGCGCTTTCCGCCGGAGCCGAATGGTTATCTGCACATCGGCCACGCGAAAAGCATCTGCCTGAACTTCGGCATCGCGCGCGAGTTCGGCGGCGTCTGCAATCTGCGCATGGACGACACGAATCCGACGAAGGAAGACATCGAATATGTGAATTCGATCCAAGAGGATGTGAACTGGCTCATCGGCGGTTGGGCGGACAAAAATCTTGGGCTGAAGCAAAAAGGTCAAACGCCTGAAACCATTGCGGAAGAAGGCAAGCGGGATTTTTATCTTCCGCCAGCGCATCAACCCTCAAGCAACGTCGAACCGTTTTACGCTTCGGACTACTTCGACCAGATTTACGATTACGCCGAGCAATTGATCGAACGCGGCAAAGCTTTCGTCTGCGACCTTTCGCCGGCGGACATGGAATTTTATCGCGGCGCGCCGGATCGTCCGGGAAAAGATTCGCCGTTCCGCAATCGCACGCCGGAAGAAAATCTGGATTTATTTCGCCGGATGAAAAACGGCGAATTTCCCGACGGCGCGCGCACGCTCCGCGCGAAGATTGACATGGCCTCGCCCAACATCTGGCTGCGCGACCCGATTCTCTATCGCATCCGCCATGCCGAACATCATCACACCGGCGCGAAATGGAAAATTTATCCGATGTATGATTTCGCGCACGGCTTGAGCGATTACATCGAAGGCGTCACGCACAGCATCTGCACGTTGGAATTTGAAGTGCATCGTCCGCTTTACGATTGGATTCTCGAATCGCTTGATTTGCCGCGCGCATTGCCGAAACAATATGAATTTGCGCGGCTCAATTTGAGCTACACGGTCTTGAGCAAACGCAAACTCATGCAACTCGTGGAAGAAAAACTCGTCACCGGCTGGGACGATCCGCGCATGCCGACGATTTGCGGTATCCGTCGTCGCGGCGTCACGGCGGAAGCGTTGCGCAACTTCGCTTACAATATTGGCATCACAAAATTCAACGGACTCACGGACGTTGCGGTCTTGGAACACGCCATCCGCGAAGATTTGAACAAACGCGCGTTGCGCCGACTCGCCGTGCTGCGCCCGATCAAAGTCGTCATCACGAATTTTCCCGAAGGCAAAGTCGAGGAACTCGACGCAATCAACAATCCCGAAGACGAAAGCGCGGGCCGACGGAAGATTCCGTTCAGCCGCGAACTGTTCATCGAGCGCGACGATTTTCAGGAAATTCCGCCGCCGAAATTTTTCCGGTTGAAACCCGGCGGCGAAGTGCGCTTGAAATACGCCTACATTATCAAGTGCGACGAAGTGGTGAAAGACGCCAGCGGCAACATCACCGAACTGCGCTGCACCGCTGACCTCGACAGCAAGAGTGGCGGAGCCACGGCGGCGCGCAAAGTGAAAGGAACCATTCATTGGGTCAGTGTTGCGCACGCGATTGACGCCGAGGTGCGTCTTTACGACCGGCTCTTCACCGAAGCCGAGCCGGAAAAAGACGGACGCGATTTCAAATCCGTCCTCAACCCGCGCTCGCTCGAAGTCATCATCGCCAAACTTGAACCGAGTTTGAAAGACGCGAAACCGGAATTGCGCTATCAATTCGAGCGCATCGGATATTTCACCTTGGACAAAGACTCGTCACTCATCACTCGTCACTCATCACTCGTTTTTAATCGAACGATTACGTTGAAAGACACTTGGGCGAAGGAAGCGCACAAAGGATAATATGAATTCTACGCGCGGACTTTTAGTAAGGGTCGGCATTGATTCGAGTTGCGGTGAATGGAATGCGCCCTGCGACATTCAAAGTGGTTCTTTTACTTACGTTCCTATTCCTGAATCAAAAGAACAACACGCATCGCTGGCTACGCACTACGATGAATTCCAAAAATCTGCCAGCAGATTGAATGTAGTTTTTCCAACTGCATTGCAGGGTCAAGCAGCTCATCTTGACCCAGACTTTCATCACCTTACTTATGGTGATCAAGGCCAACGGGCAGCACGAATCCGAAACATTGTTTCAGAGTCTGATAATTCTTTTTTGGTTTTCTATGTATCATTGCGAGATGTTCAGACCTCTGCTTTGGTTTATGCAATGATTGGTTTTTATTGGATTGCAGAACTAATCGAAGCCTCTGCGGTTACAAAGTCCCGCTGGCATGAAAATGCTCACACCAGACGCAAAACGAATGCTGGAGATATTGTTATCCGTGCTGCTCCAAATAAATCAGGTCGTCTTGATAAATTCATAACGATTGGTAGTTACCGTGACCGCGCTTATCGAATTGATAAATCCATTCTGGACGCATGGGGCGGATTGGATGTGCAAGATGGCTATGTTCAAAGGAGCGCATTTTTACCCGAATTCAGAAATCCAAGTCGTTTTCTTGATTGGCTGTCGCATCAAAAGATAAATCTTTTGGCGCAAAATTATTGAATAATAATGGAAGCTATTTTTCAGTTCTTTTATTCGAGTAAAGTTACCGACCTTCCACATCCAGACATGCCGACGCGTGATGTCACCAATTCACAAGGTGCCGGTCATAAGACGGAACCGAACTTGGAACGCCACATGGAAAATTGGTGTTCTTGCCGCGCTCAATTTGTTTCTAAAGCCGCCGAGCGAGCTAAAGAATTATATGCGAGTGGAGAACCGCATTGCCTCATCCTAACGACCAAGCATCCAAAAACCGGATCAGCTCTCGCTGTTGGCGTAATGCCATTCTCACAGCAAAACTTCACTGCTGTATTGCGAAAGTATAGAAAACGGTGGGGCGAACGTCTTCCATACGTTTCCGATGAAAGTCTAAAAATTTGTTACTTTTCTGACAGCTTCCCATTGGAAATGAGTAAATCAAAAGATGGAAGCCAGCATGTTCCGGGAAGCCGCTATGCGCCTGTGCATGTGCCTGAAGAACTTCTCGTAAAAATCATCAGCCACTTCAAGTTAAAGAAAAGCCGAATTGAAGAATTTTTACAGAACATTCAATTTCTTGAAACGCACCTCGCAAAAGAAAATCCGTCAGATTATGAGGATTATATTTCACGCAACAACGTAGCTGGTCATTGTTGTGCCTGACGACACGTTCAAAGAATTTGTGCTCGACCAGTTGGGCGCGTTGCCGGAGTTGCGCGCGCGGGCAGCTTAAGATTATTCTTAACTAAATGATTTCGTTCATCGTTCCGGCACATAATGAACAAAATTGCATTGGTAAAACATTGCAAGCGATTCACGAAGCCGCTCGCTCTGTTAATCAGCCGTATGAAATAATCGTAGTTGACGATGCTTCGACAGACGCCACGGCAGAAATCTCACGACAACTAGGCGCGACAATATTGACGGTCAATAATCGTCAGATCGCGGCGACTCGCAATTCCGGCGGGCGCGCGGCGCAAGGCGACCGATTATTTTTTGTGGACGCGGATACGACTGTCAATCCGCGCGTTGTCGCATCGGCACTTCGATGGATGGACAAAGGCGCGGTTGGCGGTGGTGCTCCGGCGCGATTTGAAGGAATTGCGCCGCTTTACGCGCATCTTTTGTTGTGGTATCTCGGTTTGTGGATGAGGCTGGCGGGAATTGTCGGCGGCGCTTTCATGTTTTGCACGCGTGATGCTTTTCAGGCAGTCGGCGGTTTTGATGAACGACTTTTCGGCGCGGAGGACGCGGCAATGTCATGGGCATTGAAACGCGAAGGCCGGTTTGTCGTGCTTTGGAAATATGTTCTTACTTCCGGTCGTCGGATGCGCGGAATTCGGGGGCTACAAATGCTGGCGTCTTTGATTCGCATGGCATTTTTCCCCGGAATGTTGACGCGACGTTCGTCCGTGAAAAAAATCTGGTATGAATCAAACCGCGAAGATAATCACAAAATTTTCGATGTGCTGGTCAATCAAGTGTGCAACGCCATCTTGTTGTTGATTACGATAGTGCTGATTACCGATCCATTGTTCGATCATATTCCATGGTTGAAAGCGCACATTGTCGGCACGCTGGGCACAATCAGATTTGCCATCAATATATTTCTTGCTCATATCTTTCTGGCACTTTGGCCATGTGCTTATTTTCTTTTGCGCAGCCTGTTTCGACAAAAGCGATGGTTGGAGCGGATTAAATTGGTTGGCTTGCTCGCCTTATGCTTGTGGTTTGCCTGGAGTTGCACGCGGGCTGTCATTTGGTTTTGGCCGTGGCTTTACCATTTGTTTAACACATTTCCATAATGCCTGACGACTCGTTCAAAGAATTTGTGCTCGACCAGTTGGGCGCGTTGCCGGAGTTGCGCGCGCGTGCGAAGAAAACGCAGAAAAGTTGACTGGACTCATGCCGCGCACTGATTAGGATTCGTCCAACCCAAACAGAAAGGCGACCTATGGCAAAATGCGGCTACTGCGGTTCAACGATCATCATGGGCGGCGTGCGCGTGGGCGACCAGCGCTTCTGCAATAACAAATGTCGCCAAAACGCCTACGTCTTGAGCATCACCAAAAACGTCCCGCCCGACGTGCTTGACCGCAAAGTCGAAGAAGTCTGGCGCGGCAATTGCCCCAAATGCCGAGGACTTGGACCGATTGATGTCCACAAAGTTTATGAAGTCTGGTCGGCTCTTGTTCTCACCCGATGGACGACCAAGGCGCAAGTCAGTTGCCATTCCTGCGCCATCAAACGACAACTCGGCGGCTCGGCCTTCTCGCTCGTGTTCGGCTGGTGGGGATTTCCGTGGGGACTCGTTCTCACGCCCGTGCAAATCACGCGGAACGTCATCGGCATGAGCCGCGGACCGGACCGCTCGAAACCATCGGACAGCTTGCGAAGATCTGTTCTGGTCGGACTCGGCTCTGAAATGATTGCCAAAGCCGCCGCCAGCCACGCTTCGCAAATAAAATAAAACCGGACAATCACGTTGAAAGACACTTGGGCGAAGGAAGCGCAGAAAAGTTGAATGCAAAATCCACCATTGGCAGATTGTTTTTTGAACACCACTATCTTAAAAAATTAGTCAAAGGATGAGCCATGAAAACAAAATACACCTGCCCTGAATGCCAGAACATTTTCAAGGAAACTCCGTCGTCAGAAGATTTTACCGCAAAGTGTCCTCACTGCGGCGTGGAGGTAAGTATCGCGGCTGACCCGGAGAAAGTTGAGCAGGCCAGAAAGGAAGCGGAGGAAAAAAAAGAGGTAGAAAAGAAGGAAGCCGATCAGAAAGCCAAAGAAGAAGCCGAGCAACGCGCCGTTCGCAAACTTAAGGAAGAAAATGCCAAAGCCATTGCGTGGGCGATCCGTTCTGTGAAACGCATTTGCCCACACTGCGAACATGAAGCCACATGGCAGTTGAAAGTTAAACCTGGCATTGAGTCGTTCGTCGTTCGCTGTAGCGAGTTTAACTGCCAAAAACATTTCACCATTCTAAACAACACGGACGACCTGATGCCACCTCTGACTGACATACTCAACGAGCTGGAGGTGATTAGATACCGAATTGGCGTTTTGCTTGTTTGCTTGTTCGTGATTCCCTTTATTGTTGGGGTAATTTTAGCAATCATTCACGCCTTCAATTCTTAATAATTCTTTCTCCGCCTTTGATGCCCGACGACTCGTTCAAAGAATTTGTGCTCGACCAGTTGAGCGCGTTGCCGGAGTTGCGCGCGCGGTTCATATTCCCCTCGCCCCGCGATTGAGCGGGGAGTGGGAAGCTGCATGATCCTGTGCCAAAGCAGCACACCTCGAGTGGACGCCGGCAAGTCACCAACCAACCGTTTTTCATTCGCCGCCAACACGCCTGAATCACCCTTGTTTTTGAGATTTTTAGATTAAATTCCTTTGTTTTTAAGGTTTTTTGGCCTTTAACAAACCTTGGTTCGTCTCTGACAAAGGTTTTTTATTCAATGAGAAAGGTTTTTTCCCCTATCAATTAGGTTTGTTATCGAAGGAAAAAGGTTTTTCAAAGCATCAATTAACTAATTCAGAGCGTGACTTAGGTTTATTATTCAATGAGAAAGGTTTTTTGTTCTCTCAATTAGGTTTATTATTCCTTCCAAAAGGTTTTTGAGAGCGACCATTAGGTTTATAATTGAAGAAAAAAGGTTTAAAATAGAGCTACTTTGGCACAAAAATCGGTCATTTTTGAGACGATGACGATCAATATTTGCAAGTGAGCGCATTGCCGGGGTTGCGCGCTCGGCAATAAAATAATCCCGTTGCGCTCCGGCATTATCGGCATAAGATTGGCTCGCACTTCAAAATAAACATCAATCCTATAAACTTATGCTTTATTACACATTGGTTTTTCTGCTCATCGCGTTGCTGGCCGGAGCGCTCGGCTTGTTTGGCATCGCAGGCATTGCAATGACCATCGCGCGGGTTCTGTTCGTCATTTTTCTGGTGGTGTTCATCGTTTCATTGATCCAGCGCAGAAAGCGGTAAAAATTTTAACCGCACTATTGCCCCGATAAAAAATTTAAGTTAATCATTTTCATTATGGTTAAAAACAACACGTCCGAAAATTTGAACATTTCCCGCGAACAGATGGTTGCGCTGCTCAACGAAGACCTGGCGCGCGAATATCAAGCGGTCATCGCCTACACCGTTTACAGCCAGACGCTCAAGGGCGCGGAATACATGGACATCGCGCGCGAACTTGAGAAACACGCGGGCGAAGAATTGTCGCACGCCATCAAACTTGCCAAACAGATTGATTATCTCGGCGGAATGCCGTGCACCATCCCCAAGCCGGTCAAAACTTCGGATGATGCGAAAACGATGTTGCGCGCAGATTTGGAAAATGAACGCGAAACCATCGCCCAATATCGCCAGCGCATCCGTCAGGCGGAAGCGTTGGAAGAATATGCGTTGAGCGAAATTTTGCGCGACATCATCATCCAGGAGCAGGAGCACGAAATGGATTTGTGCGACGCGCTGGGCATTGATGTGCCCGCGCCGAAAAAGATTTAAAGATTTTGGCGCATTACCGGAGTTGTGCGCGAGGGATTTTCTGCGCTTGCATAAAAGAAGTGGAGGAAACAAACTGGTTTCATGAAAATTAAATTTGTCCAACTTTCAGGTTTGATTGTCTTGAGCATTCTTGGCCTTTGTCCGATTCAAACCTGCCGCGCCGATGGCCAATATCATTTCATCAAGGAGATTCATGTCGGCGGCGATGGCGGCTGGGATTGCCTTTCGATTGACGCGGACGCGCGCCGTCTTTACGTCGCGCATGCCACAAAAGTCGTCGTCATTGATTTGGACAAGGAAACCGTCGCCGGCGAAATCACGAACACCATCGGCGTTCACGATTTTGCCTTTGCGCCGAAAATTCAACGCGGCTTTTCCAGCAATGGACGCGAAAACATGGTGAGCGTCGTTGACCTGCCCACGTTGCAGACGATTTATAAACTCAATGCGGGCGAAAATCCAGACACGATTTTATTCGAGCCGGAGCATGGCGAAGTTTATGCCTTCAACGGGCGCGGCCATTCCATCAGCGTGTTCGACGCCAGTTCGGGCAAGGTCGCCGCGACCATTCCGCTGCCGGGCAAACCGGAATTCGCCGTTTATGATTCCAAGACCGGGCGCATTTACGACAATATCGAAGACAAAAGCGAAGTCGTGGTCATTGACCCCGCGAAGCATCAAGTTGTTGCCACATGGCCGATTGCTCCCGCCGAAAGTCCGTCGGGCATGGCGCTTGACGCGAAACATCACCGGCTTTTTATCGGTTGCGACGCTCAAATGCTGATGCTGAACACGAAGAACGGAAAAGTCATTGCGACCGTGCCCATCGGCGATGGCGTGGATGCGAATGCCTTTGATCCCAAAACCGAACTGGCCTTCGCTTCCTGCCGCGACGGCACTACGACGATTGCGAAAGAAGACGGCGATAAATTGACGGTGACACAAGTTTTGAAAACTGAGCGTGGCGCGCGCACGATGGCTCTCGATCCGGTGACGCACAAAATTTATCTGGCGACGGCTGAATTTGAGGCTGTCGCGGACCAGGAGCCCAACGCGACACCCAGACGGCCAAAACCAATTCCCGGCACTTTCAAAATTCTGGTCTATGGCTTGACTGACGCGAAATGATTGATTCCGGCAAACGGCGCGTGCGACGGTTGAGGATAATCGGCAGCGTCATTTTAATTTTAGGAATCGCGAGCGCAGGAATTGTTTATTGGATTGGAACGCGCTCGCAAAATTTGTCCGATGACCTTTCAATGGTCGGATATGACAAGCCCGAAGAGCGGCAGATGGAAATTCTTTATGGCAAGCAGGGCGACCTCATTGAAGACTGGTCGAACGATCTGAAACAGCCGGGCACGCAGGCAGTCATCATCACAGTCATTTCAACGCTCGTGGCGGTCGGCTGTTTTTATTTCGCACGATTGCTGGATGTTGACGGGCAATAACTTTTCAATTGGCGGAAATTTATTTGTCTTCGGGATTGATGAATTTGAAGGTCAGCGCCGCGAACGCTCCGGCGGCAAAATTCGCGACGAGGTAAATCCAGATGTTCGCCGCTTTTTCCAAATGCATCACGGTAATGCCAGTGGCCACAGCGGGATTGAACGCGCCGCCTGAAATTCCGCCGAGCGCAAAGGCCATCGTCATCACAGTGAAACCAATCGCGAGGCCGTAAAAAGAATTTCCCGCCGTGCCTTTGGCTGTGGCGGCGTTCAACACGACATAAGCAAGCGCAAACGTGCCGACGAATTCAGCGACGAGCGCTGGAAAAACTTTTATTTCGGCGGGAATCACCGTCGGATCGCCTTTGAGCGCAAGCGTGACAATCGCCGCCACGATGCCGGCGGCAATTTGCGAGCCGATGTAAGGCAGCACGTCCGATTGCGGGCAACGACCGCGCAGCCAGACGGCGATTGTCACCGCCGGATTGTAATGCCCGCCGGAAACATGTCCGCCCGCATAGACCATAATCATCAGCGCCGAGCCGATGGCCAGCGGCCCAAGATTGCCTGCACCGGGATCAATCACCGTCATGCCAACGGTCAAAACGAGGAAAAATGTGCCGATGAATTCCGTAAGATATTTTTTCATGGATTTGGAATTTTAATTTTTACGCGTTGTAACTGCTGGATGCGGTCGTGCCGCCCTTGCCGGTCCAGTTCGTATGGAAAAATTGTCCGCGCGGTTTGTCAATCAATTCGTAAGTGTGCGCGCCGAAATAATCACGTTGCGCCTGCAACAGATTCGCGGGCAAAACTGCTGAACGATATTGATCGTAAAACGCGAGCGCGGTGCTGAACGCGGGAACGGGAATTCCTTTTTTCGCCGCCGCAGCGACAACATTGCGCCAGCCTTTCTGGCAGCGTTTGATTT
>DASYAA010000096.1:0-5456 GCA_036501565.1 Verrucomicrobiia bacterium
ATTGGACGGCCAGCGTCGCCGGGAATCAGCTTGAACATTTTCCCGGCAATGGCGGTGAAACGGCGAATGCGCAAATCGGAATTCAAAATGATGACCGGAATATTTACGCTGGCCAGGAGATTTTGCAAGTCGTTGTTGACCTGTTCCAATTCCGAATTGCGGCTTTCCAATTCGTCATTGAGAGTTGTGAGCTCCTCGTTCGTGGATTGCATTTCTTCCTTCGCCGTTTGAAGTTCCTCATTCGTGCTTTGCAATTCCTCATTGCTGGAGAGGACTTCCTCGTTCGCCGAACGCAGTTCTTCATTCGTTGCCTCCTGTTCCTGAATGATGCTTTGTAAGGACTCGCGCGTCGCCGCCAGTTCTTCGCGCAGGTTGGCGAGTTCCGTCAGGTCGGAAGTCCTGTGATGAGCCTTTTTTATTCTTTGCGTCTTATTATCATCCGTTTCGGCAGGCAATTCCTTTGCCGGCAAAAACAAAACCAGATAAAACTTCTCTTGCGACGGCGGAACCGCGAAGGGAATGACCTCGATGCTGCATTCGATGAAATGGCCGTTCTGCTGAACCCGAATCCCCTCCTGGCGTGCGCGCATGCTTTGTTTAACAGCTTTCGCCACGACCGCCCGCAAATCCAACAGCAATCCTTCGCGCGCCATCTTGAACAAATTCAGATTGGCTTCGCCCTGCGAATGTTCCAAAAACAATCCGGTACGCCCGCGAAAATGAAGCGCCTCGAAATGTTTATTGATGACGACGCTGGCCGGACCGAAATTGGTCACCAAAATCCGGTCGGCTTGTTTTTGCACGTCGGAAATCGCCGGAGAAATTGGCTCCTGCGCCGCTGGTAAAGATTCGCCGCCTGAATTTCCAACTTCCGGCATCAGATGCGAAAAACTCACAGCTGGACGCATTTGTCCGGCTTTCTTGGAATAAACTTTCCCTTTTTTGTCCGCCAGCGCGAACAAATCTGAAAAACTGCCAATGGTTTCTGAGGCGCCAAGCATCAGCAACCCGGCCGAATGTAGCGCATAATGAAAAATCGGCAGCACTTTGCGCTGTAGTGCCGGACCGAGATAGATCAAAACATTCCGGCAACTGATTAAATCCAGATTCGAAAATGGCGGGTCAATGGTCACGTTTTGCCGCGCGAAAATGCACAATTCGCGTATAGCTTTATTAATACGATAACCGCCGTTGATGCGGGTAAAGAACTGCCGCAGCCGCTCCGCTGAAATCTGCGACTCGATATTTTCAGGATAAAAAGCTGCGCGTGCCTTTTCCAGCCCCCGCTCATTAATATCCGTGCCAAAAATCTGGACCGTATGATGCATTTTGTTCCCGCCCATCACTTCCGTCAAAATCATGGCGATGGAATAAACCTCCTCGCCGGTCGAACAGCCTGGCACCCAAATACGAATCGGGTCTTCCGGTTTTTTGCTGCGAAGCAGCCGGGGGAAAAGTTTTTTCTTCAGCATCCGAAACACGTCCGCGTCACGAAAAAAACCCGTGACATGAATCAAAATGTCGTTGAACAATTCCTTGATTTCGCCGCCGTGCCCGCGAAGAAAATCGCGATATTCGACGAGCGAATGCAGTTTATGCAGCACCAGCCGCCGGTCGATCCTTCGCCGCAAGGTCGCGTATTTGTAATGCGCAAAATCCACCGCGGTCCGCTGGCGCAATAACACCAAAATGTCATCGAACGCCCTTTCTTCACCCGGCCGGTGATTTTTTATTTCAGTTTTCGGGGTTGCGTTTTTGAAATCTCCGGCAATATGGTTTAATTCCTGCGCAATCTTTTCCGGCGACAAAACAAAATCCACGCAGCCTGCCGCAACCGCGCTGCCGGGCATTGATGGATATTTCGCGCTTTTTTCCTCCTGCGCAAAAGTGATTCCGCCTGCGCTCTTGATCGCTTGCAAGCCCAACGTGCCATCCGCACCATTGCCGGATAAAATGATTCCGATGGTTCGGCCGTTTGCCTCTTTCGCCAGTGAACAGAAAAAATAATCTACCGGCGTCCGGTCATTGCGACCGTCCGTTCGTGGTGAAAGTTTGAGCCGCCGCTTCTGCAAGAGCATGAGCTTGTTCGGCGGGATGATGTAAATGTGATTTGGTTCCAGCCGTAGATTATTTTTTGCCTCACGAACCTCCATCAGCGTCTGGCGCGAAAGCAATACCGTCAAGGCGCTTTCATGCGTGGGATCGAGATGCTGCACGAGCACGAAAGCCATGCCGGTGTCCCCCGGCAGAAATTTCAGCAATTGCGTGACGGCTTCCAATCCACCCGCCGACGCGCCGACGCCAACGATGGGAAATGAGTTCGGTGAAGAAGTAATTCTATCCCTGCTCTCTGCTCGGACTTTTTGGGACATAATCAATTCCACATCCTTTGCGTTACAATGACATTAATAACGGGATGATTCATCGCCATTCTGACCTCATCGCACTTTATCAATATTGAATTGATATACAAGAACCGTCTGCTTTTTTAATAATGCTTATTCTGCTATCGTTTGTAATTAGATGTCGACCGTCTTTCCTTTTGAATATCAGCTGCCACTGATTAAGGCAGGAGACCGAGTCGACAGACCAGCTGATGTAAGCTCTTAATCTGTTTTCATGGATTGAGGAAAAAGTTCCTTAGCGCCGTGGCGCAAGAGATCGGATCTTCTTCCGCAACAAAATGTCCGCAGTCCAAAATCAATTCACGCACGTCTTCAGCCCATTGTTGCCATATTTTGAGCGGATTAGCCGATAAAAAGCGTTTTGACCAAATGATGTAGGTTGGGCAACGTATTTGATGTCCGGCGGCGCGGTCGAGGCGGTCATGTTCGAGGTCAACGCTTGCTCCCGCCCGATAATCTTCACAAGCCGCTTCGATGACAGACGATTTTCGGAAATGCCGCAAATATTCAGCCATGGCTGCGGGTGATAATGCCTCTTTATGACCGGCCCACCGGCCGAGAATGTGGTTCAGAAAAAAATCAGGATCACAGCCGATTAAGTGTTCCGGAAGCGGCGACGGCTGCGAAAGCAAAAGCCAATGGTAATTGGCCATGGCCGTCTTTTCGTTTATCTGTTCCCACACGTTCAACGTCGGCAAAATATCGAGCACGGCCAGGCGGTGAACTGATTGCGGATGGTCGAGCGCAAGGCGATAGGCCACGCGCGCTCCGCGATCATGACCGGCAAGATAAAATTGTTTGTGTCCCAGCGATGACATCAACGCAATCATGTCCACCGCCATTGTGCGTTTTGAATAATTTATATGCGCGGCGTCCGGTTTTGGCCCGATGCTGTTTCCGTATCCGCGCGAATCGGGAATGACGAGCGAGAAAAAATCTTTCAGGAGAGGAACTGCGCGATGCCACATTACATGATTTTATGGATAACCATGCAAGAGCAGAAGCGGCGGCCCATTGCCCGATGGCGTCATGGCATTTCGAGTCTTTGGCGCATTTTTCTTTGGAGCGGCAGACAAATTGGAAACATCGCTCCGGCGGGCCGGACAATTACCGGATGTTCTCATATTGCGAATGCGCGATGTGCTGGCGTTGGATGCCACCGGCCTTGACGCATTGGAGGATTTACTTGAAAAATTACGCATCAAGAAAAAAGCCCTTATTTTATGTGCGCCTCGTTCGCAACCCCTCTTTGCGCTGACCCGCGCGGGTTTTATTGAAAAGCTAGGTGAAGAAAATATCTGCGGTGACATAGATGCGGCACTTGCCAGGGCGTGCAAAATTTTGGCAACGAAAAATAAACATCCGTTGTTACAAGAGTAATCATAACCGAGAACTACCAACTATGCAGCAGTTATTTGACTGTGATTGTCATGCCAAAGGTGGAATCTTTGGGAAGGCCGGGTTTATAAAAGCGGAGAGCTTCGATTATATTGTTGGTGATTGCCACGGCGGCACGGCCACTGGCACCATCACCATTGATGTTCCGCGATCAGAAAGATGAGGAAAGCTTAGTATATGAAGAAGATTCGATTGATTGTTCTAGTTGGGGTTTTCTCGGTTTTCATCACTTCGATTAAGGGACCATATTTTCTTGTGGTTCTCAAGCGTAACTAGGAGGAACTAGGGTGAACTTTTGGTAACGATCACTGGCAATTTTTTCACATCTTCATGTTTCCTTCCTTCCCAAGTCGCCCATAGCGTAACGCCAGAGATGGCAACCATCCGTGTCCGAAAAGACGGAAAACACATTTACGTTTCGGCGACGATTTCTCCGGGCTGAAGATGGGAAAATCATCGGCGCTTAAAAAATCCTGCGTGACATCGCCGACTGAAGCGGAAATTCCGAAATTTGCCAGCGCGGTTGCCGCCTCATCGTTAAGATTGTCGCCGAGATATTTTGCCAAGCGTAGGAACCGTGTTAAAGTGGATACAATTGCCCTTAATGATTAAGAAATGACATCCGTTTTTTGCCCGTTGCGGGGATACGCCCTAAAAAACCGTTCAATTTCAGATAAAAATTCCGTGGCGGTTGTTGGCACGACGACTGCATTGTTGGCCAGCGTGCGCGTCTATTTGTGCGCCGTTTTGTTTTTTGCCGCTGCGCTTCTTCAAGCCCAAGCGGTGCCGTCTGCTCCGGCTGAATTTCCATTTGAGTTCCACGATGGGTTCCTTTGGGTGAAAGTCAGCGTCCCCCAATCGGCTGTGCCGCTCAATTTTCTTTTGGACACAGGCGCGAGCGCCAGCGTCATCAACCTGGAAACCGCGCAACGGCTCAAATTGAATCTGGGCCGGCCCGTTGCCGTGCAAGGCGTTGAATCCATGACGAAAGGCTTTTGGCCGCAGAAAGTCACCGCCAAAGCGAATGGCGTTCCTTTGCAAAAAAATTATCTTGCGGTGGATTTGGAGCAATTGGGGCAAGTGTGCAATTGTTGTGTGGACGGTTTGATTGGCGCGGACTTTTTTCATGGCAAGATTGTGCAAATTGATTTCGCTCAACATAAAATTCGACTGTTGAAATTGGACGAAGAAATTCCTAGCCAGTCGGTTGTTCCGTTGAAGATGCGGCCATGTGGCATGGAAGCGCCAGTGCAAGTGAACGGCGGCGAGCCGAAATTCGCGCGGCTGGACACCGGCTGCGCTTCGGCTTTGCAGTGGGTCACGGCGGATGTTCAGCCGGAGAAATGTTCGCAACGGATGGCGGTTGCCTTAAGCCGGTTCAAAATTACCGAAATGAAAAGCGATGTCCGGTTTGGAAACGCAGAATTTCATTCCGTTCCGACAGGCATTCATGCTGATGAGATTTTCGCGGGCGAAGGGGGTTTGATTGGCAACGGCCTTCTATCTCACTTCAAAACCGTCACCATAGTCACCAAACGGAGTCAACTGATTTTGGGTGAACGGGTTTCCGATTAATTTTTCTTACTGATTTCCCCCTCTGTTTTTCGCTGCTTTTGCTCGGTTTTCACTTTTTGTAAAAAAGTTTCAGGGATT
>DASYAA010000097.1:0-10981 GCA_036501565.1 Verrucomicrobiia bacterium
GCCTTCACCCGGACCGGACGTCGTTTGGACTACTTTGTTGCCTTTGTATCCGGCAGCATGGCCATCCACGAACGCAAGGTTACCCACGCCCGCATGTCGTGCGGCAAAGCGGTTGGCATAACTGCTGGGCTGGCCGAGGTCGGTGGTGGATTGTTTGGAATCCACTACCGGGTCGCCCGGCAACAGATTTTCCAAAAAGAACACTGTTTGCGTGGGAATCCTGATGCTGGCGACTTTAATCGTCAAATCGCTGCCTTGTTCCAATTTCGAGTTCATGGCGAGGGAAAAATAAACGTCGGTCAGTTTCTCAACGTTGCTTGGAAATTTTGCGGTGGGACAATTAAACAAAATGCTGTCGTCGTAGAACGCGGCCCGGTTGGCAGTGCCCGAAAAATAGGCTGAAACGGGTTTCTGGTTGATGATTGGAGGCAGAGCGTTATACCAAACAGCGTTGTTGGCCGGATTAAAGGCGTCGTTCCAAGTGTTCGGACTGCTGCCGCTACTGGTGGCGGTTTCCTCTGGAATGTAATCGTTGTTGTCCTGATAATACATCATTTGCGCTAGCCCCCACTGCCGGAGCTTGTTCATGCAGGATGTTCGTTGCGCCGTGATTTTAGCGCGCCCCAACGCAGGCAGCAACATCGCCGCCAGAATGGCGATGATAGCAATCACCACCAGCAATTCAATCAGCGTGAACGCGCGTTTGGTATATTTCAGTTGCATTTTTATTATGGAGTCAATCCGACGCGATAAAAGCGATTGGTGCCGATGGTCGGGTCAATCAGGCTAAAGATGCTTGAGCTGTCACTGGTGATGTTGGTCAATGTCGTCCAGTTCAAATCATTCAAGCTGTTTTTATATTGCACGGTGTAGTTCCAATCCGGCTGGTTGATCCAAGACAGTTGAAATCCGCCATTTGTTTTTGTGAGGCCGGTGATGCTCGGCAAGTTCACGATGGTGCCCGGCGATCCGATGTCGCCGCCAACAGTTGCCGCGAATGCGCCGTCAACACCGACCACACTTAAACTTCCGGGAACATCGTTGAGGCCGATGAAGCCAGTCTGGTCGGTGGCGGTGGGGTCAAAACCAAACGAGTCGCCAACGACATTGGTCGAGAAAGAGACGCTGGTTACTTCATCGAGATTATCCGTGGCCACGGCGTCCCACACATGAACTTCATCTCCGCTGCCGCTTAATCCCTGGCCGCTGCCGCTGTAATCAATGATTTGAACGCTAGGCGACAAGTTGGTTCCCCACCATGTGCGAAATTGATCCGGCGTCATGTCTTGAACGAAAACCACAGATTCGCCCGGGTGAATCATCGCGCGATTGGTCACCGTAACGGATTGCGACAATGAATCGTGACTGTCATCTATCTGGTAGCCAAATAAATTGACCGGGAAGTCGCCGAAGTTGCTTAACTCGAACCAGTCTCCATGTCCCGAAGTGTCGCCGTTGCTGTTGTTGGTGCTTTCACCCGACATGACTTCGGTGATGACCAAATTCGGCACGGACGTGACATTGACAGTAAATGAAACATTGGTGCTTCCAGCCGAATTGCTCACGATGATCGAGTAAACAGCGGATTGGTTGGTGTCGCTTAAGGCGAGCGCATATTGACTGTTCGTCGCGTCGGAGATGTCTGTGTTATTTTTCTGCCAATGATAAACCGGCGTCGGAAAGCCGCTGGCAAGGACTGAAAAATTCACTGTTTGTCCCAGATACGCATCAAAGCTGTTTACCGTTGGCGTTGACGAGAGAATTGTTGGCTTTGTGGGCGCAGTGTTGACCGTAAGCACGGCGGTATTGGTGAAGGCTTGTAGACCATTTGACGCAATCACCATGTAAGTTCCCGCGTTCGTTGTCTGCACGCCGGTCAGGGTGAGCACGCTGATGTCATTGGAGAGAGTGTCCGTCAGACCGGGAGTGACGTGTTGAATTGATACTCCCGGAGTTTGGCTGGTGATTAATGTGTTGTTGAAATACCAGTGGAAAACCAGCGGCGGTAGCGCGAATCCGCCATTGGTGAAAGATACTGAATCTCCAACGGTCGCGGTTTCAGGCGCCGGAGTTTGAACGATGGTTGCGGCCACAGAACTCGGCGTGATACCGGGCGAGCCAATGTCCGTCGCCACCGTGGCAGAGGCAAAAGCCCCATTCACACCGTTGACGCTCAAGACATCGAAAAGGCCATTGGCCGGATCAAAAAGCAGAGACTGATTGGTGGTGTCGCCCAAATCCACGCGCTGCACGAGATAATCGGGACATTCGTCCAAGTCCAATCCATTGGTGTTGGAGCCAAGAGATGTCAGATTGGTGTTCCATAAACGAACGGAGTCTGCGCGTTCCGTGCCGGAGACTATGGGATTGGCACCCAAACCGGGATCGGCAGAATTCAAAACCACTACTTGAATGGAATTACTGATGCCCCACCAAGTGCGAAACGTGGGGGCATCTGTCACCGCACCCTTTACTTCCGTGACGATGATAGTTTCGCCGGCGGCAATCGAATAGCCCGTGAATGACGCGGTATCCGCCCCGGAAAATCCACTGTGCGCATCGTCGTTCCATGAATACCCCGTCAAAGAAATGGCGTTTGTGCCGTAGTTGTGCAGTTCATACCAATCGGGATGGTTTTTGTCCGTCTCGCCGGACATTACTTCGGTGACGGCCAGTTGTGCGCGCACTTGCAACGAAGCGTAAATTCCCATTAAACAAATCGTCAGCAGTTTTTTGATCATAAGTAAAACATCCTTCCGACCAAAGAATGGATTTAACGTGTTACAAGAAGTTGTCGTCTTTGTGACGATTGGATAACAAGACGATTGCCGGGTTGTGAACAACTTGGCTAAAACGGGCTGGATTTCGCAGCTTTGAACACCACAAATAACTCATCACCAATACGATTTGCCGACTTCAATTTGAATTGAGCGGCGGCGGCCAGATTTGGAACGCCCTTGCCGTCGGCAATTGTTGGCGCAATGTGACCGCCAAAAATCTTCGGGCAAATCGTCAAATGCAGTTCGCCCACCAAATCGGCGCGGAATAAAGCGCCGGTCAGCCCGCCGCCGCCTTCACACAACAAACGCTGCACGTTCCATTTTTTCCGCAGCCAGCGCAACGCCGCGCGAAAATTGATTTCCGTTTTGCCGCAGATTTTCACCTCGTCCGCTACGGCGCGGAGCTTTTTCAAGTTCGCCTTTGAAATTCGCGCCGTCGTCAAAATGATGATTGGCGAAAAGTGTTTCTTGAAAAGATTCGCATTCGGATCAATCGAACCGGAGCCGCTGACGACGACGCGCAACGGAAACTCTGGCAATCCGTTTTTCAATCGCCGCTTCCGAAATTTCTCTCCGCCTGTCCCTAAAATCGTTCCTGTTGTTTCGACGGTTCGCGCGCCGCTAATCACCGCATCCTCCGTCGCACGCAATTCCATCATGTGTTCGCGGTCGCGTTTGCTGCCGAACGGAACAAAATTGCGGCTTCCAAACGCAATTTTTCCATCCGCCGTCATCGCAAAATTACTCAAAACAAATGGCAAATCCTTTTTCATAAAATCAGCATCGCATCGCCATAACTGAAAAAACGATAGCGTTCACGGATGGCTTCGGCATAAGCGGACAAAATCATTTCACGCCCGCGTGTCTCGCCCGGCGCGGCAAACGCACTTATGAGCATCAGCAATGTGGAGCAGGGAAGATGAAAGTTGGTCAGCAGCGCATCCACAATCTGAAATTGGAACGGCGGAAAAATAAAAATATTCGTTTTACCAGCGTAAACATTGAGTTTTCCTGCATTTTTGGCGGCAACACTTTCTAAAACCCGGACTGTTGTTGTTCCGACGGCGATTACGCGTTTTCCAGAACTTTTAGCTTTATTCACGGCACGAACCGTCTCTTCGCCGACTTCAAATCGCTCCTCGTGCATTTTGTGTTCGGCGAGCGATTCAGTTTTTACGGATGCAAATGTGCCAAGGCCGACGTGCAGCGTGACGAAACAGATTTTCACGCCACGAGCGCAAATCTGTTCCAACAATTCCGGCGTGAAATGCAAGCCTGCCGTCGGCGCGGCGACTGATCCGGCGGGTTTGGCGAAGACAGTTTGATAACGTTCCTTGTCTTCCGGCAATTCTCCGTGCCGACGAATGTAAGGCGGCAACGGAATTTCGCCGAGCGAATCCAGTTCACGACTGATGTCCGGCGTGCCGGAAAACTGCAATCGCCGATGGCCTTCGTCATTCACGTCAGAAACGATTGCGGAAATGTTTGTCGGTCCGATGTTTGCGTCGCGAAAATTGATTTGTGTTCCGATGCGCGCATTTTTGCCGGGACGAATCATTACCCACCAATCATTCGGCGCATTTTCTTCCAGCAACAGAATTTCAAATTTTCCGCCGGTCTTGGCGTTCACACCGCGCAATCGGGCGGGAATGACGCGCGAATTGTTCAATATCAGCACGTCGCCATCATGGAAAAATTCCAGAAGATCGGGGAATTTTCGATGAGTAAGATGGCCGTTGGCCCGATTCAAAACCAACAGTCGCGATTCATCTCGTTTGACTGCGGGATGTTGCGCGATCAATTCGGGCGGCAAAGCAAAATCGAAGTCGGCGGTTCGCATTGCAGGGAGTTTCTATGTTCAGATTTGAAGTTTCAAGTTGTCATGCAATGAAGTTTTTGGCGCGATGATTTGGAGTGGATTTTCGGATTGTGAATAACTTTCGAATAAGCGGTAATTTTTTAAGCGGATTTATGTTGACAAGTGGTGGGGTAAAATGGTTAAAAGTGGGTCGTTGTGGGGAGAAATGCCATTTTGGATTCTCCTGTGAATAAATGAGCGTCGCGAAAATCAAAGGGCCGACTTACTACAATTCATGCTATCGGCATGGCGTGGATGAAAAACGGCGTGTCCAGATTCCGGCCAAGTGGCGACCGGAAAAAGACGGCACGGAATTGACGGTGATTTTGTGGCCGAAGCATCAGGCGGGAAGTTGCCTGCGCGTTTTGCCGCCATCGGAAATGGCAAAAATGAAAGCGGACATTGACGCGATGCCCAACGGCGATCCGAACAAAGTCGTGCTCAAAAGATTTATTGGCAGCGAATCCGTCCAAGTGGCTTTGGACAAAGCGGGGCGGATTTGTCTGCCGGAAGAAATGGCGCGCGCGGCGGGCATCAAGGACGAGGTTGTGCTCGTGGGTTTGCTCGACCGCTTTGAAATTTGGAATCCGAATCGTCACGAAAACGTCAAGGCTACAGACGCGGTGCTCGCGTCCGAGGCCTTCAAACTAATGGAGTAAAACTATGAGCCTGGGAAAATTGCTTGGCGCGGGAAAAAGTTTTGTGAACGGCGGCAAAGCGGCGGCATATCGCGCGGACAGGCGCGTTTATCTGCCAAAATTCGGTTCGCAAAAAAATCCATTCGTTGCATGCGACAAAACTGAAGCGGCGGAACCTCCAAAAAAGACAGCGAAATCAGCCGTTGCGCCAGCGCCAAAAGCCATCGCTGCCAAAACGCAGAAAATGCCGACGGTTTCCGCCACGCCGACGCGCGTTACGACTTGGACGGAAAAATTCAATCCGTTGTCAATTTTACGCAGCGCAACGTTGGAGGCAAAAAATTCACCGCGTCCGGTTCAGTCCGAACTTTCACTGGAAAAAGTCAAAGTCGTTCACAACGACTTGTCGGATGTGGACGTGGAAATCGTGCCAATTAAGTCGCGTTCGATGCGCGAAATTCCCGAGACGGTTTTGCAAACGGCCGTCAGCGTGGATGCGGAAAAAAATTTTTGGAGCCGGCTGGACAAAAAATTTTTCGGAGCGAACGCAGTTTGAAATTTTAAGACCCAATGCGCAGTGCCAGAATTCATTCACAAACCAGTGATGGCGGCGGAGGTGCTGGACGTGCTGAAGCCGAAGGTGGGCGGCCATTACGCCGACGGCACGCTCGGTGGGGGTGGTCACGCAGCGAGCGTCTTGGCAGCGAGTTCGCCGACTGGATGGCTATCTGGGTGCGATCGCGATGGCGTCGCGGTTGAAGCCGCTAAAAAACGGCTTGGCGAAAAATTTGCCGGGCGTTTTGAAATTCGCCATGGAAATTTTGAGAAAATGGCGGAATGGATTGCGGAAAAAAGTTGCGATGGCGTGATTTTGGATTTGGGCGTGAGTTCGCCGCAACTTGATTTGGCTGAACGCGGATTCAGTTTTCAAAACGACGGCCCGCTGGACATGCGGATGGATGACCGGCAAAAACTGATGGCGGCAAATTTGGTGAACGATTTGAGCGCCGAGGAATTAGCGAAGATTTTTTGGGAATTTGGCGGCGAACACGAATCGAGAAGATTTGCAAAGGCGATTGTCCACGACCGCGCGCAAAGAAAATTTGAGACGACGAAGCAGTTGGCGGAATTGATCGAGCGACTTGCGCCGAGGCACGGAAAAAAGTCGCATCCGGCGACAAAAGTTTTTCAAGCGCTACGAATCGCGGTGAACGACGAAATGGGTTCTTTGAAACACGGGCTGGAAGCGGCGGTGAAAATTTTGAAGCCGGGCGGACGGCTGGCGGTAATCACGTTTCATTCGCTCGAAGACAGAATTGTAAAAGAATTTGGCCGCGAAAAAACGCGCGATTACACGTTCAGCGGCGAAGTGGACGTGCCAGAATTGCGGCAGCCCCGCGAGCCGGAAATGAAATGGGTGAATCGCAAGGCGATCTTGCCGGGCGAAAAAGAATTGCAGGAAAATCCGCGCAGTCGCAGCGCGCAGTTGAGAATTTTGGAAAAAATTTAAGATGGCAAAAAATCGAAAAAGTCAGTCGGCGGCGATCTGGTTTGGTCCGGCGCTGAAGGCATTTTTTTTGTGTTTTATGATTGCGGGTTCGGCGGTTGGTTACGTCTGGCAAAAAAGTCAGATTTACCAGCTTGGCCGGCAAATCCGGCAGCGCGAAATCCGGCTGGCGCAGTTGCAAAATGACGACCAGAAACTCAACGACCAGCTTTCCATTTTGCGGTCGCCGATGGTGTTGGACCGGCGCGTGCGCGAGTTGAATCTCGGTCTCGTTCCGGCGCAGCCGATGCAAGTTTGGCGGTTGCCGGAGCCTGCCAGCGTGCCGCTGGAAAATAAAAATCTGACGCGGCAGTTCGCCGCACGGCCAATTGGTGCAATGACGCAGTAACAAAAATTTAATTTTGGCCGCCGCTCGTGACGCCGTTGGTTGAGGAACCGATCGCCACGGGCGGCTGGCCTTTTGACAATGATTAAACGGCAGCAACAACTCAGGCGCGCGCTGGCATTGCTGGCGCTGGTCGTTCTTGCCTTTATCGGGCTGGGATTCCGGCTTGTGGATTTGCAGGTGTTGCGGCATGACGATCTGGCAAAGCTGGCGCAGGATAACACGCAACGTGAATTCTGGCAGTCGCCGCGCCGGGGCGACATTCTGGACGCGCGCGGCAATTTGCTCGCCACGAGCGTTGAGGTGAAAACAATTTGCGCCGACCCATCGCTCATCGGCAACCAGCAGACGGTCGTGGCGCGTGCATTGGCGCCCCTGTTGCGGATGAGCGAAGACGATATTTATCAGAAACTTTTTCCGCGCGTTTCAAAAAATGAAAAAAACGAAACGGTCACGAACGGATTGCATTACGTCCGGCTGCAAAAAAATGTTTCGGACGAGACCTGGCAAAAAATTCAACTGACGATGAGCCAGCTTTCGTTCGGGCTGGACGAAAAGAAATTGTCGAAATCCGACCGCGACTTTTTGCGCAATTTGCGGCAAAGTGCGATTTTTTCCGAGCCGGACCAATTGCGCGTCTATCCGAACGGCTCGCTTGCCGCGCAGGCGCTCGGCTTCGCCACGCCGGATGAATTCAAAATGGGCGACCGTGTGGTTTCACAACTTTCCGGGCGCGATGGGATTGAACTCGCGTTAAATTCCGCGTTGAGCGGTGTCGCGGGCTGGCGTGTGACGGAAACGGATCGTCAACAGCATGAGTTGGTCGCGTTGCGCGGCCAGGACGTGCAGGCGCGCGACGGATTGAATGCTGTTTTAACGATTGACTCCGTGATCCAAAACATCGTCGAAACCGCGCTGGCCAGCGCGATGCAAAAGCACACGCCCATCAGTATCACGGGCATCGTCATGCGCCCGCGCACGGGCGAAATTCTGGCGATGGCGACGCTGCCGAATTTTGATCCGAATAATCCCGGCGCGGCGCCCGCCGACGCGCGCCGCGATCGCGTCATCAGCGACGTGATGGAACCGGGTTCAACTTTCAAAATCGTCGTTGTGTCCGGCGCGCTCAATGACGGCGTGGTGCATTTGAATGATCCTTTCAATTGCGAAGAGGGACATTTTGCTTACGCCGGAAGAATTTTGCATGACCACGAGCCGTTTGGAATTTTGACGACCAAAAGCATCATTACGAAATCGTCCAACATCGGCGCCGCGAAAATTGGCATCAAACTCGGCGAAGACCGGCTTTATGATTACGCCTGTGATTTTGGTTTTGGCGAGCGAACGGGAATTCCGTTGCCGGGCGAAGTTGGCGGCATTTTACATCCGGTCAAAGATTGGAGCAAAGATTCAATCGCGCAAATTCCGATGGGGCATGGCGTAGCGGTGACGCGGTTGCAAATGCTCATGGCCATGTGCGCCGTGGCCAACGATGGTTGGCTCATGCGTCCGATGCTCGTGAATCGGCTTGAAGACCACGCCGGGAATGTCGTTCAGCAATATGCGCCGCAGCGCGTGCGGCAGGTTGTCACTGACGCCACCGACAAAGAAATGATTGAAGCATTGAAAACCGTCGTGACGCCGGATGGCACCGCGCCGGGAGCGGCGATGAAAGATTACGTCGTCGCTGGCAAAACAGGCACGGCGCAAAAAGTGGAGAATGGTGTCTACGTTTCCGGCAAATACGAAGCTTCGTTCCTTGGATTTTTTCCGGCGGACAATCCGCAACTTTGCATTTCCATCGTGATGGACGAGCCGAAGGAAGGTT
Organism: Verrucomicrobiia bacterium; assembly: GCA_036501565.1. Lineage (GTDB taxonomy): Bacteria > Verrucomicrobiota > Verrucomicrobiia > Limisphaerales > UBA11358 > UBA11358. The sequence continues at coordinate 8,997 of DASYAA010000097.1, forward strand.
ATTACGGCGGCCAAGTTTGCGGCCCCGTGTTCAAGGAAATTGCCGAACGCTGCGCGAGCTATTTGAACATTCCGCCGGACGAAAATTTGCAGCAACAAAATCAGCCGCAGCCAATGGTCGCAACCGGCCTTTCACGGCCAATGGCGAGCGCGCAGTAAAAATTTTGCAGTGGAAACACGTTCTTTGAAATTTGTCGCTGAAAGTTGCGGCGCGGAAATTATGCGCGGCGAGGCAGATGTAACCGTGAAAAATGTCTGCACCGATTCGCGGCAGGCCAAAGCGGGCGATTTGTTCTTTGCGTTCAAAGGCGAACGCTTCGACGGTCACGATTTTCTGAGCGAAGTCGCGGCCAAAGAAGTTGCGGCAGTTGTAATCGAACAAAAAAAAGTTTCGTCGCAATTGCCAAACTGCGCGGTGCTTGTTGTAGAAGATGCAAGAATCGCGCTCGGAAAATTGGCGGCGACTTATCGAAGGCAATTTGACCTGCCAATGATTTGCGTCGGCGGCTCGAACGGCAAAACGACGACTAAAGAATTGCTCGCGTCGGTTTTGCGGCAAAAATTTTCGACGCTGGCGAGCGAAGCGAGTTTTAACAACGACATCGGCGTGCCGCTGACATTGTTGCGGCTGGAAAAATCGCATCAGGTTGCTGTGCTCGAAGCCGGAACGAATCATCCGGGCGAACTCGCGCCGCTCATAAAAATGATTCAGCCGAAATTCGGCGTGCTGACAAGCATCGGCCGCGAGCATCTGGAATTTTTTGGCGACGTAGCCGGCGTTGCGCAGGAAGAAGGCTGGCTCGCGGAACTTTTGCCGGCGGACGGAAAATTATTTGTGAACGGCGACAACGAATGGACTGAAAAAATTGTTGCGCGAACGAAAGCGAAAGTTGTTCGCGTCGGATTTGACGAAAAAAATGATTGGCACGCGAAGAAAATTCGTTTGGACAAAAATGGTGTGACGTTTCGAGCAATTGCGCTGAAAGAAGATTTTTGCGGCGAGTATCGGATTAATTTGCTCGGTCGGCATCAAGTGACGAATGCCTTGTTTGCGATTGCGGTTGGCGCGGAATTCGGTTTGTCGCGCGATGAAATCTGCGACGGTTTGGTTGCGTGCCAGCCGCCGAAAATGCGGCTGCAATTTTGGGAAGCGAACGGCATTCGCGTTTTGGACGATGCCTACAACGCGAACACGGATTCGACGATTGCCGCGCTGGAAACGCTTTGTGATTTGCCGCTACAAGGTCGGCGCGTGGCGGTTCTTGGCGACATGGAAGAACTCGGCGCGCACAGCGAATCGGCGCACGCGGAAATCGCCAGACGCACTGCGGAATTGAAAATCGGACAGTTGTTCGTTGTCGGAAAAATGGCGGCGGCGACGGCAAAAGCGGCGCGCGACGCGGGACTGACGCGCGTGATTGAATTTGAAAATGTCGAAGCAGCGATGAAAGCGATTAAGAATTTTTTGAAAACCGGCGACGTGGTTTTGCTGAAAGCGTCGCGGGCGTCGCGTTTGGAACGAATTGCGGAAACGTTGAAACTGGAAAAAACGTAAATCGAAAAAATGCTTTATTATTTAAGCCAGCATTTGTTGGATTGGTCGCACGGAACGGTTTGGGAAAACCGGCTTTCGGCGTTGCGGCTTTTTCGCTACATCACGGTGCGCAGCGCGGGCGCGGCGATCACGGCGCTGATTTTAAGCTGGTGGCTTGGGCCAAAAATAATTCACTGGCTCAAGACATTGAAGTTTGGTCAGGATTACGCGGATAAAGCGGAAGAAGCCGGCGGTCTTGGCGCGCGCGTCTTGAGCAAAAAAGGAACGCCGACGATGGGCGGCGTTTTGATCATCATGGTGCTGGTTTTCTCGACGATGTTGTGGGCGCAATGGAACGCGCTGGTGGAATTGACGCTGCTTTCGGTTTTGGTTTTGGCGGGCTTGGGATTTTACGACGATTACGCAAAAATCATCCAGCAAAGCGGCGGTGG
>DASYAA010000098.1:0-4354 GCA_036501565.1 Verrucomicrobiia bacterium
CGTTGTCAGCGGCACGAACAACGTCGTGACCAACGCCATCAGTGGCTCGACGCATTTCTACCGCCTGAGCCAATGACCGGCATGCCTGCATTGGAACTTCTTAAAGAATGTTTAGTAAAATCCAAAAACCTGCATGAACCGCCTCCTATTCGCCAAAGCGCAGCATGAAGGCAAGACGGAGAAGCAGAGCGAGTTGATTTAGAGCATCGCGACTAATTAAATCTCCAGCACTTTCTCAAAGTGTGTCAGATTTTTTGCGCCGCTGGCGGTGACGAGCGCGACGTCTTCCAGCCGCACGCCGCCGATTTCTGGATAATAAAGCCCCGGCTCGACGGTCACGACGTGGCCGCTCCGCAAAATCTCCGCAGAACTCGCTCCCACGCGCGGCGCTTCGTGGATTTCCAGACCGAGTCCGTGTCCCGTGCCGTGAAAAAATCCTTCCATGCGCCCATCGCGCCGTCCGGTTTTGTAGCCCTGCTGCACGAAAAATTTCTGGACGGCTTTGTGAACGTCCGCCGTTTTCACCTTCGCGCGGATTTTTTCAAAGCTGATTTTCTGTCCGTGCAAAACCGTGTCGTAAAGTTTTCGCGCCGCCTCGCTCGCGCGCCCGCGAACGACGGTTCGCGTGATGTCGCCAAAGTAGCCGGTCTTTTGCGAGCGCGGAAAAATATCAATGATGATCGGCTCGTTGGCGCGCAGCCGTCCAAAGCCGCGCTCGTGCGGGTCGCACGCCTGTTTGCCACCGGCGACAATTGTGTTCGCCGCGAGTCCGCAGACTTGAAGAATCGCGCAATCAATCACGGCGCGCAGGCGCTCGGAAGTCAGCGGTGAGCCGCGATAAATCAATTGCCGCCGCCTGTCAATTTTCGAGTGCCGCAATGCCTGCATTCCCTCGGCCATGCCGACCTCGGCCATCATCAGCGCGGCGGAAATTTTTTTCACTTCGTCGGCATTTTTGATTTCGCGTTTTGGGAAAAAACTCGCGATTGGCTTCAGTTTGATTCCAAGTTTTTTCAATTCGCGCGCGAGGCCGAGCGGAAAATTATCCGGCACGACGATGCGGCGGATTTTTTTCTCGCGCAAAATTTCGCGGATGACTCTGGCGAAGCTGATTTTTTTGATTCCGTCGGCGCGCAATTTTCTTTGATACGCGCTCAATGAAACGGCGCGGCAATGCGGCGCATTCGCGCGCGCGCGGTCAATTTCCAGATCGCTCAACACGATGAGCGGGCGGCGTTCGGCGGTCTGGAGATAAATGAACGGGTCGGGCACGAACAGGCGCGTGGCGTAGAGCATGTTCGCGTCGCGTTCGCTGTCGGCGACGATCAACAAATTTTCAGAGCGATTCATTTTTCAGCCACAGATGAACACAAATAAACACAGATGAAAATACGGAAATTGCATTTGCCTCAATCTGTGTCCATCTGTGAAAATCTGTGGCTCAAGTTCCAAAAAGCCGGTCGCCTGCGTCGCCGAGGCCGGGAACGATGAAACCTTTGTCGTTCAATTTTTTATCCACGGCGGCGGTGAAAATCGGGACGCGCGGATAATTTTTTTGCACGACGCGGATGCCTTCGGGCGCGGCGACCAGATTCACGAGGCGAATATGTTTCGCGCCCTGCTGGGTGAGCAAATCAATCGCGGCGACGGCGCTGCCGCCGGTCGCAAGCATCGGGTCAATCAGAATGACTTCAAAGCTCCCAAGATTTTTCGGAAAACTTTTGTGATAAAACATCGCGCGCAAAGTCGTTTCCTCGCGTTTCAATCCGATGAAGCCGACGCGCGCGTGCGGAATCAATTGCAAAATGGAATCGAGCATCCCAAGTCCGGCGCGCAAAACGGGGACGAGAACGACTTCGCGTTCGAGTTGAAAACCAGATGTGGGCGCGAGCGGCGTTTCAACGGAAATTTTTTTGACGGCGAAATTTCGCGTCGCCTCGTAAAGCATCAATGCGGCGATTTCACCGAGCAGCCGGCGGAATTCCTGCGGCTGTGTCCGTTTGTCACGCAACCGCGCAAGGTTGTGTTGAACCAGCGGATGCGCGATGACTGTGACGCCTTTCATTTAATCTTCCGGCGCTTCCCAGAGAAAATACATCGCGTTGGCCTGCAATTTCGGAATGTCCACGCCGAGGTCGAGCTTGATGTCGTGCGCGGAACTGTTCTGGCCGAACATGGAAAGAAAATCGGAGATGTCGTAGCGCTCGCGGTATTCGATCAAATTGGCATCGCCGATGTGCGCGATTTTTTCCGCGCGATTCACCGCGTCGTCGAAATCGCCGAGTTCGTCCACGAATCCGAGCTTGAGCGCCTGCGAGCCGGACAATACGCGACCATCCGCGAAGTTCGCCCAGTTTTGCGCGAGCGCGTGGCCTTCATTTTTATTTTTATCGTGCGCAAGTCCGCGCCCATCGGCGACGACGCTTTTGAATTTCTGATACGTCTCGTCAATCAAGCCCTGCACCATCGCGTGTTCCTCCGGCGGAATTTCATTCGTCTCGCGGTCGGGACTCAACATATCCTTGAACTTGCCGCTTTTGTAAGTCATCGGCGCGAGGCCGATTTTGTCCATCAGCCCGCGATAATTGTAACCGTGCATGATGACGCCGATGCTGCCGGTGATGGTCAATTCGTTCGCGACAATCCATCGGCATGGCGCGGAAATGTAATAACCGCCCGACGCCGCCAGACTTCCCATCGAGCAAATCACGGGTTTTTTGGAATCGTCCTGAAATTTTACAATCAACTTGTTGATTTCGTCCGAAGCCATCACTTCGCCTCCGGGGGAATCCACTTTGAGGATTACGGCCTTGACGCGATTGTCGTCCGCCGCGCGGTCGAGTTGCGCCTTGATCACGTCAACCATGCTGTTGCCCGCCTGATCCGCCGTGTGGCCGGTGATGATGCCGTCCACCGTGACGACGGCGATTTTATTGCGCACATCGTTGTCTTCGAGAACATATTCATCGAGGCGCGGGCCGACTTGCCGCGCGTTGATGGTTTTGAAACCGCGATTGAAAGCGCTGTTGATGCTCAACGCCCGCGAAAAACTTTGCGCGAAAATCACGAGCCAACTGAATCCCAGCAAAACCAGCAAAATGATCGCGACGACCATCCAGCCCCGGTTCTTGCGCGGTTTGGACGGCGGCGGCGGAGTGATGACCGGCGGCGGCGTCAATGGTGGCGGCACGGCGCCGGAAGAAAAATTTGTTTCCATAATGTGTGGAAGCTAATGCAACTTGCGCCGACGAGCAAGATGATTGCGCGCGGCAAAACCGATTCAGAAACTTTCCAGCCGATAAAAACTGCTACCGTTGGTTGGTGACTGGATCACTTCATCTTGCAGGTTGGTGAGATTGAGCGCGGGCGCATCGGTCACGTCGTTCCAACTGGACAAATCAAAGCTTTGTTGCAAAACAAAATTTGTCGAAGGCACAGTCCATGAAAGTTGGAGGTTTGAATTTGTGGGCGCGATGTTCAACAGCGGCGACGGCATGGTTTGTGAAGTCCAAATGTCGCCGCCTTGAACCGCTGCAACCAATTTGTTTCCATCGGCTGATGAAGCGACGGAAGTCCAGGCGGAATATTCAATGGTCGTACTATTCGATGTCCATGTATTTCCGGAGTCTGCCGAAGTGTAAATAATACCTGAACTGCTTGAACTAATGGCGGCGGCAACCAACTTGCTGCCATCGGTTGATGTAGCGACGGAAGTCCACGCTGCATTAGGCGCATTATTCGATGTCCAAGTGTTTCCCGAATCTGTTGAAGTGAAAATGCCGCCAAAATAAACCGTTGCAACCAGTGTGTTACCGTCTGCCGATGACGCGACGGAAGACCAATTTTGATTGGGCAAACCATTCGTGTTCCAAGTGGTTCCCGAATTGGTCGAAATATAAATGAGTCCTCTCAAGGAAATATAATTGCCGCTACAAGCAATTAGTTTGGTTCCATCCGCCGATGAAGCGATAGAAACCGAGTATCCCATATAAGAAGGCAAACTGTTCGTATACCACGTGCTCCCCGAATTTGTTGAAGTAAAAATAAGACCGGATTCAGTCGCTGCAAATAATTTGGATCCATCCGATGATGAGGCGACGGAAGTCCAATTTTGGTGCAAACCATTTGTGTTCCATGAACCTCCTGAATTTGTGGAAGTATAAATGTCGTCATTAAAAGTCGCTGCAATTAATTTCTGCCCATCGGCAGAAGAAGCGATAGACCGCCAATTCTCTCTGAGACTTTCATTCTCAAGTGTCCAATGATTACCTGAATCAGTAGAAACTCCAATTAAACCAAAGCCACCGGAATATCCGCTCGCCGCGTCCAACTGGCTTCCATCTGCGGATGAAGC
>DASYAA010000099.1:0-1685 GCA_036501565.1 Verrucomicrobiia bacterium
CCCTCGCGCGCGGCGTCCACTTTCAATTTCACTTTTTGTTTCGCCACGAGTTTGCGCGCGTATTTCAGCAAGGCGTCCACCTGTTTGTCGCTGCGTTCCGGGTCGTGATGAAACAGGCACAGCCGTTTCACGCCCGCCGCCAGCGCGAGCGCCACGGAATCGTCCACGCTGCCGTGGCCCCAGCCCGCGTGCCGTTCGTATTCGGCGGAATCGTATTGCGAGTCGAGAATCAACACGTCCGCGCCGCGCACAAATTCAACCATTGGATGGTCTTCGCCGCCGGCGCGCGATTCGTTGTCGGGAAAATACGCGACCGAGCCGTGCGGCGTGAACAGCCGGTAGCCGAGGCAAACGCCGGGATGATTCGCCTGTTGCGCGCGCACGCGCACGGAACCTATCTTGAAATCAAATTTTTTCAGTTCTTCGATTTTGACGCGGGCGGACAACGATTTTAGCGGCACGGGAAAATAGGGATTGTTCATCGCGGTCAATAATCCGGCGCTCAAGCCGTGACCGCCCAAAATCCGCAACCGGCAGCGAGCATCATAAATCGGCGCGAAGAACGGCAGTCCTTGAATGTGATCCCAATGCGTGTGCGTGACGAGCAGCGTGAGATTGAGCGGAAGGTTTTTGGATTCGGCCAGCAGTTGTTTTCCCAACGCGCGCAAACCCGTTCCGGCATCGAGTATGATGATTTCGCCGCCGCTGCGGACTTCGACGCATGAAGTATTGCCACCGTAACGAACGGTTGCCGCGCCCGGAGTGGCGATTGAGCCGCGCACGCCCCAGAATTTTATGCAGGTGCCAGCTTTGATGGGCATACTTTAGCGCATCCGCCGTGAAAGACAAATCGCAAAACGCCGAAACAAATTTGTCGGATTTTGCGCGGCGCCGGCGATATACTTCCAAAAGAATGACAAGCGATTTGGATTTGCTCCGGCAATTCGCGCGCGAAAATTCGCAGGACGCCTTCACGGAAATCGTCCGGCGACATTTGAATTTGGTTTATTCCACAGCGCTGCGGCAAGTCCGCTCGCCGCAACTGGCCGAGGAAATTTCGCAATCCGTTTTCGCCGACCTCGCGCGCGATGCGGGCAAATTAAAATCTGAAACGATTTTAATGGTGTGGCTTTATTCCGTCACGCGACGAACCGCGATTGATGCCATCCGCAAAGAATCGCGCCGGCACTTGCGCGAACAAATCGCCGTGGAAATGAACAACATGAATGCGACCGCAAACGACTGGACGCAAATCGAACCACTGCTGGACGACGCGATGGCCGCGCTCGACGAAACCGACCGCGCCGCGATTTTGCTCCGCTATTTTGAAAATAAAAATCTGCGCGAAGTCGGCGAAGCGCTCGGCACATCCGACGATGCCGCGCAAAAACGCGTGAGCCGCGCCGTAGAGCGCCTGCGCGAATTTTTCTCAAAACGGAAAATCACAATTGGCGCAAGCGGACTGGTCGTTTTGATTTCTGCCAACGCCGTTCAATCCGCGCCGGTTGGATTGGTGTTGACCATCGCCAACGCTTCGCTTGCCGCCGGAAGGACTTTGACTTTTATGAAAATCGCAACGGTGACCAAATTGAAATTCGCCTTGGGCGCAATCGTCATTGCCGGAGCACTAACGGCTTTTGTTGTCCAACAACAAAATCAAGTCAAGTTGCGTGGCGAAAATGAAT
>DASYAA010000100.1:0-5802 GCA_036501565.1 Verrucomicrobiia bacterium
GCCCGCCGCCCATTCGCTTGCGCCCGCCGCCAATTCAACAATGCGCCCGCGCTGAGTGTGATGCAATTTCTCGCGTCCCGCGCCCGTGTAGCCGCCCGGCTCGGTGTGGCTGCCCGCGCTCATCAGCGTGATGCCGAGCGGAATCAGGCCGTCGCGCAGCCGCGCCGGTTCGCGCGTCGAAAGCACGAGGCCGGCGTCGGGGAATATCAGCCGGAACGCGCACACGAGCTGCACCAGTTCGCGGTCGGTCATGTGCGTGAGCGGCTGGAATTCGCCCGCGCACGGACGCAGGCGCGGCAGCGAAATCGTGACTTGCGCCTTCCAACAATTGCGCAAAAGAAAATCCGCGTGCGCCGCGACGCAAATCGCCTCGTAACGCCAGTCCGCCAGACCGAACAACGCGCCGATTCCCAAACGGCGAAAACCGGCGGCGTAAGCGCGTTCTGGTGTTTCGAGCCGCCAGTCGAAATTTTTCTTCGGCCCGGCGGTGTGCATTTTGTCGTAAATCGCGCGGTCGTAAGTTTCCTGATAAACGACAAGTCCATCCGCGCCCGCCGTGACGATTGGTTTATATTCGTCCGTTTCCATCGGCCCGACTTCGAGCGACACGCTGGGAATTTCCTTGTGCAACGCCGCGACGCAATCGCGCAGATAATTGTTCGAGACAAATTTCGGATGCTCGCCGGCGACGAGCAAAATGTTGCGGAAACCTTGTTGCTTCAATTCCCGCGCCTCGCGCAAAACTTCATCAATCGAAAGCGTCACGCGCAAAATCGCGTTGTCGCGCGAGAAGCCGCAGTAGGAACAATTGTTAATGCACTCATTGGAAAGATACAGCGGCGCGAAGAGGCGGATGACTTTGCCAAACCGCTGCCGTGTCAATTTTTGCGAGCGAACGGAAAGCGTTTCGATTAACTCGCCAGCGGCGGGAGAAATTAAATTCGCAAAATCGTTCAGAGAAAATTTTGATTTTTCAAAACACGCGCGAACGGAATTTACATTCGCGGCAAGTGACCGTTTTACGAGCAACTGCGCGGGCAAAGAATTAAATTCAGCGACAAAACTCATGCTGACAATTTAACAAATGCGCGGATGAAGTCGAGACAGTGAAAGCCCGCTTTTCCGATAAAATCGGCATTGCAGCATTGTAACTGCGGCAAAAATGAGTTTTATTTTTAAAAATGGGCGCACAAGTCATGAAACGAATTAGGCATGAAAATTGCCAACAATCGTGGGGTTTGCCTTATGAGTGATATTTCCAAAAAGAATGCCGGCGGCGAAACCAGCAACCGCGCGCATCGTGTCGCGCCCATCGCGGGTGTTTGGGCGCGGATCGGCCTGCTGTTTGGCGCGCTTTGTCTGGCCAAAATTTTTCTACTATGGACGTTTCGCAAATATCTTTATGAAATTCATTGGCCGGTTAATCCAACGCCGCCGGACCGATTGAGTGAAGCGGCTTTTTATCTTTTCGCTTTACTGGTCGGACTGAATTTATGGGCGCTGGCGATTCGCTGTCAAACGCCCGGCGCGCGGACTGCACGAATGATCAATGGCTGCTTGCTGACACTGGGCGCCGTGTTCATTTCTTTGTCATTTCATGTGATGGAAAAAAATTATCTCTCGCCGGTCATGAGCGGGATTCTGACTTGGAAAAATCTCGGTTCGTATTTCAGCATGGATTTCTTTTTTTGGCAACCTTACTTGGCCGTCTGGATTTCTGTGTATGCGCTCATTTATTATGTTCTGATCCGAACCGGGCGCGAAAGCAAGATGTTATTCGTCACGGCGGTTTTTGCCGCGGTTTATACGGCGCTTTATCTGAAAAATTTGGCAAATTTTCACAATGCCTTGTTTGTTGTGGATTGCGTGGGAATTGTGTCTTTCTTGATTGGCTTTCGTGTTGGGCAGCGTTCGTTGAATTTGTTCTGGATTGGCTTGCTTCTGGTTTTTATGGCTTCTCTGTTCGTGCTTTTTTATCCGCTGGATGCCCTTGTCCGCCGGCCAAGCTCTGAATTTATTTTAATATCGTCGGGCAATATCATCCTTTTTGCGGGAACAACGCTGCTGATCTGGCGGCGTGGAGGATATGCCGCATGGTCGTGGAGTTTGCCGTTTATTTTCACATCGTTTTTGCTGTTGACCAACACTGATTACGATTTGGCCATCAATTATAATAATTTGCTGTGCTTGGGAATGGCGTTGCCCCATTACTTTCTGGGCGAATTCACCATAGCTGCCCTGCTGTTTGCCATCGCCTTTGGCTATCGGCAACTGTTGCCCAAGGCTTCCTTGTGGTGGTTGGACGCGATCAATTTGTTTCTCATTTCTCTGGCTTTGGCCGACCTGCGACTTTCCCAAATCATGGGCATACGGCTGGACTGGCAGGTCCTGGAATTTGGTGACAGTCCAAAAATGATGTGGCGGCTGGCACGACCTTATTTGCCGGAGTTTTTTGGCGCACTTGCCATTTTAGCCATCATTTATCTGGTCGCATTGTGGGCGTTGGGCAAATGGAAGGGAAGACAGGATAAAATTCAAACCGCATCGTCTGAGGGCAAGTTGTTTGCCCTGCTTATTTTTTTATTTCTGGGACTGGCCGGTTGGGGATTTGCCAATCGAGACAAAGCGGAAGGACAAACCGCCGCGTTGCTGTTGGAAACCAACCCGATTTGGCAGAAGGCCGCTAATCCGCCTATGAGTTTGGGACAATTCACCGAAACCGCCCGGCAACTGGGCATCCATTTGCTGGCCACCCCGGCGGCCGCGTCGGAATCTGAAAGCGCGCCGCGTGATTTGAACGTGGTGCTGATTTTTCAGGAATCTTCGCACAATGAATATTTGTCACTCTTCGACGGCAAGATTGATACCGAACCGCTGCTGGCAAAATACAAAGACCGCATGGAACTATTTCCCAATTTTTTTTCCAATTTCGCCGCCTCCATCTATGCCCGATTTGCCAGTTTCACCGGATTGTATCCCACGACTGACTTCAAACGCTTTACGTTGAAAAGAGTGCCGGTGAAAAGCATTTTTGAGATTTTGCATAATCAAGGCTACGACTGTTCTCTATTTTATTCATCCTATCTCGATTATACCGGCTTTCGTGATTTTTTGAGAGAACGCGGTTTGAGTGAAATTTACGATGCGGACACCATGCCTGTGCAGCGTAAACTACCACGCGTCACTTGGGGTTTGCGCGAGGAAGAAACTCTGTCTGCGATGCAGGAGCAAATCAAAAAATATGCGACGGAAAAAAAGAAATTTTTCCTGACCTACGTTCCTGCCGCGCCGCACAACCCGTTCGATGTCACTCCCGACCGTTTTCGCAAATATAAATTAAAAGAAATGGGAGATTTCACGCCTGTTTATCTCAACACGCTGGACTACATGGATTGGATTATTTCATCCGTCATTGATCAGTTAAAAACTTCCGGTCTGTTGGATCACACGCTTGTCATCATCACTGACGACCACGGCGAAATGCTCGGTCAAAACGGCGGCCCCACCGGCCACGGCTGGGCGGTGACACCGGAATTGGCGAACATTCCTTTAATCATCATGGACCCGGCCAAATCCGGCTACTCTGTCAATCCTGTCATCGGTTCACAGGTGGATTTGCTGCCGACGATTCTTGATCGGTTGAACATCCGGCTTCCCGGCGGCCAGATTTATGAAGGAACGTCTCTGGATTCGGCCAGCCCGGACACCAACCGGGTTATCTATCTAAATTCCTTGCAACAATATGGGCTTATCCAAAACCACCTGTTCGTTTGCGGCAGCCGGGAAACCGAGGAGCAAAGCGGAGCGGAAACTTCTGATAAAGCTTACGTCATATCCAATCAGGGTGCGCGCACTTTCTTCACCCAAACCAACGCGCCGGATTTTTCCCTGCCGTCCATTTCCAAATTTGACGAGTTTCAGGAAGATTTTCTCGCCCATTACGCATATTACTGCCAATTCCTTCAATAATGAGCGGCGTATTTTTCCGTGTCCAATTATTTTACAGGATGTGCTCAAATAAGGGCAGTTTGATGATGGCTAGTCTGGTCGTTTTTGGTCAAAAAGTTGGAAACTTTGCCGTTTTTGAATTGTTTAACAGATAAGCAGCTTTGCATGAATCAAGTCGTCAAGGGCGTGTTTTAAGTTGGCATCAAGGCTGCTTAATTTTGACAGATTGCGGTTGCAACAGGCAATTAAGTGAACATAAACGTCATTATAAATAGTAACCCGCCTGTTGCTGTGTTCACACCGCGAGAAAAATAGAAAGAAAAAGTAGTATGAAAATTAAAACATCCCGCAACGCGGGCTTTACGCTGGTGGAAATCATGATCGTAGTGGCCATCATCGGCCTCTTGGCTGCTATCGCGATTCCCAATTTCCTGCGTGCCCGGCAAACCTCCCAAACCAACGCTTGCATCAACAATCTTCGTCAGATTGATTCTGCCAAGCAACAGTGGGCATTGGAAAACGGACAAAAAGCAAGTGCAACACCAACAGCATCTGATGTTGAACTGTATGTCGGACGCTCTGGCCAGGGTGGCAAAGATGTTTGCTGCCCGTTGTCACCGAAAGGCACCGCATTAGGCGGTTATTCAGGGACATTAGGCAGCATGACAGTTTTGCCGACGTGCGCTAACTACAGCGCCACTGCGCACAAAGCATCGCTTGATCCTACGCAGCAATAATTAGAAAAAATCAAATTACACGCGGGCTTGGGTTTCCCAAGCCCGTTTTATTTTTACGGACGGCAATCATTTGAACAATTTGACATTCATGCCGGTCTGCTTTATCACAGAGAAAAATTGCTTTGAGCGAAATTCCGCCGACTATGAACGTCATTCTTAAAACGGATAAATTACGGGTCGAATTTGCCGGTCCTGAATTCCGGCAAATGAACAAGGTGGCCTTGAACGGCCTTGATTTGGAGGTGAATGCCGGCGAGATTTTCGGTTTTCTCGGACCCAATGGCGCGGGCAAAACCACCACCATCAATGTGTTGCTCGGTTTTATCCCGCCTACAAGCGGTTCGGCGTCGCTTTTCGGCATTGATGTGCGTCAACCCATCGCCCGCCAGCGCATCGGCTATCTGCCGGAGATGACGTATTATTACAAATTTCTTACCGCCGAAGAATTGCTGCGGTTCTACGCAAAGATTTTTGGGCTGATGCAAAACGAAGCGGACAAGCGTATTGACCAATTACTCAAACTTGTTGAGCTTGAACATGCCCGCAAACGCCAGATTAAATCTTATTCCAAAGGAATGCAGCAACGCGTCGGCCTCGCACAGGCGCTTATCAACAATCCCGACTTATTGATTTTGGACGAACCGACCAGCGGTCTTGATCCACTGGGGCGGATGAAGGTGCGTGAAATCATTCAACGTCTGAAAAACGAGGGCAAAACCGTTTTCTTTTCGTCGCATGAATTGGGCGAGGTTGAAACCATTTGCGACCGCGTGGCCATCATTCATCAAGGCGAACTCAAGGCGGTTGGAAATGTGGCTGGCATCGTCGACCGGCACCACGGCAATCTCGAAAAGGCATTTTTGGACATCATCGGCTATCAACCGCAACCTGCATTATGAATACGATTTGGGCATTGGCTGGCGTCGTCATCAAGGAACTTTACCGTCGCAAGGACTTTTATGTTCTCCTCGTGCTGACAGTGCTAATCACCGTCGTAGCGTGTATCGTGAAGTTTTTCCACGACCCGAGCATCGTGCGTTACATCAAGGACCTTTGCCTGTTGCTGATTTGGATTTCGGCGCTCATCATCACCATTTCCATGACGGCGCGGCAAATT
>DASYAA010000101.1:0-7560 GCA_036501565.1 Verrucomicrobiia bacterium
CATATACACTCCGGATTATTATACCCTGCTGAACAATGTGCTGACGAACGCCGCCGCCTATGGCTTGACCAATGCCCTCTATCAGGGATCTAACGGAAAATTTTATAGCATTGACGCATTCAGTGACAATTCAATAAAAAACCTAACGCTGAATGGTCAGGGCACCAATTACATCTTTTGGGATCCCCAAGACCCGACTGCGATGCTCCATGAGATAGTGGCCGATGTCGCCCAGCAAATCATCTCGCCGGTGCAAATCAACTGGCTCGCATTGTTTCCCGGCATCAACCGGCTGGACGTGGCGAATGTGCCGGTTGGCCTGAATGGTTTCGTGGATGGTTGCACGGCTACGAATCAGGTGCAGCAGGGCTGGACGTGGACGACCGTGACAAACATCAACAGCACCAATACGACCCAATCAATCTTTGTTTATGCGCCCTCGCTTCCTCCTGCTATTCCAGCTGGAAATGGTGGTGATGGTTCAATTGATCCAAACGATACAAACAATTTTAATGTAACATATATTCCCCCCTTCAATCCGGCGCAGTTTTACCGGCTGCATTTTCCATACGCGTGGTCGTGGCCGTAAGCCGTCGCCGGTGCGTCACACTTTGACCACCAACGGTGACTTTTTTATCAGCGCTTCGTAACCCCAGCGCAACATCCGCTCCGTCGTTTCCCAGCCGATGCACGAGTCGGTCAGCGAAACGCCGTAACGCAAGTCCTTCAAATTTTTCGGGATCGGCTGGCTGCCCTCAAACAAATTGCTCTCAACCATCAAACCAATGAGCGAGCGCGTGCCTTCAATTCTTTGCTGAATGACGGAATGCCAAACGTCCTCTTGTTTCGCGTGCTGTTTTTCGGAATTCGCGTGGCTGCAATCCACCATCAGCACCGGCGGCAGTTTTTCGGAAATCAATTTCTGTTCCGCCGCGCGAATGCTTTCCGCGTCGTAATTTGTCTTCGCGCGCCCGCCGCGCAGCACGACGTGCGCGTGCGGATTTCCACTTGTTCGGACAATACTTGTCACGCCGTCTTCGTTGATGCCCAGAAAACTGTGCGGCTGCCGCGTCGCGCCCATCGCGTCAATCGCGATTTGCAAACTGCCGTCCGTGGAGTTTTTCAAGCCGACGGGCATGGAAAGTCCGCTCGCCATTTCACGGTGTGTTTGTGATTCCGTCGTCCGCGCACCAATCGCCGCCCACGTCACCAAGTCCGCGATGTATTGTGGCACAATCGGGTCGAGAAATTCCGTTGCCGCCGGCAAACCCATGCCGGTGATTTCCAAAAGCAATCGCCGCGCAATTTTTAATCCCGTTTCAATATCTTGCGAACCGTCCAAGTGCGGATCGTTGATCAAACCTTTCCAGCCAATTGTTGTTCGCGGTTTTTCAAAATAGACGCGCATGACGATTTCCATCCGGTCGGAAAATTCTTTTCTCAACGCATTTAATTTTTCCGCATAGCCGAGCGCGCTCTTCTCGTCGTGGATGGAACACGGCCCTACGACGACGAGCAGGCGCGGGTCTTCCTGCCGCAAAATGCGGATGATGCGCTCGCGGCTGCGCGCGACGGTGACGTTGGCCGTGTCGGTAGTCGGCGACTGCGCCTTCAGTTCGCGCGGCGAGAGCAGCCGGACAATTTCTTTGACGTGCAAATCCTGCGTCCGATACATGAAAACAGTATAACGCATTTGCGTCCTGCGAAAAGCCGAATCGCAACGCATTGGACACGCCGGAAATTTTCCGCTAATTTGCGCGCAAAGGAATTTATGAACGGCGAAAAAATGAACACCGGCCAGAAGGCGCTCCAAATCAATCTCGACGCGAAAAAATACGGCACATTCGCGGAAATTGGGGCCGGTCAGGAAGTCGCCCGCTGGTTTTTTCACGTCGGCAAGGCTTCCGGCACCGTGGCAAAAACCATTTCCGCCTACGACATGGCCGTGAGCGACGCGATTTACGGCGCGAGCGACCGTTATGTCAGCCGTCAGCGGCTGCAATCCATGCTCGATCATGAATTTAATTTGCTTCTGCAACGGCTCGACAAGACGCGCGGCGACAAATGCACATTTTTCGTTTTCGCCGACACCGTTGCCACGCGTCGCGACGAAGGCAGCGGCTGGCTCGGCGTCAAATTTCAGGTTCATCCGCGCGGCGATCCTTCCACCATCATCATTCATGTGCGGACGCTGGACAAAGAAAACATGCGCCAGCAGGAAGCGCTTGGCATCATCGGCGTCAACCTCATCCACGGCGCATTTTATCAGTTCGCTGATCCGGTCAAATTGATCGGTTTGCTGCTGGATGATCTTTCCAATTCGCGTGTTGAAGTGGACATGATTAAATTTTCCGGCCCGGCATTCACGGGCATTGACAACCGTCTCATGGCGCTCCAACTCGTCCAGCAATGGCTCACCGAAGCCGCCATGTTCACCGCCGACGGCGAAGCAGTCATTCCCGGCGAACTGCTCTGGAAAAAACCCGTGCTGCTTGAGCGCGGCAGTTTCCGTCCGCTCACCAATCCCATGCTCGACATGCTGGAGCGCGCGCGCGAACAATTCATCCGGGACAAGTCGCTGCAAAACGATCCGCCCGTCGTCATGTTCGAGATGACATTGCGCCAGTTGCAGGTCGGCGACGCGATTGACCACCAGGATTTTCTTGACCGCGTGGACACGCTCGGCGCGCTCGGCAAGGCTGTGTTGATCTCCAATTTTTTTCGCTATCACCGTCTCGTCAATTACCTCGCGCGCCAGACCGACAAACCCATCGCCCTGCCCATCGGCCTTGTTCGCCTGCGCGACGTGATGGACGAAAAATTTTACACCGACTTGCCCGGCGGCCTCATGGAATCGCTCGGCCAGCTTTTCAAGAATGGCGCGAAACTTTACGTTTATCCTTCGCTCGACAAAAAAACCAGCGCGCTCACGACCGTGGAAAACATGGAAGTCGCGCCGAACCTGCGCCATCTTTATGCGCACCTCGTCGAAAACAAATTCATCGAAAGCATTACCAGTTACGACGCCAACGCGCTGAAAATTTATTCCGGCGAAGTCCTCGCCAAAATTCATTCCGGCGACGAAGCCCTTGCTCAACTCATCCCGCCGCAGATTTTTGAAGTCATCAAAGCCAAAAAATTATTCGGCTGGGGGCAAAAACTGGCGGCGGAAAACACGGCAACTTTGGCAAAGTAAAAGGCAATAAAGGAGTTTCGCTCCTTCGGGATTCTGATAGCCTGCGTCTGGAATTTCACATGAAAATTTCAGTTCCGAAAGAAACGCATCCGGGCGAAACCCGCGCGCCACTCACGCCGGACAGCGCGGCCAAGCTCGTCAAACTCGGCGCGCAGGTCGAAATTGAAGCCGGCCTTGGCATCGCCGCCGGTTTTTCCGACGAAGCCTATCTCAAAGCTGGCGCAATCATCACCGCCGATCGCAAGGCGCTCATCAGCTCGGGCGACATCATTCTTCGATTGCGCAAACCGCCGATTGAAGAAATTTCTTTGCTCAAACAAGGCGCAATTCACGTGAGCCTGCTCGATCCGTTCAATGAAAAGGAACTCGTTCAGAAATTTGCCGCGCAAAGCGTCAGCGCCATCAGCATGGAATTTATTCCGCGCACGACCCGCGCGCAAAAAATGGACGTACTGTCGTCGCAGGCGAACCTCGGCGGTTACGAGGCCGTGATTCTCGCGGCGCGCTACTCCAACAAAATTTTCCCGATGATGACGACGGCGGCGGGCACGATTCTGCCGTCAAAAGTTTTCATCATTGGTGTCGGCGTCGCCGGATTACAGGCGATTGCGACGGCAAAACGGCTGGGCGCGAAAGTCACCGCCTATGACACGCGGCCTGTCGTTGAAGAACAGGTGAAATCCCTCGGCGCGCAATTTCTAAAAATTGACCTCGGCGAAACCGGCCAAACCAAGGAAGGTTACGCCAAGGCGCTCACTGAGGAACAAATCCAAAAACAGCGTGATGCAATGAAAAAAACCTGCGCCGATTCCGACATAGTAATTTCCGCCGCGCAAGTGTTTGGGCGCAAAGCGCCGATTCTTGTCACGTCAGAAATGCTCAACGCGATGAAGTCCGGCAGCGTTGTGATTGACCTTGCGATTGAAAGCGGCGGCAACGTCGAAGGCGCGGAATTGGACAAGGTAATTGATCGCAACGGCGTGAAAATTGTCGGCATCGCCAATTTGCCCGGACGCGCGCCATTGCACGCCAGCCAGGTTTATGCGACGAATTTGACAAACCTCATCGAAGAATTTTGGGACAAACAGGACAAAACCTTCGTCCTTAAGCTCGACGACGAAATCATCAAAGGCTGTCTTGTCACGCACGGTGGAAAAATTGTGAACGAAAAACTAATTGCCAAACCAAACTGAAATTATGAACGTGGAAATTCTCGTCCTGTTTATTTTTGTTCTTTCGATCTTTCTCGGCTTTGAGTTGATCTCAAAAGTGCCCTCGATGCTGCACACGCCGCTGATGTCCGGCACGAATGCCATTCACGGCATCATTTTTCTCGGCGGCATTTTGGTGCTCGCGGATGCCGACAGCCTGCTCGCGCAGATTCTCGGATTCGTCGCCGTCGTTTTCGGTTCGGCCAACGTGTTCGGCGGATTCATGGTCACCGACCGGATGCTGCAAATGTTCAAGAAGAAGAAAAAATGAGTTCGACCCTTGCCATCATTTTTATCGGCGTCGCGGTTTTATTCATCACCGGCATCAAGTTGTTGGGTTCGCCGAAAACCGCGCGGCTCGGAAATTTAATCGCTGCCGCCGGAATGCTCGTCGCGCTGTTTGCCACGATTCCGCTGATGCAAATTCAAGGTTGGAATTTCAATTGCACGCTGATTGTCATCGGCACGCTCATCGGTTTGGTTGTCGGCGCCATCGGCGCATATTCGGTTAAAATGACGGCGATGCCGCAAATGGTCGCGCTTTTCAACGGCGTGGGCGGCGGCGCGGCGGCGCTGGTCGCGAGCCTGGAATTTTTGAAACACGCGCACAGCCTCGAAGGCATCACGCCGTTTTTCGCGGTGACGATGCTTTTCGCCACGCTCATCGGGTCGCTTTCTTTTTCCGGCAGCATCATCGCGTTCCTGAAATTGCAGGGACATTTTGAAAAGCCGCACACGTTTCCGGGCCAAAACTTTTTGAACGGCCTCGTGCTGCTCGTGATTCTTGGCTTGTGCGGTTATTTGATCGGCGGCGAAACGACAAACTCCACGGCGTTCATCGTCATGTTTTCGCTCGCGTTGTTTTTCGGCATCGCGATGGTCATGCCCATCGGCGGCGCGGACATGCCGGTGGTCATTTCACTTCTGAATTCATTCACCGGACTCGCGGTCGCGGCGGACGGTTTCACCATCAACAATCTTTCCATGATTGTCGCCGGAACGCTCGTCGGTTCAAGCGGCACGCTGTTGACGTTGCTCATGTGCAAAGCCATGAACCGTCCGGTCACAAATGTTTTGTTTGGCGCGTTTGGCTCAAGTGGCGGAAGTCAGGCTGCCGCAAGCGGTGTTGCGGGAACCGTCAAGCCGATTCAAGCCGACGAAGTTGCCTTGCTGCTCGCCTACGCGCAACAAGTCGTCATCGTTCCCGGCTACGGCATGGCCGTGGCGCAGGCGCAACATTCCGTGCGCGAACTTTCCGATGAACTCGGCAAGCGCGGCGTCGAAGTGCGTTTTGCAATTCATCCTGTTGCCGGACGAATGCCCGGCCACATGAACGTATTGCTCGCGGAGGCGAACGTTCCCTACGATCAACTCATCGAAATGGAGCAGATCAATCCCTCGATGGATCGCGTGGACGTTTGCCTCGTTATCGGCGCGAACGACGTGGTGAATCCCGCCGCGCACGAGGAAAAATCCAGCCCTATTTACGGAATGCCCATCATCGAAGCCGACCGCGCCAAAACCGTCATTGTGATGAAACGCTCGATGGCTGCGGGTTTCGCCGGCATCGAAAATCATCTTTTCTACAAAGACAACACCCGGATGCTTTTCGGCGACGCCAAAGCCTCGTTGAACGCACTTGTCGCGGCGATCAAGGCGAGTTGAGGTTGCCGGAATCGGCGAAAAAGTATGCGCATAAAGCGCGGGAACAATTCATTCAGAACAAATCTTTTCAAAATGGAAGTCGGATGTGATTTACATCATTCCCCGCGCCTTCGGCGAAACATTCAGCGAGTAACGATTTTTTATTTTGTTCAATCGCAACCGCGCGGCAAACGCCGTTGAAAGCAATTTCGCATTCAGCCCGGCGGATTTTTTCCCGATCGCAAGAACTTTTCCATTTTTCAAAACCAGCAAGTGCGAAAACACCGGCATGATCTCCTCGACGTGATGCGTCACCAAAACCAGCGTCGGAGAATTTTTCTTTTTGCCGAGCCGTTGCAGAAACTGCAAAAAATGTTCACGCGCGCCGGGATCAAGTCCGGCGCACGGCTCATCCAAAATCAACACGCGCGGTCTTGCCATCAACGCGCGCCCAATCAAAATTCGCTGCCGTTCCCCTTGCGAAAGCACGCACCACGAACGTTCGGCGAGGTAATTACATTCGATTTGCCGCAGAATTTTCTGCGCGTGATTCCTGTCCGCGCGCGAAAGCTTTCCCCAAAAATCAATCATTGCAAATTTGCCGCTGGCGATGGTTTCAATCGCCGGTTCGTCATCCGCCATCATTTGCCGCACGGACGAACTGACAATGCCGACCTGCTTTCGCAACTCGCGCCAGTCGGACTGGCCGTAAATTTTTCCGAGCAAAAAAATTTCTCCCGCCGTCGGCATCAAATAGCCGGTGAGCGCGCTCAACAACGAGGTTTTACCCGACCCGTTCGCGCCGAGAATCGCCCAATGCTGTCCGCGTTCCACGCGCCAGGAAATGCCGGCGAGGATTTTTATGCCGCCGCGCTCAATCCGCAGATTTGAAATTTCGAGAATTGGTTTTGCTTTCACGCATGAAAATTATAGCGGTGTGATGGGATTGCTGGCCAGCCGCGACCAATAAAAATTTCGCCCGCACAAACGCGCGGCACCAATTTTAGTTCTTGAAACGCGCTGGCTTTTTGCCGCAAAAAAGTTTATCGGTCTTGCATTATGAAAAATTTGCTTTCTGCGATTCTCGTCCTATTTTGCGTGATGAAAACGCAAGCCGCCATTCACACCGAAACAGTTGATTACAAGCAGGGCGACACAACGCTCGAAGGTTTTCTGGTCTATGACGATTCCATTTCCGGCAAACGCCCCGGCGTTCTCGTCGTGCATCAGTGGCTCGGCCTGACCGATTACGAAAAACATCGCGCCGAAATGCTCGCGCAACTCGGCTACGTCGCGTTCTGCGCCGACATTTATGGCAAAGACGCCCGTCCCAAAAACGTCCAGGAAGCCGGTGCCGAGGCCGGTAAATTCAAATCCGACCGGCAGCTTTTGCGCGCCCGCGTCAATGCCGGACTCGACGTGTTGGAGAAAAATCCATTGGTGGACACCAACCGCGTCGCCGCCATCGGCTATTGTTTCGGCGGCACGACGGTGATTGAACTCGCCTTG
>DASYAA010000102.1:0-2893 GCA_036501565.1 Verrucomicrobiia bacterium
TTTTTTATTTTTTGAAATTCGAAACGTGCAGACAAATTTTTTCATTTTTCCGAACTTTTTTGTGGAAAAAATTCACATAATGAAGGATAGTATAAGTGTAATTAAAATCCTGATTTCGTCCACGGGCGAATTCAATAAATACAGGCGTTGTTGTGTTAAAAGTCGTATTGTTGATGTTGTTTACAGTTGTTCCGGCGTTGTGTCCAGCGGCGGTAGCGGAAATCACGCCCCACAATACGCCCACCAATTTGGCCGTCATAACTTTGCAAAAGGATGTCACGGATTTGGAGATTCAAGAAGCGTTGGACAATCTGCCTGACGCGGGGGGCGAAGTGATTTTGCCGGCTGGAAGGTTTGAAATCACTGAACCTATTGTTTTGGAGCGCGACAATCAAACATTGCGCGGGGCGGGCGCGGAAACAATTTTATATCTGGCTGACAATGCCAATTGCCCGGTCATCGTGATGGGCGAGGCATTTAATGTTCCTACAAATGCAGTCAGGCATTTGCGTGTCAGCGATCTTTTTATTGATGGAAACCGTGCGCATCAACAGCGCGAACTTTGGCGATTGGAAGGCGAAGGTTCCGAAATCCGGAATAATGGAATCACGGTTCAAAATGTGTGCGATTCGACGATTGAACATGTGACTTGCGCCCGCTGCCGCTCGGGCGGATTGGTCACAACTCTCGGCGTGCGACGGCTGGTTGTGCGGGATTTCACGGCGTTTGACAATGAGTTCGACGGACTGGCTTGCTATCTCACGGAAGATTCGACGTTCGCGAAGCTTTTTTTGCATGACAATTCCGGAGCCGGCATTTCGCTTGATCTTGCTTTCAACCATAATGTAATCGAGAACGCACTTCTCGCTGCGAATGACTTGGGGATTTTCATGCGTTCCAGCCGGAATAATCAATTCAACGATATTTCCATTCGCGACAGCCACGACTACGGCGTTTTTATGGCGCAAGCCATTGCCGCGCCGCAAACGAAATGCACGAATAATTCCTTTACCAATCTGATTACGGAAAATTGTCGCCGCGCAGCATTCCGCATCAATGACATTTCCTGCACCAACAATATCATTATCGGCGCACAATTTGACGATCCGCACTTGGGGCTTTCGCTCGTTCACCCGGATTTGGTGACGGTGAAATAATTTCAGTTTCTTTTTAATTTAGAATTGGCAATTACGTTCGCACTTGTATCGTTTGCGAAGAAGTTTTCAAACGATATGCCCAAAAAAAAGCAGACAAAAATTTCCGGCGGCCCGGTTTCCCGATTCATTCAGCATCACTACCGCCACTTCAACGCCGCGTCTCTCGTGGACGCCGCGAAAGGTTACGTCGCGCATCTGGATGCCGGCGGCAAAATGATGATCACGCTCGGCGGCGCGATGAGCACGGCGGAACTTGGTTTGTCGCTCGCGGAAATGATTCGTCAGGACAAGGTGCATCTCATCACCTGCACGGGCGCGAATCTGGAGGAGGACGTTTTCAATCTTGTCGCCCATGATTACTACGAACGCGTGCCCGGCTATCGCTCGTTGACGGCGGAAGACGAACAGAAATTGCTTGAACGCCACATGAATCGCGTGACCGACACGTGCATTCCCGAAGGCGAAGCGATGCGCCGCATGGAAAAAGCCATGCTCGAAGTCTGGACCGACGCCGACAAAAAGGGCGAACGCTATTTCCCGCACGAATTTTTCTACAAAGTTTTGTTAAGCGGCAAATACGAAAAGTATTACCAGATTGACCCGAAAGATTCCTGGATGCTCGCCGCCGCCAAAAAAAATCTGCCCATCGTTGTGCCCGGCTGGGAAGACGCGACGCTCGGCAATATGTATGCCGCCGCCGTCATCCGTGGCGACGTGAAGAACGTCCACACCGTCCGCACCGGCATCGAATACATGACGTGGCTCGCCGAGTTTTACACGCGCACGGCCACGAAGAAAAGCACGCTCGGCATGTTCCAGATCGGCGGCGGCATTTCCGGCGATTTCCCGATCTGCGTCGTGCCGATGCTGCATCAGGATTTGCTGCGCACCAGCGTGCCGCTCTGGGGTTACTTCTGCCAGATCAGCGATTCGACCACGAGCTACGGCAGCTATTCCGGCGCGGTGCCGAACGAAAAAATCACCTGGGGCAAGCTCGGCGTGAAGACGCCGAAATTCATCATCGAATCGGACGCAACGATTGTCGCGCCGCTGATTTTTGCGCACGTCCTCGGCTGGTGAAAATAAAATTGAACAAGGCGAACGACAAAATTCCTTCTCGCACTTTTACCGGATTGCCTGTTAAATTTTCAGCAATGCAGGCCTTGCACAAAATTGCCCCTCTTGCTGCAACCATACAGCAGGAAACGGATGTGGAACATGAAGCAAAAAAGATTTTGCTGCGACTCGGCTTCATTGTTAAGACTCGCAAGTGCGGCGTTCAGAACATTGATGAGAATTGGCCAAGCGTTACTTCACCGAAAAGTAAAATCAAGCGCGCTGGAAAGCCTGATTTTTTATTGTGCTTGCAGGGAGAAAAAATTCCCTTTTGTGTTTGGGACAACAAAGCTAGAAATGAAACGGCGGTTGAAGGACTAACGCAAAGCAAACAATATATTTCTGGCTTGCACGCCAAACTCCGAACACAGCCCAATCTGCCAAGAGTTGCTGTTGGATTTAACGGATCAGAACTTTTGATGGAATACTTCGCGGGACGTGGCGCGAACCCGTGGATTCCGCTGAAAGCACAGGGGCAAATTGTAAAAGATTGTTTTCCAGTCGAAGCCCTAGTTCGTAATGGTATTTCAGCGCGCGGGATAATTACTTCTGCATCCGGTGGAGCAACGGTTCACGATCTTCGGAAAGCGCTTTGGGCGCTTAAAACTCGGTATCGTGTA
>DASYAA010000103.1:0-2525 GCA_036501565.1 Verrucomicrobiia bacterium
AGTTCGGCGATATTCATACACGCTCCAATTTTTCAGACGCCACCTTGCGGCATCGGGTTACAGATACTTCTCTTTTGCCATTTTTGCCAGAATTTTCCGCATTTCCACGCGCGCCCGGAACGCGCGCACTTTCACCAGCGGCACCGACCAGCCGGTTAACACGGCAATTTCCTTCACCGAACGGTCTTCGATTTCCAGCAATGTGATGACCAGCCGCGCCGACGGCGAAAGTTTTTCTATCACGCGATGGATGAGCAATTTCGCCGCGTCCGCGTTGTCCGTCGCGGTTTCGGGAGCGGTGACAAATCGTTCCAGCCAGTCATTCTCCGGTTCGCTCAATTCGGAAAATGACGATTCGCGGTTACGCTGGTGGCCGCGCAAAAAATCGTAGCACGTGCGAACGGTCATTCGCATGAGCCAATGTTCGAACGGCGCTTCGCCACGGAAACTTTTCAATTTATCGAACGCCTTGAGCCAGACTTCCTGCGCAATGTCCTCGACTTCGCTTTCGCGGCGCGCGTAGCGGCGCGCCGTGGCAAAAACGCGCGGCGAATATTTTTGCACGAGCGGTTCGAAACTCTCGGCGTCGCCCTGCAACACCGCAGCAATCAGTTCCGCTTCGGTTCGTTCCATCGCGCGCAAGTCTGCGTGAAAAATCGTCGGGGCTAAAGTGAAAAGCGAATTTGAAAATGGAGCGAGCGAAGGGATTCGAACCCTCGACACTCACGTTGGCAACGTGATGCTCTACCAGGCTGAGCTACGCTCGCTTCCTAAAACGATGGCAGGTTACGCGAAAGATTTGAATTTGCAAAGCCGATTTTGCGGTCACTTCTCGACGGGAGGATTGCTCAAAGTAGCGCGAATAGTTTTAAGCATTTCATCATAATTGACCGGCTTGGGAAAAAACGCCACGGCGCCGCTGTTGATGGCGCGCTGCTTGTTCTTTTCGTCCAGCACGCCGCTGATGATGATGATTGGAATTTTTTTAGTTTCATCCACACGATTCAACCATTCGATGATGCGGAAACCGTCCCATTGCACGCTCGTCACATCCGGCGGAAAGTTGATGTCCAATAAAATCAAATCCGGCTTTTCCTTGCGCACAGATGCGACGCCATCCGCACCATCCAGCGCCGTGACGACATCGTATCCGGCTCCCTGCAACTTCATAGAAGTTGTTTTGACGACGATTTCATTGTCGTCCACGACCAGAATTTTTTTCTTCAGATTTGCCGCTTCAGGTTTTGCGTTCATAAACTTAACCATCAAACCGTGTTTGCGTTATTCCGAGGAACAAGCGCAATAATACTTAAAATAACCCCTTCAGCAAAGCAGAATTTATGCCCTTTGACTTTTATACCCGCCAATGTGCTAAACTGCCCGCGTGAGCAATGTTTTCTATGTTCCCGGCGAACAGCGCGCCGCCAAGGTCAACGACCTTTTTGCCGCCATCGCCCGGCATTATGACCTCATCAACGACCTGCAAAGTTTCGGTTTGCATCGCCGCTGGAAACGCCGCGTCATCGAGCTTGCCGCCGCGAAACCCGGCCAGCGCGCGCTCGATTTATGTTGCGGCACCGGCGACCTCGCACTCGCCCTTGCGCAAAGCGGCGCGGAAACCATCGGTCTGGATTTCAGTCCGCAAATGCTCGAAGTTGCCGAAACGCGCCGACAGAAAAAATGCAAGGCCAGTTCGCAATCTGCAATCACAAATCTAAAATTTCTTCAAGGCGACGCACAGCAAATTCCATTTCCCGATAAATCATTCGACATCGTGACCGTTGGCTACGGCTTGCGGAATCTGACGAGTTGGGAACGCGGCTTGGAAGAAATGTTTCGCATCGCCAAACCCGGCGCGCGATTGGTCGTGCTGGATTTTGGAAAACCGCCGAACGCCCTTTGGCGCAAAATTTACTTCACGCATTTGAAATGCTCCGTGCCGCTCATCGGACTTTTATTTTGCGGCAACGCGTCGGCTTACGCCTACATTTTGGAATCGCTGAAACATTATCCGGCACAACTGGCCGTCGCGAAAAAAATGCGCGGGCTGAAACTGGCGAACGTGCGCGTCATCAATTTGCTCGGCGGCGCGATGGCGATTAACTATGGAGAAAAATCAAAATAATTTCGCACGAAGAAATGTGCAGCCCCTCTATGTGTGTCATGGTCATTTTTCAAATCCATGTGGCAGGCTTATTCGCTGCGGCTTCGATTCGGCGATTTATCTCTGCAAATCTCTTCTCATCTGCGGCTTTCTCTTTTTCCTGACGCTTTGCGAGTGCGCCGCTAATCCAGTGACCGCAACAAGTAATCAGCAATCCAAACAAGGACAAGCCATTGCTCCACCAACTTCCGCCGCTGGCGAGATTCAGAACAATACCGCAAAACGTGACCAAAATACCACTCCACGTCATAATGCCTTTGAGTCTATGAAGGCGTTCTTTGGACATAATATATATGCAATGCCATCGTGATGGTTCTGTTTGTAATGTCTAACACTGATTAAGCGGCGTATTTTGCTGTCT
>DASYAA010000104.1:0-8021 GCA_036501565.1 Verrucomicrobiia bacterium
CGCCGACGGAAACACTGTTTATCGGCGCCATTACTGGTGGCGGATTGACCGTGGAATCGAGATTGATGGTCAGTGTATTGGTCGTGCCGCGATTTGCGTTCGTTGGTGAAATACTTACGATGCCATAGCCACCGTCGTTGAAAAGAGTTGTGCCCGCGCTGTCGAAAGTGGCGACGGAAGTTCTGCCGACACGATAAAATTGTTTGTCGAGCGAAGTGACATTCGTGTAACTGCCGGTGATTTGATTTGGCGAAAGGCCTGATGCGAGAACTGTCCAACCTGATAAGTCTCCAAGATTTGTCGTCGCCTCAACTTGATAACTGCCGCCTTCAATCGCGCTCCAGCTTAAAGTCACAGTTCCATTGTTCACGCCGGGCGCGTTGAGCGTCGAAGTCAGATTCGCGTTGCCGAGAAAATTTGTCACGACCGTTTCCGAAATTGACGAAACGCTGCCGCCGGTTGGGTTTCCATAAAATGCCCGGCCAATGTTGTAGGGAAAAACGGGCACGCCGTTAGAATCAATTGCGACGAAATAGGCGTAAGTGCCGTTTGGAAATTCCGGCGTGACGCACCAACGACCGTTGTATTCATCCAAATCAAAATCCACGCCTTGCACATAACCGTGATCGCCAAGATAATCGTTGTCCTCCATGTAACGGCCGAGCGGATAACTTGTGCTGACGTTCGGACCGCTTTGATTTGAAGTGACGTTGTAAATTCTCACCGCCCATTGTGGAATAGTCGTGCGCCCGTTCGCGGTGAGATTGCTCGTGCCGTATTGACCGTTGCGAATGACATAGCCCGAAACCATCCGGCGAATTCCGCTGTTTGCGTTCGTCGCGGTGGAATAACCGTAAGGGCCATAAACCGGAAAGCCATCCGCCGTCCATGCAAGAATCGGCGAATGTTTCGTCGGCGTATTTGTGTCTTCGTAATAAGTTTTTGTCGCCGCATTGAAATCCACGTGGTCGCCGAGTTCGTAGCGCAGCGCGATTGGATCGGCGTGATAGTGATATGTGCCGTTTTGTTGTTGATGTGCGTAGCCCGCGTCGAACGTCACGCCTTCGTTCACATACGCGTCGCGATTCCAATAACCCGTGCCGCCACTTGATTGCACGTCCGCCGAGCCGTTCCAATAATATGCGTCCCAACTGTTGAACATTTCCACCCCGTCCACAAAAATTCCGATTTGGCCCGCGCCAGTTAAAGATTTAGTCGTCGGCACAGAATTCGTTCGCGGAAAACGGAAAAGTAATTTTTGATTCACCGGTAGATTTGGAAATGCGCCGTTTTGCCACGGTCCCATGATGTAACTGCCGAGGCCTGTGCTGCGAACGTAAATCCAATTTGATGACGAATAAATTTCCTGAATGCCGCAATACGCCGGCAGCGATTGCGTCTGCGAACCATTGCTCCACGTCGTCAGCGTCGTGCCGGCATTTTTCATGGCATCGTTCGTGTAAATGCGCGCGTATTGGCCGGAATACGTCGTGAGCCAGCAATTCGTGCGTGCGTCATCAGCGAAAGCGGCTGGCAAAAGAAAAATTCCGGCGCACGAGATGATGAAAATTACGATGTGGTTTTTGAATTGGGCGTGAATTTGAGTTTTCATGCCACGATTCTAAATCAGCAAACCTTAAGAAAACGTGAAGCGCTGAAAATTTTTCTTCATCTTCGCTTAAGGTTGCGCGTGCGACATTCAACAAACTGGCGCTGAAAATTTATTCCTGTTAAAACTCCGCCAGCCCGAAATGAGAATTTTGATTGTTGAAGACGAACCCGATTTGCTCCGCAGCATCGCGCAGGCGTTGCGCGAGGAAGGCTATGCTGTGGATACCGCCGCCGAAGGCGAGGACGGATTTTACAAGGCCGAAAACTATGACTACGACGCCATCGTCCTCGACGTGATGCTGCCGAAAATGGACGGCTGGGAAATTTTGAAACACCTTCGCAAAATAAAAAAGACACCCGTGCTCATGCTCACCGCGCGCGACCAGACGCGCGACCGCGTGCGCGGCCTCGACAGCGGCGCGGATGATTATCTCGTCAAGCCATTTGACTTGGACGAACTCTTTGCACGACTTCGCGCGCTCATCCGCCGCAGCGCGAACAAGACAACAAACATCATCGAAATCGGCGACGTGAAAATTGACACGGCAGCGCGAAATATTTTGCTCAAGGAAAAAACCGTCGAACTGACCGCACGCGAATACGCGCTCGTGGAATTTCTCGCGCTGCATCGCGGCGAAGTCGTTACCCGCACGCAGCTTTACGAGCATCTGTTCGACGAAAACGAAAGTTCGCTTTCCAACCTGCTCGACGTTCACGTTTCCAACGTCCGCAAAAAACTCGGCGCGGAATTCATCGTCACGCGACGCGGCCACGGCTATTGCATTGAATGAAAATTTTCAAATCCATCAAATGGCGTTTGCAAATCTGGTATGGCCTGATCCTCGTGCTCGTGCTGGCGGGTTTTGGTTTCACGGCGTATCAACTTGAACGCGGGCGGTTATTTGGACAGATTGATCAGGAACTGCACCAAACGATCGGTATTCTGGCCAATACGTTGCATCGTCCCCCACCGCGCGGGCCAGACGGCAACCAACAATCCTTTGATGGGCCACCGCCGGGCCAATTTCCCGAAGATAGTCCACCGGGACAAAATCCTGAACTCCATTTACCGCCAGAGGCCGCCGGCTTATTCGGCACAAATAATCCCAATCAATTTTATTATATTATTGAAGCGCGCGATGGCAAAGAGCTTGCGCGTTCTGCCAACGTTCCTCCAATCCCTGCTTTTATTTATAGAATCAAACCACAGCCAAATCCCCGCATTCGATTGGATTCCGTGGAATTTAAAAATTATCGGGAGAACGTCAATGTGATGCCATCGGGTGAAATAATTTTAGTCGGTTGTTCCATCGCGCCGGAATTGCGTGAATTAAAAATCACCGCGCTAAAACTTTTGATCGTCGGCGGAATCATTTTAATTTTTGGTTTGGTTGGTGGCGGCTGGCTCGTTTCGCGCGCCATCAAACCGATTGAACAAATCAGTTCGACCGCCGTGAAAATTTCCGCCGGAGATTTGTCGCAGCGCATCAACGTCACCGAAGCCGAAAGCGAACTCGGCCAGCTCGCCGCCGTTTTGAATTCCACTTTCGCGCGCCTCGAATCCGCGTTCGCGCAGCAAAAACAATTCGCCTCCGACGCCGCGCACGAACTGCGCACGCCGGTTTCCGTGATGCTCACGCAAGCGCAAACGGCGCTGAACCGCGAACGCACCGCGCACGAATATCGCGAGACCGTCGAGATCTGCCAGCGCGCCGCGCAACGGATGCGGCGGCTGATTGAATCGCTGCTCGCCCTCGCCCGCCTCGACGCCGGGCAGGAGCAGATGAAGCGGCTGCAATTTGATTTTTCCAAAACGGTTTCTGATTGCGCCGAACTGGTGAAACCAATTGCCGAGGAACGCGGTGTGAAAATCATTTCCGAATTATCCACACTTGAAATTTCCGGCGATTCCGAACGGCTGGCGCAAGTCGTCACGAATCTTTTGACTAACGCGATTCATTACAACAAGCCCGGCGGCGAAGTGCGCGTGAAATTGGAATCGCAAAACGGCCTGGCAATTTTAACCGTAAGCGACACTGGCGCGGGAATTTCCGCCGAAGATTTGCCGCATGTCTTTGAAAGATTTTTTCGCGCGGACAAATCGCGTTCGTCCGGCAATGCCGGACTTGGCCTTTCGATTTCAAAGGCAATTATTGAAGCGCACGGCGGAACAATCGAAGTTTCAAGTGAAGAAATGGCGGGAACAATTTTTACGATTCGATTGCCGTTGTCATAATTTCAACGCAGAAAAAGTTCCGCCGCAGAATCGGCGAAGCGCAAACCTTGCGGCGTCAGTTGAAAATTGTCAGAAGAAATTTTTCCCCATCCGCGCCCACTCAATTGATTCATTTCTGAATTCCATTCATTCCGCAAATCAAAGTTAGTCGTGCGCCGGAATTCTTCAAACGGCCAGCCGGAATTCATCCGCAAGCCGAACGCCGCCGTTTCGCCCGCGCGCTTGAGCGGCGGCAATTCTTCGTGCGATTCGATGGCGCGCTTTCCATTTTCCAATTGCTCGCAGTAAAGCTGCGTGTTTGCCCAATTTTTTGTGCGCACGCCGCGAACATAACTGGTCGCGCTGGGACCGAGTCCGTAAAAATTTCCGCCGCGCCAGTAATTCACGTTGTGCTGACACGCACGCGCGAAAATTCTCTCCGCGCTCAATTCGCCTTTGGCAAAGTTCGCGATTTCGTATTGCTGAAATCCGGCGCACGTCGCGGTCGAAATCAGTTCGTCATACATTTCGCACGCCAGATTTTCATCCACGGAAAATTCGCCGGCTTGAAGTTGATGAAACAGCGGCGTGTCGTCTTCGTAAATGACTTCATAACTGGAAAGATGCTCGCTCTGCATCGCCATCGCCTCGCGCAAAGTGTCGCGCCAGATTTCCATCGTCTGTGTCGGAATGGCGAACATCAGATCAAGATTGAGATTTTCAAAGCCGGAAGCGCGCAAAATGTCGAACGATTTGAAAACCATTTCGCGCGAATGAATTCGTCCAAGTCGTTCCAATAATTTTTCGTCGAGCGATTGCACGCCCATGGAAATGCGGTTGACGCCAAAATCGCGGAGCAGTTTTGCTTTGTCAGCGGAAACAGTCGCCGGATTGCATTCGACAGTGAATTCGTCCGCGCCGAACAGATTTAGCTTTTCCATCGCGCGCAGAATGATTTCCCATTGGCGCAGGTTCAAAAGCGACGGTGTTCCCCCGCCAAAGAAAATTGTTTTCGGCTTCAAATCGTCCGCGACGATCTCCATTTCACGAACGACCGCATTTACAAAACGATTCACCAATTCGCCCGATGATGCCTCGGAATAAAAGGCGCAATACGCGCATTTCTGCGCGCAGAACGGGACGTGAATGTAAAGGCTTGTGACGTGGGGCGCTGTTGAATCCTGCATAGGGAAAGATTATATGCCAATTCCAGCACTGGCGAATTGAAACTCGCCAGTCGTGGAATTTTTGACGGACGGACACTACGAACGCTACGGTATCTGCACGCGCTGGACGTTCTGGGCTTTCAACCCTTTCTCACCGGCGATCACCTCAAAGGAAACTTCATCGCCTTCGTTTAGGGTTTTGAATCCCGGCCCGATGATGGACGTGTGATGCACGAAGACATCTTGACCGGAACTTTGGGCGATAAACCCAAATCCCTTTTTGTTGTCGAACCACTTAATTTTGCCGCTAGCCATATTCGCTCCTGATGTTGCGAGGCTCTGCTCCAAAAATAAAAAGGACACAACTGAAAACCAGTCAGTGCCCGTATGTTAATTTTGGAAATGGCTCATGCCTCAATCCAAGTCCGACAATAAATATTCATTCCACTCAAGTCAAGAATAAGTTTCAAAAACGTAACATCATGGCAAATCCGTGCCCCCCATCAGAAAACGGTCGCATTCACGCGCCGCGCCCCGGCCTTCGTTAAACGCCCAGACAACGAGGCTCTGGCCGCGACGGCAATCGCCAGCGGCAAAAACTTTCGGGATGTTCGTTGTGTATTTCTCGAAGTCCGCCTTCGCATTGCTGCGCGCGTCGCGTTCGATGCCGAGCGATTCGAGCAGCGGCTGTTCCGGTCCGAGAAAACCCATCGCGAGCAAAACGAGTTGCGTGGGCAAAACTTTTTCCGTGCCGGGAACATTCTTCGGGATGAACTGGCCCTTGTCGTTCTTCGTCCATTCGATCTGCACGAGATGAACGGCTTTGACGTGCCCGTGGGCATCGCCTTCAAATTTCGTCGCGGTCGTCAGATAAACGCGCGGGTCAGCACCGAATTTCGCGGCGGCTTCTTCCTGGCCGTAATCGAGCTTGTAAGTCTTCGGCCATTCGGGCCACGGATTATCCTTGGCGCGGTCGAGCGGCGGCTTGGGCAAAATCTCCACCTGCACGAGCGACTTGCAACCGTGCCGCATCGAAGTGCCAACGCAATCCGTTCCCGTATCGCCACCGCCGATAACGACAACATCTTTGCTAGTCGCGTCAATGAAATCTCCGTTCTTGTGCGAATCCAAAATGCTCTTCGTGTTCGCCGTGAGAAAATCCATCGCGAAATGGATGCCCTTGAGATTACGGCCTTCAATCGGCAAATCACGCGGTTTGGTGGCGCCGGTCGCGAGAATCACGGCGTCAAATTCTTTCAACAGTTTTTCTGCCGGATAATTTTTCCCGACCTCGGTGTTGCAGACAAATTTGATTCCTTCGTCTTCGAGAACCTTCAGGCGGCGCAACACGACTTCGGTTTTGTCGAGCTTCATGTTGGGAATGCCATACATGAGCAAACCGCCGGGGCGGTCGGCGCGTTCGAACACGGTCACGAGATGTCCGGCCTTGTTGAGTTGCGCAGCAGCAGAAATTCCCGCCGGACCTGAACCGATGACAGCGACGGTTTTGCCGGTGCGTTTCTTCGGCGGTTCGGGTTTGATCCAGCCATGTTCCCAGCCGTGGTCAATGATTTCGCATTCGATGTTCTTGATCGTGACGGGCGGATTGTTGATTCCCAAAACGCACGAGCCTTCGCACGGCGCGGGACAGACGCGACCGGTGAACTCGGGAAAATTATTCGTCTTGTGCAGACGTTCGAGCGCTTCCTTCCACAGCCCGCGATAAACCAAATCGTTCCATTCGGGAATCAGATTGTGAATCGGACAGCCGCTGGCCATGCCGCTGACGAGCTGGCCGGTGTGGCAGAATGGAATCCCGCAATCCATGCAGCGCGCGCCCTGTTTTTTCAAATCAGCTTCGGGCAAGTGATGATGAAATTCCTTCCAGTCCGCGACGCGTCCGCCCGCCGAACGGTCGGTCGGCAGCTCACGTTGAAATTCTAAAAATCCGGTTGGTTTGCCCAAGCTATGCTCCTATCAGGTTGATGTTTTCCACGGAATTTTTATCCGCAGATTGCGCCGATTCACGCAGATTAAAGACACGGCGCTTGTATTCCAAGCTTGGCGCGCCGAAATTTATCAGCAGCGCACGTTGTGTTCCGGTTGCCTTCATTTCATTGATGACTTGTGCTTCATCCGTGCCGGTCAATTGACTAATTGCCTTCAATTCCACCGCCACATTTCCA
This sequence comes from Verrucomicrobiia bacterium, assembly GCA_036501565.1. Taxonomy (GTDB): domain Bacteria; phylum Verrucomicrobiota; class Verrucomicrobiia; order Limisphaerales; family UBA11358; genus UBA11358. Next base: position 7,179 of record DASYAA010000104.1, read on the forward strand.
TAACAAATAAAATCCGCCCGATAATCGCACTGCAACTGCTGTCCTTTGTAGGACACTGCCAATGGCACTTCTCGTTGGAACGGAATTTTCCGCCCGGTCATCTCGATCGCCATCGCTTCCTGATACACGGCTTCGAGAAATCCGTGACCGAGTTGCCGATGCACTTCCATCGCCGCGCCGATTATCGCAAATGTCTCTGGATCACGTTGGTTGTTGTCCACAGATTTCACAAAATCAAAACTTATTTATCCGCAGATTGCGCTGATTTACGCAGATTAAAAGTTTTTTAATTTGATCAACTACATTGTTTTTTTCCGTTCCAAAAATCTGCGTAAATCTGCGAAATCTGCGGACAAAACTCAATGTCCGCCTTTCACGTTTTCCTCGAACGCGGCCATGATCGCGTCCTCGCCGCTCAAGCCTTGCGATTGCACCTTCTTCAGCGATTGCAGCACGCGCTTGTAATCCTGCGGCATCACTTTCACAAATTTCGGCGCGAACGAACTCCACTCCGCGAGAATTTTCGCGGCGCGCGTGCTTTTGGTGTTGATCGCGTGCTCTTCGATCGCGGACTTGAGCGTCGCAAAATCTTCGTCCTCTAGTTTTTCGAGGCCGACGAGTTCCATGTTGCAGCGCGTCGCAAAATCTCCGGCTTCATCCAAAACATAAGCGACGCCGCCGCTCATGCCGGCGGCGAAATTACGTCCGGTCTTGCCGAGAACCACGACGCGACCGCCGGTCATGTATTCGCAACCATGATCGCCGACGGCTTCGACGACCGCATTGACGCCGGAGTTGCGGACGCCGAAACGTTCGCCCGCCATGCCGCGAATGAAAATTTCA
>DASYAA010000105.1:0-33317 GCA_036501565.1 Verrucomicrobiia bacterium
ACCCCCGGCACGATCTATAAAGTGCAGGCGCGCGCCATCGGCGGCAGCACGGGTTATTCCGATTGGAGCGATCCCGTAAGCCACATGGCGATGTAATGGAAGTTTGAGAACAAAAAGCCGGAATGAGAAAATCGTTCCGGCTTTTCGCTTCCAACCAAACACAGAAGATTCACATGTGCGCGATTTGGTGAAACAGATGGAAAAACAAAACGGTTCCGACAATCTGCCCGGCAAATAACACTTGTCTGTGTGGACTTATTTGCTTGATTTTCGGCAAAAGCCCGTATTAAATCCACCCGTCAGTTTAGGGGCGTGTTCCGGGCGCGGCAAATCAGAGTTTCAGAATGTTAAATCAGAAATTAAACCTGTCATGAAATCTATAATCTACGGACTTTCAAAGCATTTATTTTATGCTTGGCTTTTAATTCTTTGCGCATGTTTTTGGGTCATGCCAACGGCGCGCGCCGGATTGACGGTGGACATCCATTTGTATCACGACACCTTTGGATACTATTTTTATCCCTACCTGAGCGCGAACACCAACACACCCAATTTCCCAAACGGGTATTACGAGATCACGTCGCCACAATATCCCACCAACAATTCTCTAGGTTCCCAGCTTCAATATCAAGCGACCAACAACACCATCGGTTACGCTACCGGAGGCGGGAATTACTACTATGACTTTAATTCCTTTCTCTTTGGCATCACCAATGGCCAGTGGTCTATTTTTGTCACCAATTCCATTTCCACCAACCAGTATAAATTCACCGTCACGGTCACGGGTGTGACGAGCAACTCGTTTGGCGCCCCGGCCGTGGCGGTGTTTCCAACCAACGGCGCGATGAATGTCACCAGCCAGCCGCTTTTTAGCTGGACTGGTCCGGCCAACTGGGCGGGAAGTTTATCTGTTCAAGATTATTACATTGATACTAATGGCAACTACAATTACGAGGCGGCGGCTGGCCTGCCGCCGGATCAAACTTCCTGGCCGTGTCCGGTGGTGCTTCCCGATGGCACGAACGATTTCAGTGTTGATTACACCAGCAACGTGACGGCACAGATCATTGCCGCTACGCCGACAAACAATGCGGCGCAACCGATTTCCGGCTGGATTTCCACGGCCACTTTAGAAAGTGATTTCACTTATGATCCACAATTCACCGTCGGCACGCCCGTTCTCGGCGGTTCAGGCGGACATACGCTCGTTGCACATTATGATTTTGATAACAACGGCAATCTTGGCGAAGACATCTCGGGCAACGGCAACGATATGTCCGGCGAGACTTGGTGGGGACCACAGCATCAGTCCAGCACAGATGCAGAAGTGGGCGGTGGCGCCATCCAGTTTTTTGGCACCGACGCCATCAATCCCTACAATCAAGCCGTGACAAATTTGAATGCGGTGCTGGCCGGCAGTTTCACGTTTTCTGTCTGGGTGAAAACCACCGTGACGAATGGCGCTGACTACAACAACGCCTTTTTTGGCGCGGTCATATTCTGGGCCTACAACGACCAACAAGGCAATACCAACGACACGATTCCGCTGGCCATCACCGGCAGCAAAGCCGCCTTCACCACCAGAGGAGGCGACCCCGGAGCTTCCGACACACTGCACTCGATCACCAGCGTCAACGATGGCAACTACCACTTGATTACAGTCACCCGCGACCAGACCACCGGCGAAAAGAAAATTTATGTGGACGGCAACTTTGAAGATTCCCAGATTGGCACCACCAATCCGCTCAATGGAAACAATTACAACCTTACCATTGGCGGTTGGGCCTACGAAATTGATACTGCTCCCACCAACTATTCCGCCTACAGCGGCCTCTTGGATGATCTGCAAATTTATTCCGGCGTCCTTTCTGATACTGAAGTCGCCACGCTTTACGGCAGCCCGGGCACGACCATTCCAAATCTTGCAGGAAGTGCCGCAAACGGCCTCGCCGCGTATTATGATTTCGATGAAGGCAGCGTGGTTGCCCCGGATGTTTCCGGCAATGGCAACAACATCGTGCTGGCCGGCAATTTCGGCGGCAGTGGACCTGCCATAAGTTCTGATACCATAGCCGGGGTTGGATCAGTCAGTTTTGATGGCGGCAGTTATTTGACGGCTCCGACCAACCTGTTATCCACATTGGCGGGTAATTTCAGCATTTCGATTTGGGTCAACACCACGCAGGACAACCACGACCCTGATGATTATGCTTTCAACGGCGCGGGAATTATTTCAGCCGATGTCGGCGGACTGGCGAATGACTTGGTTCCAATCGCTCTCACCGGCGGGCAGATTGCTTTCAACACCGGTGACACGGATTATGGCTACGACGACACCATCAACTCTTCAGCCACAGTCAACGACGGAAACTGGCATCACGTCGTCGTCAGCCGAAACCAAACTACTGGCGAAAAAGACATTTACATTGACGGCGTATTGGACACATCAGACTTCGACACAACCGAACTATTGAATGACCCGCAGCTTCTGACCATTGGAGCCATCGCCGATGCGAGTAATCCCGATCCTTCGAGTCCCGATGACAGCGGTTACAACGGCTACGATGGATTGCTCGACGACATCCAAATCTATGACAGAGTTTTGAGTCCTGATGAAGTATCTTTCCTTTATAACAATCCCGGCACCACGCTCGCCAGCTTCTCCAGCACACCTTATCCGGTGGACGTGGACCTTCAATTTGTTATCTACCGGTCACAAGATCCGAATTTCGGGGAATATTATTCTGCCGGGGTTTCGTTTAACTCTGTCAATCCAGCGCCCACCACTACAAACAGCGTGCAATCACCAAACAACTACTTTAACGCTGAAACATATCCTTCTGGTGGCAGCAGCAGTTCTGCGATTCTTGGTTCCTTGAGCGATGTGATCAATGAATTCACCAACGGTTCATGGATCATCTCCATCAATCAAGGCAGTCCGACCCAGCAAGTGTATTCGTTTCAGGTTTCCATCAGCGGTTTGGACACCAACCTGCTGAAAGCAGTCAAAGTCTTTTACCCGACCAACGGCTCTGTCAACGTCTCCACCAACCCGGTGTATTATTGGACCGGTCTGACTAATTATTCCACACTGGTCGTTGATCTTTTGAGCGGGCCGTATGCAAGTCTGCCGATTACCGCCACCAACTGGCTGTCTGCTCCGATATTGAGCTATGGATCAAATCGTTTTGACGTGAATTACACCAGCAACAATTTCCCCGGCGTGACTTTCACAACGCCGGCGGATGCTTCTTCCAACCCGGTCCGAACCTGGGCCACCACCGTCAATCTGGCTTCCGAATCATTTAACAATTTTGTCGTGGGAGCGCCCGCGCCGTTGCCAGTGCTGCTCACAAACCTGACGCGCGTCAGTGGCAATCTGCAATTTTCCTTCCAGACATTGGCGGGACGCCCGCACACCATCCAATCCCGCACCAACCTGACCCATGGCGCGTGGATCAACCTGACCAACTTCACCGGCGACGGCTCGCTCAAACAATTCACATTCCCGGCAACGAATCCGCCCGTCCAGTTCTTCCGCGTGAACACGCAGTGACCAACTTTTTGCTCCTTTAATAAAAAAGGCGGACAGCAATCGTCCGCCTTTTTTATTTTTGCTGAAACACCGACAATTCACATATTCTCGATGATGTTGTCGCCGAACGCGGAACATTTTATTTCCGTCGCGCCGGTCATCTGCCGGGCGAAATCGTAGGTGACGCGCTTGCTACGAATCGCGCCATTCAAGCCTTTGAGAATTAAATCGGCCACTTCCGTCCAGCCCATGTAGCGGAACATCATTTCGCCGGAAAGCACCACCGAACCGGGATTCACCTGATCTTTGTTCGCGTATTTCGGCGCGGTGCCGTGCGTGGCTTCAAAAATGGCGTGGCCGGTGATGTAATTTATATTTCCGCCGGGCGCGATACCGATGCCGCCGACCTGTGCGGCGAGCGCGTCGCTTAAATAATCGCCGTTCAAATTCAGCGTGGCGATGACATCGAAATCTTCAGGTCGCGTGAGCACTTGCTGCAACGTGATGTCGGCGATGGCGTCCTTGATGACGATGCCGTTGGGCAGCCTGCACCACGGGCCGCCGGCCATTTCGACCGCGCCAAATTCCGACTTGGCGAGTTCGTAGCTCCAATCGCGAAACGCGCCTTCCGTGTATTTCATGATGTTGCCCTTGTGGACAATCGTCACGGATTTTTTATTTTCGGCGATGGCGTATTGAATAGCGGAACGGACAAGGCGTTGCGTGCCGGTTTTTGAAACGGGCTTGATGCCGATGCCGACGACATCGGGCGTTTCGCCAAAGCGGATTTTTTTGAAATCTTTCGGGAAATTTGTTTTCAAAAATTCAATCATCTTCAACGCGGCGTCCTTGCCGGCTTCAAAATCAATTCCCGCGTAAATATCCTCGGTATTTTCGCGGAAAATAATCATGTCCACTTTTTCGGGATGCTTCACGGGCGACGGCACGCCAGAAAAATATTGGACGGGTCGCAAGCAGACATACAAATCGAGCATTTGGCGCAGCGCGACGTTGAGCGAGCGAATGCCGCCGCCGACGGGCGTGGTGAGAGGACCTTTGATGCCGATGAGAAATTCCTTGAACGCCTCGACCGTGTCATCCGGCAGCCAGTTGTCGAATTTATTTTTGGCCGTTTCGCCAGCAAAAACCTCGAACCAGGAAATTTTCCGTTTGCCGCCGTATGCTTTTTTGACTGCGGCATCGAACACGCGCACGCTCGCCGCCCAGATGTCCGGGCCGGTTCCGTCGCCGCGAATGAACGGCAGAACTGGATTTTCAGGAACGGTTAGTTTGCCGTTCGTGATTGTAATTTTTCCGCCGATGGGCGGCGTGATGTCTTTGTAAGCCATAAGGTGAAGAGAATTATCAGGTTGCCCACCAGAGGAAAAGCCGAATGAGACAAAAAAAGCCAATCCTTTCGCAAGGAATGGCTGGCGGACGCCCGCGTTCGCTTGATTCGACGCGGCGGGCATGGCTTAATTGACTTTGAACTCGATGAGCAAATCCAAATCGCAATGGGATTTCGGCGAATTGTTTCCGACGGAAGCAACGCGCAAGATTTTTTCCGTCGGCGAATTGACCGAGCAAATCCGGCGACTGCTCGAAAAACAAATCGGCCAAATCTGGGTCAGCGGCGAAGTGACAAATCTCCGCGCGCAAAGCTCCGGCCACATTTATTTTACGCTTAAAGACGCCAGCGCGCAGATCGCCTGCGTTTTATTTCGCAATGAACTTGTGGCGCACCGCGAATTAATTTCCGACGGCCAAAAAATTTTAGTGCAAGGTGAAGTAACGATTTATGAAGCGCGCGGCAATTATCAAATCATTGTCCGCGCCGTGGAATTGCAAGGCGTCGGCGCTCTGCAAATCCAATTTGAAAAGCTGAAGCAGAAATTGGCGGCGGAAGGATTGTTCGCTTCCGAACGAAAACGTCCGCTGCCAAAATTTCCGCAACGCATCGGTTTGGTCACGTCGCCGTCCGGCGCGGTGATTCGTGACGTTTTGCATGTCATTCAGCGGCGCAATCCGTCGCTGGAAATTATTTTTGCGCCATGCCGCGTTCAAGGTGACGGCGCGGCAAGGGAAATTGCGAAGGCTGTCAAATTGTTAAATAGTTACAGCGTTAAATTGGAAACCAGTTCAACAATTCAACCATTTAACAATTCAACGAAGCTCGATTTGATTTTAGTGACTCGCGGCGGCGGCTCGCTGGAAGATTTGTGGGCGTTCAACGAGGAAATCGTCGCGCGCGCCATTTTCGAATCGGCGATTCCAGTTGTTTCCGCCGTCGGCCACGAGATTGATTTCACGATTGCGGATTTTGTCGCGGACATTCGCGCGGCGACGCCGAGTGCGGCGGCGGAAATCATCACAGAAGTAATTTTTTCAAGCCGCAAATTTTTATCGCAGTGCGGCGAGCGGCTGCGGCAATTATTCCAGCAGCAAATCGAAGGCAAAGAATTTTTGCTCGAACAAAATGTGCAGCGATTGACGCGCGCGCATCCGCGCCGGAAATTTCAAAACTGGCTTCAGCGTTTGGACGATTTGCAAAATAATCTGTCGCGGTGCGCGAAACATGGGACGCGCCATTCGCAAATCGTTTTGCGAAATTTGTCGGAGCGATTGCACCGCATCCGTCCGTCGCAATTTTTGAAACAGCGGCGCGAGCAATTGCGGCAAATCCAAAAGCAATTGAATCTGCTCGGGCCGGAGCAGGTTTTGTCGCGCGGCTACTCCATCACGACGGATGCGGCGAGCGGAAAAGTTTTGCGCGACGCGGCAAAAATTAAAGCCGGACAGAAATTGAAGACGCGGTTGAAAGCTGGCGAAATTTTTAGCGAAGTTCAAAAAACGCAGCGTTGACTCCAGGCTGGACGCGCCGGAATTTTTATTTTAGCCTTTCTTCCCGTGGCAAATTCATCAAAAAGCGCAGGACAAGCTCCCGCCAAAGCTCCGCCGTTTGAAGATGCGTTGAAAAAACTTGAGGGCATCGTCGGGGCGATGGAGTCCGACGATTTGCCGCTGGAAACGCTTTTGGCAAAATATGAGGAAGGCTCGAAACTTGTGAAAATTTGTCAGGAAAAATTGGCAGACGCGGAATTGAAGATTCAACAATTGGAAAAAAACGCCGCGGGCGAAATGAAATTAAAACCGTTTGAAAGCGATGTTGAAGCGTTAAATAGTTGAATTGTTAAATCGGCAATCACAATTCAACGATTTAACCGTTTAACCCATTACAAAACATGACTCGTTATCTCGACATGGTGGACGCGCCAGAACACGTCAAAAAATTGACGCTGCCGCAATTGCAGGAACTCGCGGGCGAAATCCGTGAGGAACTCATCGCCGGCCTTGCCAAAGCCGGCGGCCATCTCGGCCCGAATCTCGGCGTCGTGGAATTGACGCTCGCGCTGCACAAGGTTTTCAATTCGCCGAAGGATAAATTTGTCTGGGACGTGAGCCATCAGTGCTACGTTCATAAAATTCTCACCGGGCGCAAAAATCGTTTCCGCACGATGCGCCAGACGGATGGTTTGAACGGCTTTGCGCTGCGCACGGAAAGCGAGCATGATTGCTACGGCGCGGGTCACGCAGGCACGGCGCTTTCTGCCGCGCTCGGCATGGCGGCGGCGCGCGACAAACGCGGCACGAACGAAAATGTCGTCTGCATTTTTGGCGACGCGGCGTTGACGAATGGAATTTCCTTCGAGGCGCTCAACAACCTCGGCCACACGACGAAAAAATTCATCGGCATTCTCAACGACAACGAGTGGAGCATCGCAAAAAACGTCGGCGCGATTTCCGCTTACCTCAACAAGCTCATCACTAATCCGCGCTACAACAAACTGGCGAAGGATTTTGAAAATTTTGTCCGCCGTTTGCCCAAAGGAGAACTCGCGCTCAAGCTCGCTCACAAAGCCGAGGAAGGTTTCAAGGGCGCGATCACCGGCGTCAGTTTGCGCCAAAATACCGCGAACATCGAGGCTGACGGTCGCGGCGGTTACGGCAGTCCGATTCTTTTCGAGGAAATGGGACTGCGCTATCTCGGCCCGATTGATGGACATAATTTGCCGCTGCTCATCAGCACTCTGGAATTTGCGAAGACGTGCGACCATCCGATTGTCATTCACATTTTGACGCAAAAGGGAAAAGGCTTTGAAGCCGCGCTGAAATTCCCGGAAAAATTCCACGGCCTCGGGCCTTACGACGCGAAGACCGGCGAAACGCCTGCGGCAAAACCAAATTCGCCGCCCATGTATCAGGACGTGATGGGCCAAACGCTCGTGAAACTTTGTCAGCGCGACAATCGCCTCGTCGGAATTACTGCCGCGATGCCAACTGGCACGGGCATGAAACATTTGGAAAAGGCGATGCCTGATCGTTATTACGATGTGGGAATCGCTGAAGAACACGGCGTCATTTTTGCCGCCGGAATGGCGACGATGGGATTTCATCCCGTCGTGGCGATTTATTCCACGTTTCTTCAACGCGCTTACGATTGCATTCATCACGATGTTTGCCTTCAGGATTTGCCGGTGATTTTCTGCATGGATCGCGCCGGACTTTCCGCGAACGATGGCCCGACGCATCACGGCCTTTTTGACATCGCGTATCTGCGCTGTTTTCCAAATGTGATTGCAATGGCTCCGGCAAATGAAGACGAACTCGCCGACATGATGTTCACCGCGACGCACCAGAATCATCCGGTGTTCATCCGCTATCCGCGCGGCGCGGCGGAAGGCGTGCCGGTTAAAGACCAGCCGCAATTGATCGAGATCGGCAAGGCGCAGGTCGTCCAGAATTTTTCCAACAACGGAAAAAAGAAAATCGCGCTGTTCGGCCTCGGCCCGATGAATACGATTGCACGCAAAGCTGCGGAACAATTGGCGAACGAAGGATTTGATTGCGCCGTCATCAATCCGCGTTTCACCAAGCCGATTGACGCGGGCACGACGGAATTTTTCGGGCGCGCGGCGGATGTCGTCGTGACGCTGGAAGACCATGTGTTGATGGGCGGCTACGGCTCGGCGGTGCTGGAATTGTTCAGCGAAAAAAATGTGACGACGTCCGTAGTGCGCATCGGCTGGCCGGATCAATTTATCGAGCACGCCTCGACGCAGGACGAACTCCGCAAGAAATACGGCTTGTCCGTCGAGAACACCGTCGCCAAAGTGAAGGCGCAATTCAGCGAAACACCGGCGAAAGTGACAAGGCTGGTTGAGGTGGCGTAAAAAATTAAATTTCAAATGTGAAAACAGAAGAAGATGAACTCGCTCCTGTTCCTTTGTTTTTGTCCAAATTAAAGAGTAAACTTAAATTACTATTCCGTAGTAAATTTAAGTCGCTCTTTAAGAATGAATGGGCATGGAGATTATTTGTAGTCCTTCAGATTGAATTCTTGAATTTAGGAAAGTTTTTTACTCGCAGAACTTCCACGCTTCGGCTAATTGAAACGCATTAGGAATCCATGCTCGTTTTTTTCAACGGACATTTTTTGCCCGAAGCGCAAGCCGTCGTTCCCGTGAATGACCGCGGCTTTTTGCTGGGCGACGGACTTTTTGAAACCATGCGCGTCGTCAACGGCAGGCCGTTCCGCATGGCGCAGCATTTGGAGCGCATGACGCGCGGCGCGGATTTTCTGGAAATCAAACCGCCGTTCGCGCCGAAGGAATTGGAAAAATTCGCCGCGCAACTCATCAAGCAAAATAAAATGCCCGACGCGATTTTGCGCGTGACGTTGACGCGCGGGCCGGGCGAACGCGGTTACTCGCCCAAAAATGCCGGGACTCCGACCATCGTGATGACATTGCACGCCGCGCCGCTGTTGGAAAATCCGGTGGGATGGAATCTTGTCACGTCGTCGTTCCACATTCCGGCGGCTGACCTGCTGTCGTCATTCAAAACGACGAGCAAAATTTTGCACGTCATGGCGCGCGCCGAAGCCGCCGAAAAAGGCGCGGACGAGGCGTTGCTCATCAACACCAACGGCGAAGTTGCGGAAACTGCGGGCGGCAATTTATTCTGGGTTTATCAGGATAAAATTTGCACGGTGCCGACGGGTCGCGGCGTTTTGCCGGGAATCACGCGCGCGGTGGTGCTGGAAATTTGCCAGTCGCTTGGCCTGCAAGTGAATAAACGCGTCATCAAGGCCGAGGCGTTGCGGAATTCCGCAGGCATTTTTGTGACGCAAAGCGCGCTCGGCATCGTGCCGGTGGTCGCGTTCAACGGCGAGCCAGTCGCGCCGTCGCCGCTCGTGGATCAAATCGCGCAGGCCTACAACGAAATGCTGGCAAAAAAGTAGCATCAGTTTAATTCTTTGCGTTCTTTGCGTTCTTTCGTGGTTCGCTTAAAATAATCCGCGTGGCTCGCCGTCCAAAACCAAAATATCAAATGCCGCGCGCGCGAACAAATCGCGGCGGCAAATTCGTCCGGCTGATTTTTTTCATTCTGATTGCCGGCGCAATTTATTTTTTTTGGCGCCACGAGCATTCAAAAAAAGCCGTCCGCGCGGTAACGCCGATTGCAAAAATCAAATCACAACCGAAACCATTGATTGTTGGCCGTCAATCGCCTGCGGATTTTCCGCGACCGGTCCATGACGTTTTTGAAGCGCAAGTCGCGCTGGCGCGGCGGGGAATTTCGCCGGGTTCGATTGACGCGGCGCTTGGCTCGCAAACGCGCGAGGCGATTTCCGTTTTTCAGCAGATTGAAAATCTGCCGGAAACCGGCAAGCTCGACACGAACACGCGCCCGCGACTCACGCTCGACGCGCCGATCTTGACAACTTACGCCGTGACGACGAACGACCTTGCGCGATTGCAGCCGCTGGGCAAAACGTGGCTGGCCAAATCGCAGCAGACGGCGCTGGATTATGAAACGGAGCTGGAACTGGTCGCTGAAAAATCGCATTCGCATCCGCTGTTGATTGAAAAATTAAATCCAAACGTGAGCTGGACGAACATTTCGGTGGGAACGATTTTGAAAATTCCCGACGTGAATTATCCCGAGCCGGACGGCAACGCGGCGTTTGTGGTCATTCATCTTGACGAAAAATTTCTGGAGGCGTTTGATGAGCGGACGAATCTGCTCGCGCATTTTCCGTGCAGCATTGCGGCGCGGGTTGAAAAACGTCCGGTCGGCGAGTTGCATGTCGCCGTCGTCGCGCCGAATCCAAATTACACCGTGGACCCGGAACTTTTTCCCGAGTCGGATGAATTGCAGGCAATCGGCCACAAATTGATTTTGCCGCCTGGCCCGAATAATCCCGTCGGTGTGGCGTGGATTGGCCTGGATAAAACGGGTTATGGCATTCATGGCACGCCCGCGCCGGAACAAGTCGGGCGGACAGAATCGCACGGTTGTTTCCGGCTGGCGAATTGGGACGCGGAGTATTTGTCGCGGCTGGCGTGGGTCGGAATGCCGGTCTTTGTCGAACCATGATGAATTGCTTGCGTGGTTTCTGCAATTCGCGTAAAAATAATCCATTCCACCACGACGGTTTTTCATGCCGGGCGGCGGTTTGAACAAAATGCAGAATTTTTCCGAACAGCCGGACGCCGGACGAAAAAAGCTCGAGGAACTTCAACGTGCTGACGAGCGGCTCAAACTCATCGCGCGGGTGACGAACGACGTATTCTGGGATTGGGATTTGGAAACCAACACGGTCTGGCGCAGCGAAAGCGCGAGCGAGACGTTCGGTTATCCGCCGGAAGAGTTGATGACAGACGCGCAGTTTTGGGTCAATCGCATCCACCCAGAAGATCGCCAGCATGTGCATGATGGAATTCACGCGGCCATTCACAACGGAGAAAAATTCTGGCGGGATGAATATCGTTTCCTTTGCAAGAACGGTTTGTATGCGGACGTGCTGGACCGGGGTCATGTGATTCACAATGCGGAAGGCAAAGCCGTGCGCATGGTCGGCGCGCTGACGGACATCAGCAAACAAAAGGAGATGAAAACCAAACTGGCGGACGAGCGCAATCTGTTGCGCGCGTTGATTGATAATCTGCCGGACTCCATCTATATGAAAGATGCGGCGGCGCGCAAAACGCTGGCCAATAAGGCCAATGTTAGAAATGTGGGATGCCAAACCGAAGCCGAAGTTTTGGGCAAGACCGATTTCGATTTTTTTGCCCCGGAAGTCGCCGCAAAACTTTTTGAAGACGACCAACGGGTGCTTAAAAAGGGCGAGTCCATCATCAGCCGTGAAGAAAGACTTATTAATACCAATGGCGAAGTTTTTTGGATGCTAACGACAAAGGTTCCGTGGCGGGACGCTGCTGGAAACATCGTGGGCATCGTCGGCGGCGGTCGTAACATCACCAAGCAGAAGGAAGCGGAAATCAAGTTAATGGCTGAGCGCAATCTGCTACGCACGGTGATTGACAATTTGCCGGACGCGATTTACGCCAAAGACATGGCCGCGTGCAAAATTCTGGCCAACCCGGCCGATTTGAAGAATTTGGGATGTCAGACGGAAGCCGAAGCGATGGGCAAAAATGATTTCAAATTTTTCCCCAAGGAGGTTGCGGAGAAATTTTTTGAAGACGATCAATTGGTGCTACAAAATGGCCAGTCCGTCATCAATCGTGAAGAAAAAGTCATCGTGGCGGACGGAAAATCCGTCTGGCTACTGACAACAAAAGTTCCGTGGCGCGACGCCGACGGTCACATCATCGGTCTCGTTGGCATCGGCCGCGACATCACGGACAAAAAAAATCTGGAGGCACAACTGTTGCGCGCCCAACGCATGGAAAGCATCGGACGGATGGCCACCGGCATCGCGCACGATCTTAACAACATTCTCACGCCCATCATGATTTCCACCGCGTTGTTGCGTGAAAAAACATCGGAAAAGGAAAGCCTGGATATTTTGAACACCGTCGAGGCAAGCGCGAAACGCGGCGCGGACATCATCAAACAAGTCATGTGGTTTGGCCGCGGGCTGGACGGCCAGCGCATTCCGGTTCATCCGCAGCACTTGATCAAGGACACCGCGCGCATCGCCGCCGAAACGTTAAATAAATCCCTCAAGGTTGAATTGAAAATCGCCGCGGACGTTTGGCTCATTCCCGGCGACCCGACACAATTGCACCAAATGTTGCTGAATCTTTGTGTGAATGCCAATGAAGCCATGCCGAGAGGTGGCAAACTGACCATTGCCGCGCGAAATTTTATCGCGGACGAAAATTTTGCCGGCACTCATCTCGAAGCGCATCCGGGACGTTATGTGGTTTTGGAAGTTACGGATACGGGCGGCGGCATTCCGCGTGAAATTCGCGACCGGATTTTCGAGCCATTTTTTACGACAAAAGAAATCGGCAAAGGCACGGGCTTGGGATTGTCCACTGCGCTTTCCATCGTCAAAAGCCACAATGGATTCATTTTGCTGGAAACAGAACCGGACAAGGGTTCGTCCTTCCAAATTTATTTTCCCGCACAGGCGAGTTTGCAGCCGGACAAACTTGAGGATAAACCGGCAAATTTCCCGCGCGGAAAAGGCGAAACCATTCTCGTTGTGGATGACGAAAAATCCGTCCGCGAAACGGCGCAAGCCATGCTTGAAACTTTTGGTTACAAAGTCCTGCTCGCGAACGATGGCACGCAGGCTTTGGCCTTGTATTCGGAAAATCAGGCTGACATTGCTGTCGTGCTCACCGACCTCCTGATGCCCGTGATGAATGGCGAAGCCACAATCCGCGCCTTGCGGCACCTCAATCCAAAAGTCAAAATCATCGCTTCCAGCGGTTTGAAGAGCGACCCGGACCATGAAATCATTCGTGAACTTGGCGTCAGTCATTTCATCGGCAAACCTTTCACCGCCGGAGCCATTCTCCAGGAATTGCGCGAAGTCATCACCGAGACATTGTAAAATTGTTATTGCTCCGCCGCGCGCTTTGGCCTAGCAATTAACAAAATTCAACAAAGAAAAACTATGACTACTGGAATTATTCTGGCTGAACCCGCAACGCTGGCGCTGGCGGGAATTGGAATCATGGCCGTCGCTTTGATTATTTTCATAATCATCGCAATTGTAGTAATCGGCTCCATCATTGGCATCTACAACAAACTTGTCACGATGCGCAACCGTTATAAAAATGCCTACGCGCAGATTGACGTGCAACTCAAGCGCCGCTACGACTTGATTCCGAACCTCGTCGAAACTGCGAAAGGCTACATCAAACACGAGCGCGAAACGCTCACCGCCGTTACCGAAGCGCGCAACATCGCTTACGCCGCGTCGAAAACCGCCGCCGCAAATCCCGGCGATACCAGTGCCATAAAAAATCTTTCCGCCGCCGAAACCGGATTGGCCGGAACATTGAGCCGTTTGATGATGGTGAGCGAAGCGTATCCCGACTTGAAGGCGAACCAGAACATGATGCAACTGACCGAGGAATTGACTTCCACAGAAAATAAAATTTCCTTTGCCCGGCAGGCTTACAACGACTCAGTGATGACTTACAACACCGACCGCGAAGTGTTTCCGAGCAATCTCATCGCGGGAATGTTCAACTTCGGCGCGGCGGAACTGTTCGTCGTGGACAAGCCGGAGCAGAAGGACGCGCCGAAAGTTTCTTTTTCGTGATTCGTTGAATTGTTGAATCGTCACATTGTATGGCGCAAGATGACATCAATGAAAGCGAATGGAACAATCCTGACAATTGGTCGGGTGGTCTTTATTTCAGCAAGAAGGACAGCCGCGTCTGGGTTCCGAAACCGATTCGGAGCATGGGCTGGACTATCAATCTTGGACAGAAAAAGGGAGCGGCGTGCATGATGTGGACATTCATAGGAACCATCCTGTTTGTCATTCTTGTGAACATTGTGCTTATCAATTTAGTCGTTAAAAAGTAGTTGATATGTCACGGTCAACAGTGTCCGGTCAGCGGTGGGCCGGCTTTCTATATTGAATCGTTGCATCAAAAACGCCACCGCTAAAGCAACGATTCACGATTTAAGGGATCAACGATTTAATAAAATGGATTTCTTCGAGCAACAAGACAAAGCCCGCAAAAAAACCAAGTGGCTTGTCATCTACTTTGTTCTGGCGGTCGCGGCAATGATTGCCGCCATTTACATCGCGTCACTGCTGATTTTTTCCGGCGTTCAGGCGCATCAACATTCCTACGATGAAACGCAGGCGCAATTCAACTTGTGGAACGCGCAACTTTTTCTCGGCGTCGCGCTCGGCACGCTCACGGTTGTTTTCATCGGCAGCAGTTACAAAACCGCATCATTGGCCGCCGGCGGCAGCGCCGTTTCGGAAATGATGGGCGCGCGGCTTGTCAGTTCAAATACGACCGATCCTGACGAACGCAAGCTGCTCAACGTCGTCGAGGAAATGGCCATCGCGTCCGGCGTGCCCGTGCCGCAGGTTTATGTCATGGACGACGAGGATGGCATCAACGCCTTCGCCGCCGGCCACAAGCCCGGCGACGCGACCATCACCGTCACGCGCGGCTGCATGAAACTTCTATCGCGCGACGAACTGCAAGGCGTCATCGGCCACGAGTTCAGCCACATTCTCAATGGCGATATGAGACTGAACTTGCGTCTCATGGGAACTATTTTCGGAATTCTTTGCCTCGCGATTGTTGGGCGAATTCTTTTGCAAACCGCGCGCGGCGGCGGTCGCAGTCGCGGACAAAATCCGCTGCCGATTCTCGGACTCGCGCTGTTAATCATCGGCTACATCGGCGTTTTTTTTGGACGATTGATTCAAGCTGCCGTCAGCCGCCAGCGCGAATTTCTCGCCGATGCTTCGTCCGTGCAATTCACGAGAAATCCCGGCGGCATCACCGGCGCGCTAAAAAAAATCGGCGGCCTCGGCGAAAACGGCTCGCGCCTCGCGCACGCGCATTCGGAAGAATTGTCGCATATGTTTTTTTCCAACGGCATCAGCGAGGCTTTTATCGGTTTGCTCGAAACGCATCCACCGTTGCCGGATCGCATCCGCGCCTTCGATCCAAATTTCGACGGAAAATTTCCAGAAGTTCGCTACGACGACTTTGATGAGTCGGCTGACAAAACTTCAAAACCGAAACGCGCGCCGATGCCGAATCTTTTCGGCACGGTCGTTGGCGGCGCAATTCTCGCTTCCGGCGACGACGCAAAGCCGCCCGTCATCAAATCACATTCCGTTCTGCCGAACATCGGCAATCCCGCGCCGCTGCATTTGCAATACGCCGAGCAATTGCGCGATTCATTACCCGATCAAATCAGATTGTCCGCGCGTGAACCGCTCGATTCCGCCGCGCTGATTTTTGCATTGATTTTGAGCGTGAATGAAAACGAACGCGCCGGGCAAATCGCTGAAATCGCAAAACGCTTTTCACCGTCCGTTTCCGAAAAAACCGCAGCGCTGTTTCCCGACGTTTCCGCCGCCGCGAAACACGCGCGCCTGCCGATGGTCAATCTCGCACTCGGCGCGTTGAAGCAATTGGCTCCCGCCGATTTCCAGAAATTTTCGCAGACCCTGCAATGGCTGATCCAAAGCGACGGCAAAATCGAACTGTTTGAATTCGTTGTGCAAAAAATCGTCTTGCGCCATTTGGATTCGCAATTCAACGGCCCGCAAAAAAACATTATTCAATTTTACACGATCAAACCGCTCGTGCCCGATTGCGCCGTCATCCTTTCCGCGCTGGCGGACATCGGCAGCAACGATGCCACCGAAGTCGCGAAAGCGTTTGAAACCGGCGCGCCGTATCTGCGCGCGCCGGGCGATTCTGATTTGCAGTTATTGCCGAAGGAAAATTGCGGCGTGAACGAAATTGACGCCGCGCTCAACCGCCTCGCGCAAGCCGTTTCGGTCATCAAGAAAAATTTGATTGAAGCCTGCGTCCACACCGTCGGCGAGGACGGCGTAATTGTGGAAAGCGAAGCCGAATTGCTCCGCGCCATTTCCGACACGCTCGATTGCCCGATGCCGCCGTTTCTGCCGACGGAATAACCTTACGCCTGCTCGCGCACAGTCGCCTTCAATTGCGCCTTGAGCGCTTCAACCACTTTCGCGTGAGCAGAATTTACTTCCTCATCTGTCAAAGTTTTTTCCGCTGAACGATAGGTGAACGCATACGCCAAGCTCTTTTGTCCTTCAGGAACATTTTTGCCGCGAAAGACGTCGAACAGTTCGACGTTCTCCAGATTTGCCGGCTTCGTTTGCTTCACGGTTTGCAAAACGGATTCATGCGTCGTCGTTTCCGGCACGAGCATCGCCACATCGCGGCGGATGGATGGAAATTGCGGCAACGATTTGAACGACTTCGCCGGATTTCGCCGCGCGAGCAGTTGATCCAAATTCAGTTCCGCTAGAAAAACGGCGTCGCGCAAACCGTATTTCTTCGCCAGCGTCGGCAGAAATTGTCCAAATTCGCCAAGTTGCAATTTCCCACCAAGCGAGATGGTCGCCGATTCGAGGAACAACGCATTGCTTTCGTCGCGGCGCGCAAAGGTGATTCCTCGCATGCCGAACTGTTCTAAAAATTCTTCGAGCAGACCTTCCAGATCATAAACATCGAACTTCGCATCTCGTTCACCGCCGCTCCAGAAATTTTGCGCGCGCTGGCCGGTGATGGCGATGGCCACACGGTGTTCTTCCTTCGACTGTCCGTTTGCATTTGTGAATACGCGGCCAATCTCAAACAGCGCCACGTCATGATTTTTCCGGCTGACATTGTGCCGCAGCGAGTGGATCAAGCCGGGCAACAAACTCGGACGCAAAACATCCATGTCGCTGCTCAACGGATTTGCAAGCGCGACCAATTCTTCATTCGTCATTCTACATTCTACATTCGCAATTAAAGTCTGTCCCTGCGCCTCGTTCAAACCGAGTGCTGTTAAAATTCTTCGAGCCTCGGCAATTTGATCATAAACGGAATCAAACGCGTTTGCGCCGAGTGCGCCACGCGGCGGGGTCGCGGGAATTTTTTCGATGCCGTAAAGCCGTCCGATTTCCTCGATCAAATCTACCTCGCGTTTCAAATCCACGCGCCACGAGGGAATTTTGAATGTGCAGATGCCGGGAGTTTGCTCGGTCACGGTCAGTCCGAGTTTGGTCAGAAATGAAACTTGTTCGGAATGCGAAATGCCGATGCCGAGCAAATCTTTCGTCTTCGCAAAGTGCAGCGTGATCGGCTTGGCCGGAGGTTGCTGCGGAAAATTGTCAATCGCGTGGCCGAGAACCTGGCCGCCCGCGAAATCGCAAATCAGTTGCGCCGTGCGACGGCTCGCCCAATCGCAGATGTGCACGTCGCCGCCGCGCTCGAAGCGATAGGAAGAATCCGTGCGCAACTCCAGTTTCTTGGACGTGGCGCGGATGTTTTGCGGTTTGAAATACGCGCTCTCGATCAGCACGTCAGTCGTGTCCGCGTTAATTTCAGAATTTTTTCCGCCCATGACGCCAGCCAGCGCCAGGGCTTTCGTTTCATCGGCGATTAAAAGCATTTGATTCGTCAACGCGCGTTCCTTGCCATCGAGCGTCGTGAATTTTTCGCCTTCACTCGCGCGGCGAACAACAATTTTTGGTGGATTCGCGTCACTGCTTTTGAGTAAATGATAATCAAAAGCGTGCAACGGCTGGCCGCTTTCGAGCATGACGTAATTCGTGATGTCCACGACGTTGTTGATGCTGCGAATTCCAACTTTTTCCAAAGTGCTTTTCAACCAGTCCGGGCTTGGACCAACTTTCACCTTGCGAACGATGCGCGCCGTGTAACGCGGACACAATTCCGGCTCTTCATTGCGAACATCCAACAAACCATGAATTGGCTCGGATTCCGTGTTGAGAAATTGAATCGTGGGAATTTTCAATTCGTTGCCCGTCACCGCCGCGATTTCCCGCGCGATGCCGATGACGCTGTTCAAGTCCGGCCGGTTCGGCGTGACTTCGAGGTCATAAGCCACGTCGCTGCCGCTGCGACCGAGATATTCGCCGAACGGCTGGCCAACCTTCGCGTCTTCGCGCAAAATCAAAAGCCCGTCTTCTTTTTTCAGACCAATGGTTTCCGGTTCAATGCCCAATTCCTCGTGCGAGCAAAGCATCCCGTGCGATTCCACGCCGCGAATTTTTCCGACCTTGATGGTGAACGGTTCCTTCTCACCGGGCTTGGGCGGCAACGACGCGCCGGGCAGGATGAGCGGCACTTTGTCGCCCGCCTTGAAATTCTGCGCGCCGCAGACGATCTGGCGTTCGCCGGTGCCGTCGTTGACGCGGCAGAGCGAGAGCTTGTCGGCGTTGGGATGCTTGTCGCGCGTGACGACCTGCGCCACGACGATGCCGTCGAACGCGCCGGAGATTTTCTGCACGCCCTCGACTTCGAGGCCGAGCATGGTGAGCCGCTCGGTCAATTCCTCGGGCGACCAGTTGAAATCAACGTATTGTTTGAGCCAGTTAAGGGTTACTTTCATTTCAAAATAAAAATTAATCGTGAATTGATCGAATTCTTTCCACTTCCGCAGCGAATAGAGCTGCTCCGCGCTCGAAAACTGGAATATTAGAGTCAATGAGTTTTTTTATTCCTCCAATGTTAGGTAAATTTTCCACGAATTCCTCTGGTCGTAATGACTTAAACCACTCGACACGCTCAAGTATGTGACATAACTCAAAATGATAATGAGCTAGGAGCGGCATCTTTGTAGCCAGCACATCATAAATCCGCCAAGCCCCGTAGGGGCGGCATATTCCGCCAACCACAAATTTTTGACCGGCGTTGTTCATTCGTTTTTCGATGTCGCTCCTGACGGAGCTTAAAAATTTATCTAGGTTCGTTGCTACAAAGATTTCGCTCCTAACGGAGCTTTGCTTTGGGGAATTAAAATTATCTGCGAGCCATCATTTTTGATTTGAAATTTTTGTCCCGCACGGAGTTTGAGCATTCGCGCAACTGTTTTGGAATTGTTAATTCAAATCGCTTCGAAAGAATCATTGGTTTCATAAACATTTGGTTGAATTAAAATTGTTTCAAGAACCGCACGTCGTTTTCGTAGAAGAGGCGGATGTCGTTGATGCCGTAGCGGAGCATGGCGATACGTTCGATGCCGAAGCCGAACGCCCAGCCGGTCCAGATTTCGGGATCGTAGCCGACGTTCTCGAACACCTGCGGATGCACCATGCCGCAACCGGCGATCTCCAGCCAGTCTTTGCCCATCTTCTTCACGAGCGCGTTGGTGAAATCAATTTCGTAGCTCGGCTCGGTGTAGCTGAAATAATGCGGACGGAAACGAATTTTCACGTCGCCGCCCATCAGTTCGCGGAAAACGAATTCCACCGTGCCTTTGAGATCGCCGACCGTGACATCTTTATCCACATAAAGTCCCTCGATCTGCTGGAAGGTCGGATTATGTGTTGCATCTGCGTTATCGCGGCGATACACGCGGCCCGGCACTATGATGCGCACGGGCGGCGGCTGTTTTTCCATGACGCGGATTTGCACGGACGAGGTGTGCGTGCGGAGCAAGCGCTTGTCGGTAGTGTTAAGATAAAAAGTGTCCTGCGAATCGCGCGCAGGATGGTCGGCGGGCGTGTTGAGCGCGTCGAAGCAATGATACTCATCTTCGATCTCCGGCCCGTCGGCGACGGCAAAACCAATTTTGCGAAACGCGCGGACGATGTCGTCGGTGACCTGCGTGAGCGGATGCAATTTGCCGAGTGCGCGTCGGCGGCCGGGCAGGGTGAAATCGGTCGGCTCCTTCGGCAGCGCGGCTTTCAGTTCCAGTTCTTCACGGCGCGAAACGAGTGCGGCTTCAAGTTCAGTTTTGGCGGCATTGATGAGTTTTCCGGCGGCGGGTTTTTCTTCTTTTGAAAGCGTGCCGAGTTGTTTCATCAGCGCGGTGAATTTGCCGTTCGGCCCGATCCACGAGCCCTTGGTTTGTTCCAAAGCGGCGAGGTCGGCGGTGGATTTTAATTCCGCGAGCGCGGTTTGTTTCAGCGGTTCAATTTCGTTCAGGAGCGACATAACTTTCTGACAGAGTGAGACAGAATTGACAAAATTTACAGAATTCTTTTTGCACAAAAGCAAAACGGGCGAACCTTTTCAGGCCGCCCGTTTGTTCGATTTCAAATTGAGAGTTACGCTTTTGCCAGAGTCGCGCCGGGCTTGGCCTTGAGCGCGGCTTTCGCGACGTTGACCAATTCTGTAAACGCTGCCGCATCCTGCGCGGCGATGTCGGCCAGAACTTTCCGGTCGAGCGAGCATTTCGCGGCTTTGAGACCTTCCATAAAGCGGCTGTAAGTCAGACCGGCGGCGCGGGTCGCGGCATTGATGCGGATCTGCCAGAGATAACGGAACGTGCGCTTCTTGACGCGGCGGTCGCGATAGGCGTATTGGCGACCGTGGTCAACGGCGTCGCTGGCATAGCGGTAAAGTTTGGAGCGCTTGAGGCGAAAGCCTTTGGCGGCGGTGAGCATTCTTCCGCGACGTTTGCGGGAAGCTGGTGAATTTGTGACGCGCATGGTTCGTTAAATCGTTGAATTGTTAAATCGTGGATCGTTCAGTGGCTGAATGGTAAATTTTGGAGAATTCGATAAGTGTCGGTCGCGTCCACGACAGCACTCTTGCCGAGACGGCGGCGGTGCTTGGAGTTCTTGCCTTGCAGCAAGTGGCGTTTGCCGGCGTGCGAGCGCATGACCTTGCCGGTGCTGGTGATCTTGAACCGCTTGGCCACGGATTTTTTCGTTTTGATGCCTTTGGGACGTCGCATAAATTTAATTGAATTCCAATAACAAAAGAGCGCGCACTATACGTGGCTGCATATGCGGAAGCAAGCTCGATTTTCAAAATATGTCCATGCTGCCACTGAAACGCATTGGCTTACGGACTGCCGATGCCCAGCGGTGGCGGGGAAGTTGCGGATGGAATGGTGGTGTCAACCGGCGCGCCGGCGTTCAATTGATTCAAAACGTCCGTGGTCAAATCGTCCTGTCCCTCGTTGTAAAGAAAGACTGGCGTCTGATTAACCGTCTGCGCCGCAGAATCAATCACCAGCGTGTAATGCCCGGCTTTGGCCTTGATAGCGACGGCGGCCTCAATTTCCTTGAGAATATTTTCGCGCATCCGCTGGCTTTGCTCGGCCAGCGTGGCTTGGGCCTGCCGTTCGAACTGAACGATGGTTTGCTGCGAATCCTGAATTTGCTTCGCCTTGTCGTCTGCGGCCTGTTTGCGGCGGGCGCGCTCGTCGTCGGACACAGCCTGATCGTTGGCCCCATCCAGCAGTTTCTGATAATCGTCCTTGGACTTTTTCAAATCGTCAATGAATCCGCGATCCTCTTTTTCGAGTTCCGCCTTGCGGTCGTTGAGCGCGACTTCGGCCTGTTTTTTCTTCCAGTAACCGTTGAAAAGTTTCTGCACATCCACGGTGGCGATTTTCTGCTGCGCCAGCGCGGAACTGCTAAAAAAAGTCAGCAACAAAATTGTCGGAAGAATGATTCGTAAAATAATTTTCATTGGGAAAGTAAAACAAGATTTTCGACGAACGCCAACTGAAAACTGACGGGACCAAACTTGGCACGGCGAATCATGGTTGTTGTATTTGCAGAATGTAAAACAATTGCGGCGTGTTGGTTGGCGGAATGTTGGTGAAAATAAACTGGCCCTGATTATCGAACTGATTGGTCGCAATGGGCGTCCATAAATTCAGCGGCGTCACAAGGTTGGACGATGTCAGCACATAATAGGTGAAGTTGTTCGTGCCGCCGCCGCCGCTCAAGATGAAACTGCCGCTGCCGTCATTCGCAGGAATGATGCTCGCAAAACTCGGCGGCGTTAGCACCGTCAAGACGGCGGGAGGCGAACTGGTCACCGACCCCACGCTGTTTGTGACGATGACCGAATAGCCTCCGTCATCGCCCGGCTGCGCATTGGTAATGGTCAGTGAAAAATTGGTTGCGCCACTTATATGCACTCCATTCACCAAGTCCGTTCCATTCAATTGCCAGCGATAACTCAACGGCGACATTCCGACGGCGGTGACAGCAAAGTTCACATTTGATCCCAGCCATACTGTCTGATTCGTCGGTGGCACCGTGATTGTGGGAAAAGCCACTACCGTCAGAACCGCATTGGAACTGGTCGCCACTCCCCAAGCATTTGAAACACTGGCCCAATAGGTTCCATCGTCGTTTGTCTGCGCGTTGCTGATAGTAAGTGTGCCGTTGTTAGTTGCGGTTGCGCCATTAATATGGCCACCATTCATCAAGTTTGTTCCATTTTTCACCCATTGAACATAGGCAGGCGTTTGCACTGTCCCATTAATCGTGAACATGACAGTCGAACCTACACCCACTGTTTGACTGACTGGTTGTTGTGTGAGAACCGTTGCAATATTCGTCACAATCAAAACAGCGACAGAACTGGTCACAGATCCCACATAATTCGTGACGATGACCGTATAGTTGCCGCTGTTGGTCGTCTGCGCCTGGAAGATAGTCAGAGTGCTATTGGTTACAATGCCCGTGCTATTTGCACCACTAACATAAAATCCATTCGTAAGGTTCGTTCCGTTAAACTGCCACTGGAAACTCAACGGTGTTGTCCCGGTTGCAGTCGCATTGAATGTTACATTTGCTCCAGCACTCACGGCTTGATTCGTTGGCGTTGGTTGCGTCACGATCTCTGGCAGCAGCGGAGTAAAAACGATTTCAGCAACAAAAGCGTCATTGGTGCCGTTGCGAAAGTTTTGTGGAGCATCAGCCGTCGGAAAATTTGTCGAAGCCGTCGAGCCAGCAATGTAGGCATTGTCCATTGAGTCCAACGCGATGCCATAGCCGAAATCGTCGCTCCTGCCGCCCAAGTAGGCGGAATAGAACAATGCAGTGGCGTTTGTGTTGAACGCAATTACAAAAACATCGCTGCCGAATTTGGTGCTGGAATTTGTCGCGCGCAGAAAACCAACGGTGTTGGTCGTCGGGAAATTCGTCGAAGTTGTCGAGCCGACGACGAATGCGTCGCCCGCCGCATCCACGGCAACGCCGTTGCCGATGTCGCTGGCCCTGCCGCCAAAGAGCGCGGAATAGACCAACGCGCCGCCGCCGGGATTGATTTCCGTCAGGAAGGCGTTGGTGGCTAAAGTCGCCGTGGTGTTGGTGGCGACAAACGAAAAAAGTCCCGGAACATTCGTGGCGGTGTTCGGGAAATTTGTTGAAGTCGTCCAGCCGGTCACAAACGCATCGCCTGCGGCATCGCAGGCAATGGAACGTCCGATGTCATTATTCGTGCCGCCGAGAAAAGTGGAATAAGAATTAGCGAGGTTGGAAACGGAATAAACTTGATTCGAGGCTGAATAAATCCAGTCGCTGAACGGCGGAAATTTGGTTGCGAAAGCATCGAAGTTAAAATTATTTTTGTTCGTAGAACCATTCAGCAAATGACTGTTGGGTAAATTTGTCGGCGCGTTCCAAGTCGGAAAATTCGTCGAGGCCGTGTAGCCGGTCACATAAACGTAACCCGCGCCATCCACGGCGATGCCCTGCCCTTGATCAAAATTCGTGCCGCCCAAATAGGTGGAAAAAACCAGATTCGTGCCGCCGGCGGCAATTTCGGTCACGAACGCATTCGCATTGAGATCAAAAGAATTGGTACAAGCCAGATGATTTTGAATCGCATTGGTGGTCGGAAAATTTGTCGAATAAGTAAAGCCGGTCACATAAGCATTATCTGCCGAGTCAATTGCGATGCCATAAGCCGCGTCTGGAGCTTCTCCGCCAAGATAGGTTGAGTAAATCAAATTGGAGCCGCTGGAATTCAATTCGGCTACAAAAGCATCCGCTGCATAGGAATTAAAATCTTTGTAGAAAGGCCCGCTGATATTCGGATAAATCGCATTGGTCGTCGTCGGGAAATTTGCTGACTGCGTGAAACCCGTCACGAAAGCATCACCTTGCCCATCTACCGCAATGCCGGAAATTTCATCATCCGCAGTGCCGCCAAGATAAGTGAGGTAAATCAAATTTTGGCCTGTGTTGTCAAATTTCGCGACGAAGCCATCGCCGATCAACTTGCCACCGGCAAAATTTGTTTGAAATGCGCCGGGCGTGGCAAAATTTACCCCGTTTGTGAAAAGTTTTGAGAAGGTCTGGCCTGCAATGTAAATCGAGCCATCGTTTGTGTTCACTGCAACTGCCAGCGCCGTTTCGCCCAAGGTGCCGCCAAAATATGTTGAATAACTTAAAATAGGATCAATCACCAGTGGCAATGCCGAATCATATTTGCCCAGGAAAAAAGAGACTGCATGCGCATCCAGAATTTTATAGCCGCCGCTGATTGTTTTGTGCGCGCCGTCAACAGTTTGATAAATCACTGGCTTTGGCTGGAGGATTTCACCGTCGCGCAAAGTCAGAACCAGTTCGCCTTGCGCATTGACGGAAATTTTGTCCACGCCGTCGAAACGAATTTGAATCGCATTCGGATTCGCGCCCGGCGCAATCGTAAAATCGTATTCGAGCCGCTGCTGGTTGCCGTAATAAACCAGACCGATGCCGGGATAAATTTCGTCCACGCTGACTTTGCCGAAAATTGAAATCCCCGAACGCCATTGCGCGGAATCGTTGCCGACGAGATAATTTATTTTGCCGGACAATTCGGCGTCGCCACGGATTTGCGCCGACGAATTTGCGCCAATGAATCGCATTTGCATGGCGGAAGATTGCGCGCCGGATTTGCACAAAATGATTTGGGCTTCATTTGGAGAAATTGAAAATTGACTCTCTCGTCCGCGCGCGATGAATTCCGTTTGAGCCGGCCCAGTTTCAAAAAACAGCGGCATATTGCCAAAAATGGACGCTGTTTGCGCCGACGCTGTCATTGCCGCCGAACCAGCCGCAAAACATGCAAACAACGCGCATAAGATTTTTTTTGCACTGCGTTTCATCTTAAAATTCACGGGTGTAGCCGACGCCAAATTGAAATTGGCCGCTATTGCCGTTGTTGGAATCATGGTGAATGGGAATGCCATAGTCGAGCCGTAATGGACCAAGATGCGGAATGTTCAGGCGGATGCCAACACCCCAGTTGTCATCAAACGGGCCTGAAAACGAATAAGGATTTACCGCGACTGATCCGGCGTCGTAAAACACCGCAAAGCGCAAATCCACTCCAGAATCTTTTTCAATAATAGGAACGCTGTATTCAACTGAACCATACCAGTAGCTGTCACCGCCAACCGGGTCTTCAACGACATGGGCAGTCGGATCAAACGGTTCGCGAGGCGCGACGTTGCGATATTTGAAACCGCGCAGCGAATAAAGTCCACCGAGGTAATAACGGTCGTAAAATGGCACATCGCTGGAACCCAAACTATCCGCGACACCGGATCGTCCGCCAATTTCAATCACATGACCTTTGAACAGGCCCGGGAAAAACCAATCGGATTTGAGTTCCAGTTTGTAAAACGTGCTGTCACCGGTGCTAAATTCGGTGTCCACTTCCGTCCGCTGGCCGTGATTCGGCAGTTGCGTGCTGTTGCGCGTGTCGTAAGCAAGAGTCGCGCTGAAGCGATTGAACAAATGATCGCCGGTTTGTTCTAGAATGGCGTTTGGCACATTGCGCGGGGTGAAGGTCGGCGGAGTATTTTCCGGGCCGTGAAACCCGTTGTTCAAATCAATGCCCACGTCTTCGAGCGTATAACCGACGGTGCCGATGAAGAAATCGCTCCACAGCGCGCGTTTCAAACTCACGCTGACACCAGTGCGAGTTTCGTCGTAGATATTGTTTGGACTTTCAAAATTCCACTGATGCCGGTAAAGGTCCACGCCCAGCGCAAGTTTGCGGTTCAAAAACCACGGTTCGGTGAACTGTAGTTCGTAATCCTGCCGTTCTGTGCCGATCTGGATGAAGAGCCGCAGTTTCTGGCCGCCGCCGGTAAAGGTCGGTGGATGGAACAAATCAAAATTGCCCTGCGTGATTTCCGCAAAGCCGACGAGCGAATCCACCGAGCTGAAGCCCGCGCCGAGAGTGAAGTTGCCGGTGTTTTGTTCCTCGACGTTTACGTCCAGATTTTTGCGTCCTGTAATCGGCGGGTCGGTCGGCTCCGGTTCCATGTCCACCTTGTCAAAATATTGCAACCCTTCGAGCCGTTGTTTGCTGATTTTGACGCGCATCATGTCGAACACTTCGCCAGGCGAAATGGCCAGTTCGCGCCGGATGACCGAATCTTTGGTTTTCACATTGCCGCGAATGTTAATTTCTTCGACATAGGATTTCTGACCTTCGTCAATTTGAAATTCCAAATCCATCGTGCCCGTGTCCACGTTGGGAATGCGAAGAATTTGGAGCGTCGTCCCCTGCTGCACGTCAATATATCCTTTGCCACCGTAAAAATCCTCCATCGCCGTCGCGTCCTGAGACAGGCCGTCGGGCGTGAAAACGTCGCCCGAATCCATCGGCAGTCCATGCGGACCCAGCCTGCCTTTCAAATGCTCGTAGTCATGGACGTATTGCAAACCTTTGTGGATGTCTTCGTCGCTGAAAATTTTATTGCCGGTGAATTTGACGGAGCCGACCTTGTATTGCCGCCCTTCAAAAACAAAATACCGGATGACCATAATATTAGTCTTCGGATAATCCAGTTTTATATCCTTGATTTCAAAATCCAGATAACCATGATTGCGGTAGAATGTGGATAGCGCGTCCCTGTCGTCGTCAAACTCGTCCTGTTTGAAAACGCCGTTGCCAGTCAGCCATGACCACATCCAATGACGCTTGGTTTTGATCTGTTTGCGCAATTCCTTTTGCGAAAATGCGGAAGCGCCGACGAATACAATGTCATGAATTTTGACTTTTGGACTTTCGACAATCTCAAACGTGACGCCGCCGCGGCCGGCGCTCTCGTCAATGTCCAAAACATATTTCACCTGCGTGTCGGGATAGCCGTATTTCTCATAAAGTTTTTTCATCTCCTGAACGTCGGTGAACAATTTCTGTTCGTCCAGCGGCTGGCCGACCTTCACCGTGACTTTTTTCCGCAGCTTGGAGTCGCTCAATTTTTTATTGCCTTCAATCTTGATTTCCGAGATGCGCGGACGCGCCTGCACGATGAACGTCAGAATCACGCCGCCGTCGTCAGCCTGATCAGTGGTCACGCGAATGTTGTAAAATTGTCCCGTGCCGTAAAGCGAGTGAACGTCGTCCTGCGTGGAATTGGGAAGATAAATGTCGCCGGTTTTGACGCGGATGTTGGAGCGGATGAATTGCTCGCTGATCGAAGCGGGGCCGACGAACTTGATGTCCACGCGGTCAATTTTCGGGCCGGAAAGTTGCGCGAACGCGACTGGGACGCAGCCGAGCACGAGCCAGATTCCGAAAAGTCGAAAAAATAATTTCATCGCCTACCGGCCTTCCGGTATGTCTTCGTCGCTGACTTTGGCTGCGCTTTCAAATCGCGTGTAATTTTTCAGGAACGTTAAATTGATGTCGCCCGTCGGGCCGTTGCGCTGTTTCGCAATCAATAAATTCACCGGCAAACCATCCGCTTCCTCGGTCGCCGCGCCATCTTCGTCGTCGCCCGCGTTCGGTTTGTATAACAGACCGACCAAATCGGCATCCTGTTCAATCGCGCCCGACTCGCGCAAATCGCTCAAGCGCGGCTTGCGGTTCTTGTCGCGTTCCAGTTCACGGTTCAACTGGCTCAACACCAGCACCGGCACTTTCAATTCCTTCGCCAGCGCCTTGATGCCGCTGGAAATATCCGAGATTTCCTGCTGGCGATTTTCTTGCGAACGCCGCGCAGTAGAATGCAAAAGCTGCAAATAATCAACCACAAAAAGTTTGATGTCATGCTGCTGCGCCAATCGCCGCGCCCGCGCGCGCAATTGCAAAATCGAAAGTCCCGCCGAGTCGTCAATGAACAATTTTGAATTCGCCAGCCGACCCGCCGCGCTCGTCAATTTCGGAAAATCCGACTCGCTCATGAATCCCTCGCGGATCGAACGCAGGTTCACGCGCGCAATCGAACACATCATTCGCAGAATCAAAGCCTCCGCGCTCATTTCCAGACTGAAAACCGCGCACGGCAATTTTTGCTCCAGCACGACGTTCTCCACGATGTTCATCGCCAGCGACGTTTTGCCCATCGAAGGCCGCGCCGCGATGACGATCATTTCGCTGCCATGCAAACCGTCCGTCATCCGGTCCAAATCCGCGTAGCCCGTCGCCAATCCCGTGAGCGTTCCTTTGCGGCTGAAAAAATTCTCAATCGTGCTGATTGCCTTGTTGACCAAATCCTTCGTTCCCATCACGGCTCCCTGCGCGCGCGATTCGGAAATCCGCAAAACGTCGCGCTCCACTTCGTCCATCAACGCGTCCACTTCGCCCTCGTAATCATAAACGCGCCCGACGACTTCCGTGCAGGTCTGGATCATTTTCCGCAGCAGGAATTTTTCGCGGACGATTTCCAGATAATAAGAAAGGTTCGCCGCGCTCGGAACCGAATCCTGAAGCTGCGACAAATACGCGATGCCACCGATCTGTTCGAGCAATTGCTTGTCCTTCAACTTTTGCTGAACCGTGATGACATCAATCGCCTGCCGTGTGTTGAACATCTCCGCGAGCATTTCATAAATCGTCTGATGCCGGAGGTCATAAAAAAATTCCGCGCCGCTGTCCTTCAATTTTTCGATGCACTCACCCAGACATTCGTTCGGCGAAAGCAGCGCGCAGCCGAGCACGCCCATTTCCGCCTCCGGTGAGTGTGGTGGCAGGCGGTCTAATTTCATGGAATCTGTAGAAACAATTTTGCGTCGCCGCGCCTTTTTCAAATCTGCTGCTGCGCCTGCACTGTCAGAGACGGAATTAATCATGGTCACAGCATGAAGGCCAGCGAATGCAAAAAACAGAAATTACTGTTAAAAATTTTCCGCAGCCTATTCCCAAAGTTATTCGCACGCTTAATTTTTAATCCTGAAAATTCTGTCAATTCCGTCCGCAACAATTAAACTTCAATCTTGCAAATGAAACGCAAACCGTCATTGCTCGTCATTTTCCTGTCGGTCTTCATTGACCTGATCGGCTTCGGCATCGTGCTGCCGCTGCTGCCCGGTTTTGCGGAAGATAATTTCCGTCCCGATTTTTCGGCAAAAGGTTTGGTCATCGGCGGCATCATCGCGTCGTTTTCGCTGATGCAATTTCTTTTCGCGCCCGCATGGGGAAAATTATCCGACCGCATTGGCCGCCGCCCAGTCATGCTCATCAGCAATCTTGGCGCGGCGGGTTCGTATTTTCTTTTTGCAATCGCGTCGGGCATGAACGGAACAACCGGACTGCTTTGGATTCTCGCCTCGCGGATTTTCGCGGGAATCTGCGGTGCGAATCTGTCCGTCGCGTCCGCCTACATCGCTGACATTTCGCCGCCGGAAAAACGCTCCGCACGCATGGGCCTGATTGGAATGGCGTTCGGCCTCGGATTTATTTTCGGCCCGGCAATTGGCGCATTCGCGATTGAAATTTTCAAGACCAAGGAAGCGCCCGGATTTGTCGCCGCGATTTTTTGTGCGGCAAATTTCATCCTCGGCTGGTTCATTTTGGGCGAAAGCAGAAAACCAAATTCCGAACACGTCGTCGCGCGGCCAAAATTGAACCAATGGGCGCACACGCTCACGCAGCCGAAACTTGGCCTGCTCATCTGTGTTTTCTTTTTCGCGACATTTTGTTTCACCTGTTTTGAATCCACGTTTCCGCTGCTGGCAAGACATGAATTTGGCTTTGGCGAAAAGGGGTTCAATAATCGCATCGGCTATTTATTCACTTACGCCGGCTTCATCGCCGCGCTCGTGCAAGGCGTCATCGGCAGACTCGTGAAAAAATTCGGCGAGCCGAATCTGATTTTTTTCAGCCTGATCGTTTTTGCCATCGGCCTCGCCGGATTGCCGTTCGCAAAAAGCTTGCCGGAAATTTTAATTGTCCTCGCGTTACTTGCAATTGGCTCTGGCTTAAATCGCCCGCCAGTTTTCGGAATGATTTCGTTAAGCTCGTCGCCGCACGAACAAGGCGCGAATCTCGGCGTCGCACAGAGTTTCGGCGCGCTCGCGCGCATCCTCGGCCCGATTTTCGCCAGCACTTTATTTTTTATGAAGCCGTCGCTGCCTTATTTGATTTGCGGCGGCATCGCGCTTTTGACTTCGTTCTTTGCCTGGAAATTTCTTTGCAAAAAAATTTGAGCGGCGGATTGCGCTTCACACCCGGATTTTTCGCGCAACCCGCCGTCTGTTCACTCGAACAGAATTTTTAATTCTGCGATGGAGGCGGCCCGGCGGGTTCGTCGCCGTTTCCATTTCCGCGCATCGGCGGAGGCGGACAAAATTCGTCGCGCGTCAATTGCCCGTCGCCATTTTTGTCGAGCGATTTCAATTCCGCGCTCGCATTGGCAATTTCACTCGCGTCAATCACGTCATCCCCATTTGCGTCCAGCGCTTTGACAATGGGCGGCGTGGGCGGAAGCGGCGCGTTTGTTGGCGCATCTGCCGGACGCGCGGGATAAATCTCGTCCGCAGTCAACTGGCCGTCGCCATTTTTGTCCAACGTTTTCAATTCAGCCGGCGCGTTGGCGATTTCGCTGGCGTCAATCACGCCGTCGTGATTCACATCGAGCGCCAAAACAAGCGGCAATGGCGGCGGACGATGATGTTCGCCGCGGCCTTGTCGGCCATCCGGCGGCGCTCCGCCGTTTTCATCCTGCCCGTTGACCGCGAGCGCCGATGCGCCCGCAGCCAGAATTACCAGCATCATTTTCATTTTTGTTCTCATATTTGTCTCTTTCTTTTTGTCGGATGTGAATCTTCGCCGTCAACTTACACGAACGAACCTTAAGCAAACGTGAAGTTGGAAAATTTCTAAATTATTTTTCAGCAATGCCGACGGATGTTCCCGCATGGACGAATTTTTCGTCCGTCAACGTTTTCAAAAATGCGACGAGCGAGCGTTTATCCGCCGCGTTCAACGGCACGCCGCCATCGGGATGCTTGGCCAGATTCGGGTCGAGCGTCGCACTGCGTTTCATGCCGGTGCAATAATGTTCGACAACTTCTTCGAGCGTGCGAAATCGCCCGTCGTGCATATACGGCGCGGTGACGGCGACGTTGCGCAACGACGGCACGGAAAATTTTCCCTCGTCGCCCGCGCGTTTCGTGATTTTGTAACGTCCCAAATCCGTGAACGCCGAATCCAAACCGTTGTTCGCAAAATCCCGGCTCTGAAAAAGCGGCCCGCCGTGACAATGAAAACAATCCGCGCCGAATTGCCCGTGATACGGATCGTATTCAGTGTTGAACAATTCGTAACCGCGCTGTTCCTGTTCCGTAAATTTTTCCTGTCCGTTCAAAACGTGATCAAATTTGGAATTGAACGAAACTTGGACGAGAAGAAACTGCTCCAGCGCGCGGGCAATTTTGTCCGACGTGATTTCCGGCGAGCCGAAAGCATTTTCAAAAAGGCGCGGATAATCTTTGTCGGTAGAAATTTTTGAAATGACATTCGCCAGCGATTCGTGCATTTCAATCGGATTCTGGATTGGCTGCAAAACCTGTTCGCGCAATGTCTTGGCGCGACCATCCCAGAAAAACGAATCTTTCCACGCAAGATTTTCCAGCGTCATCGCGTTGCGCGTGCCGATGTCTCCGTCCACACCGCGACTAAATCTGCGGGGTTGCGAAAATGCGAGATGAGGATTATGGCAATTCGCGCACGATTCGGAATTATTCGCCGAAAGCCGACGGTCGAAAAATAATTTGCCGCCAAGCGCGACACCTTCGACTGTGAGCGGATTGTCGCGCGGCAAATCCGGCTGCGGAAAAAATTGCGAAAAGGAAAAATGATAAGGCGTCGCATTCGGGGCAATTTCAATGTGATTCGTCACCTTTTGTAATTTGGCGATTGGCGAAAAAACGCCAACATTTTCAATGGTAAATGAATTTTCCATATTTTCGCGCAATTGAGCCGCGAGCAAATCATTTGTCCGCGAGTGGCTTGTGTCTGTCGCGTCGCTCAATTCTATTTTGTTTGGCGCGGAAAAAATTTTACTGACGTCCAATGCGACTTGAATTTCGCGGCTGGAATCCAAGTTCAATTCAATTGACAATTCCACGGTCATCAATTCGCGGTCGGTGGCGAGATGATATGAAAAACCGCTTTGTTTGCCCCCGTTTCGCCAGCCGCCTTCGAGCGCGAGAAAAACGTATTGGCGCGACCAGCCCCAATACAAATGGTTCACGTCGGGATTCAGCGGATGATTCGCCGGCCAGCGCGCGGCGTTGCCGTGATTGATTTCCGGCGACAAACCGATTTGGAAACGAATCCGGTCGTAATTTGCAGCGGGAATGTTTTCCAAAATGAAATTAGTTTTGCCGTCGCGTGCGTTGATGAACGCAAACCAGTTTGTTTGTCCGATCCAAATTCCGTCCGCGCGGCGCAGTGCGATTTCCGACGCGAGAAAATCCAATCGCGTGATAGAAATTTTTTGCCCGGTTGCGATTTGATTTGTCAATGCGTCGAATGCAAGCGGCGCGCCATTAAATTGCGGCGCAAAATCCACGCGCAAATCCGCCGCGCCCGCTCCGCTTGCCAGCAGAAGCGGGAACAGCAGGATTTTTTTCAGCGCGTGTTTCATTTTTACATTTAGTAAATCGTGAAACTGTTGGTAAGCGTGTAGGTGACAGTTTGAGTTGGATTGTCCGGCGGGCCGGGAAAAACCACGGACACGGTTTGAGGCCCGATCGTCGCATTAGCGGGAATCACGATGCTGCTTGTCACTTGCGTCTGGCTGACATGGACATTGTTTGCGCCCATAATCGCGC
>DASYAA010000106.1:0-6319 GCA_036501565.1 Verrucomicrobiia bacterium
AGCCAAGTTGCTTGAGTTGCCTGACCGTCATGGCGGCACAAATCGCATCGGCGTCATTGACCTGCCCTCGTTTTATGCGTCTGTTCCTTTGCCCGGCAACGAGGGGCATTCTTCGTCGAAATTCACTTCCGTTGACGTTGCCAAACTCATCAAAAAACTCGAAAAGGAAAATGTCGCCGGCATCGTCATTGATTTGCGAAACAACGGCGGCGGCTCGCTTGAGGAAGCCATCAAATTCGTCGGATTGTTCATCAAAGATGGTCCCGTCGTGCTCGTCCGCGCGCCCGATGGCCATGTGGCCGAGGACGACGATGACGATCCTTCCGTGCTTTACAACGGGCCGCTTGTCGTCCTCGTCAACCGCTTCAGCGCATCCGCCGCTGAGATTGCCGCCGCTGCGTTGCAGGATTATGGACGCGCAATCGTCGTCGGCGACAGTTCCACGCACGGCAAGGGCACGGTGCAAAGTTTGAATCCATTGCAACCGTTCTTCATGCAAGAAAATGAATCCCCGACCAATGATCCGGGCACAGTCAAAATCACTATTCGCAAATTCTATCGGGTTAGCGGCGCTTCCACGCAATTGAAAGGCGTGACGCCCAACATCGTTTTGCCGGACATTCTGAATTACTCGACTGAAATTGGCGAAACATCCCTCGAAAATCCGCTGCCGTGGGATACGATTCCCAGCGCCGATTACGACAAGCTGAATCTTATCGAACCTTACATTGCCACCTTGCGCCAAGAATCAAACGAGCGCATCGCCACTAATCAGGACTTCATTTACATCCGGCAGGACATTGAAGAGTTCAA
Source organism: Verrucomicrobiia bacterium (assembly GCA_036501565.1). Lineage (GTDB taxonomy): Bacteria > Verrucomicrobiota > Verrucomicrobiia > Limisphaerales > UBA11358 > UBA11358. Next base: position 814 of record DASYAA010000106.1, read on the forward strand.
AAAATTGCAAGCGGACAAAACTGCCGTCCTCAATGAACGCGAGGAATTAAAACAACGCGAGGAAAACGAAGCCAGCCAAAAGGCGCGTGATAAAGAACTCGCCGCGCGCAAAGTGCCTGACGAAAAAATTTATGACATCACCGTTGAAAATGCCAGCCAGCCAGGACTGCCTTCAAGCGAGACCAATGTCGTGAACTACGCCGAAATGAGCCAGGGCCAGCTTGACGAAGCCGCCAGACTCGATGAAACCGAAAACATTCTCGAAAATTACATTTCCCTTTTATCGTCAAATCAAAATTTGATCGCGCATCATAATTAAACGGAACTCAACCAGTTTATGAAAACGTTCATAGCATTGTTTTTCGTTTTGTCCGTGCCGTGCGTCACTTTTGCCCAAATCAATTACAGCATCGCCACTCAACAGGCCAGGCGCGCCGGAGATCAATCTGCCGCCGCAAGCCAGGGCAACGCTCCGCACTCAACCCAACCTGCGCCGCCCGCACAAAATTCGCCGCCGATGGACCCGGTGCTCGCCGCCACTTTGCAGAACATCGCCAATCTGCGCTCGGATTTTGACGGTCTGAAAATCAACGTCGCGCCAGACCGGTCTTTCACAAACGATCTGGCGTCGGCGGCAAAAGAGACAAAAGCCTCCACGGCATCTGTCTCGAAACTGGCGGACGACCTTCAAGCCGCGATTGCCGGAAATGATAAATTGCGTCCTAAACATCAAAAGCTGGCGCAGGACATCCATGCGATTTTCAACGGCGCGCACCTTTCATCCGAACAGGAGCAGATGGTTTATGACGACGTGCAGAAAATCCTGCAAGATGGCGGCACGCCGGATGATGTTACGGCCAACTTGCTCGACGACATAAAAGAAATTGCAAAGGAAACGAAATAATTCCGCGTTGCGGGTCAAATGTCCAACCTGCAAAAAATCCGGCGACTGGTTCGCGGGAAAATTCGCGCCGTTTTGTTCCGAGCGTTGCAAGCTGGTTGATTTGGGGAAATGGTTCAACGCGGAGCACGCGATTTCCGAGCCGTTGCGCCCGGAGCATTTTGAAAAATTTGCCGACCTGCCGCCCGGCAAACATTTGGACGAGCCGGACATGGAAGATTGATTGGCGCGAAGACTTTGGAATAAATTCCAAAACCAAGCGTCAAATAAATATGAAACAATTGTTTTGGATTTTGATGGTCATTTGCGTAATCAATCTGACTGCGACAGCGCAGATTACTAATTCTATGAGCGCGAACAAAACTGAAATCGCCGATTTCGGCGGCGGCTGCTTCTGGTGCATGGAAGCCGTTTTTGAACGGTTGCCCGGCGTCATTTCCGTGACCAGTGGATTTGCCGGCGGCACGACGGAAAATCCGACTTATCAGGAAGTCTGCACCGAAACGACCGGCCATGCCGAGGTGACGGAGATCGAATTTGATCCGGCGAAAATTTCCTACGACAAGCTGCTGGAAGTTTTCTGGCAGGCGCACGACCCGACGACGTTGAACCGTCAGGGCGCGGACGAAGGCACATCCTACCGTTCAATCATTTTGTATCGCAGCGAAAAACAAAAACTGGAGGCGGAAAAATCAAAAATCGCCGCGCAGCAAAATTTTCATAATCCAATTGTAACGGAGATCGTGCCGCTCAAGAAATTTTACAAGGCCGAGGATTACCACCAGCAATACTTCGACAACAATTCCAACGCGCCGTATTGCCAGGTCGTCATCGCGCCAAAGCTGGAAAAGCTGGAGCAGAAAAAAGTGATTCAGGAAACGCCGCAGACGGTGAAATGAAAGTAGCGGCGCGTCGGCAGACCGCCGTATTAAAATGGTTTGCGCTTTCTGCCGAAAAGCCGCTACGAAACTCGCGAAGTGAATTGAATGTGCTGGACAGTCATTTGCGCCCGAAATAGCTTTATTGTCAGGTGAAAAAGCTACTAATCATTCTCGGAGCAATCTTCTTGCTTGCAATTATTCTTGTCGGAATTTGTATTGGAGTCATCGCAGTTAAAGGTTCGGCTCTCGACAAGCAAAGTAAGGCTTATGTGGACAGAAATCTTCCACTGATCTTTTCCACATGGGACGAGCAGGCATTCTTGATTCAAGTCAGCCCAGAATTCACCACTAAAAAAGATGAGTTAGATAAATACTTTGTTCTCTTCTCTCGCAAATTTGGGAACATGCAATCATACAAAGGTTGCGAAGGGCAAAGTTACGTCGATATTTCACCGCAGCATGGAAAAGTTATTACGGCGGTTTATACGGCCAAAGTTATTTATGGTGCAGGCCCGGCAGATATTAAGCTCTCGCTTATTAAGCATGGCGATAAATGGCAAATAGCAGGTTTTGATGTTATTTCTGAAGTGCTTCTTCAACATTGAGCGACTTAACAACTAGACAACCTGCAAAAAATTTCATATCCGAAAACAAAAAACGGCGAACTGTTTCCAGTCCGCCGTTTTGAATTTTAATTCCGCTTACAGCCCTTTGCCGATCATGAATTTCAGCAGGTCGGCCACGCGGCAACTGTAACCCCATTCGTTGTCATACCAGCTCACGAGCTTGAAGAAGCGCTTGTTCAGTTCGATGCCGGAGCCGGAATCAAAAATGGACGACGATTTGCTGTGGATGAAATCGCTGCTCACCACTTCGTCGTCCGTCCATTCCAAAATTCCCTTGAGATAAGTCTCGCTGGCCTTTTTCATCGCGGCGGAAATCTCCGCGTAGCTCGTTTCCTTCACCGTGCGGACGGTCAGGTCAACGACGGAAACTGTCGGCGTCGGCACGCGGATGGACATGCCGGTCAACTTGCCTTTGACTTCGGGGCAAACGAGGCCGACCGCCTTGGCCGCGCCGGTCGTGGACGGAATCAAATTGATCGCCGCGCTGCGTCCGCCTTTCCAATCTTTTTTGCTCGGACCGTCCACGGTCTTTTGCGTCGCGGTGTAAGAGTGAATCGTCGTCATCAAACCTTCTTCGATGCCGAAACCTTCCTTGAGCAAAACGTGGACGAGCGGCGCGAGGCAGTTCGTCGTGCAGCTTGCGTTGGAAATGACGTGATGCTTCGCCGCGTCATATTTCTCGTGATTGACGCCGATGACGACAGTGATGTCTTCATTTTTGCCCGGAGCGGAAATGATGACTTTCTTCGCGCCCGCAGTGATATGGCCGTAGCAGGATTTCGGATTCGCCTTGTCGGCGTCGGTGAAAAGGCCGGTGGATTCGATGACGACATCCACGCCGAATTTTTTCCACGGCAATTCCGCCGGCGTCTTCGCGCTGACGACGTGGATTTCCTTGCCGTTGACGACCAGCACGTCGTCCTCGGTCTTGTCGGCGGCGGATTTCTTCGAGCCAACCGTGCCGGCGAAGCGACCCTGCGTGGAATCGTATTTGAGCAGATAGGCGAGATTGTCGGCGGGCACGATGTCCCCGACCGCGACGACTTCGACTTCCTTGCCGAGCAAGCCTTGTTCCGCGATGGCGCGAAAGACGAGGCGACCGATGCGACCGAATCCGTTGATTGCGACTTTGACTGCCATAATTTTATTTCTATTTGGTGTTGGAAAAATTCCTTAAACCGAAATGAGATTTTACCGACGCGCGCCGAATCGTCAATGAAGAATTCAGGAACAGAATGGTCAAATGCAAACCGTTTTTTGCGCCATTTCGCTCTGGACAAAAAAATTACTTAAGTCAAAGTGCGCTGTTCACCAATATCCTTGCGAATGGAAATCACATGAAAAAAATTCTTTTTATTTTATTACTGTCGGCGGCGACCCAAGATTTTCTTTGGGCTGACGCCGGAACTGATTTGTTCAACAAAGTCAAAGCCAAGTATTCCACTTGCGCGTCATTTTATTGTCAAGGTGACGACACTTTGACTTCCGATGAGCAAGGCAAGGATCATCCGTTCAAGGCCGAGAAAAAATTCTCCATCAGATTCCAACGTCCGGCGCTTCTGCGCGTGGATTGGATCGAGCCGAGCATGAGTTCGTTTTCGCCCGTCACCAATTCCCTTTATACTCAAGATGGCAAATATTACACCGTCACCTCCTATCAACGCACTTGAGTTCCATTGATAATGCGATGGGTGCAATGGCGGGCATTTCAGACGGGAACAGCCTTTTAATTCCAGCACTGCTCCTCGGAAAGCCCGGCTATTTTCACAACCCCGCTTGCAACGCCCTGGCCGATGCCGCGATGAATGGCAGCGATTGCAATGTGCTTGAAATCACGGACACGAAAGCTGGGACATTCACCATTTACATTGATAAAACCACTTTAGGCATTGTCCATACCCATCAAGTTCAAAAAGTTGATGCCGCAGAATTGAGAAAGGCGATGGAAAAAGCCATGAAGAATATGACCGGCATCAAGCCCGCCCTGCCGCAAAACGATTTTACTATTGAGAGAACTTACAATTACAGCGCAATGAGTTTTGATCAAGAAATGAAGCCCGATGAATTTGTGTTCAAACAGACAAAGCAGTAATTTTTCATTCATTCCGCGCCGACAAAAATCTTTCCGCGTCAATCGCCGCCGCGCAGCCCGCGCCCGCTGCCGTGACAGCCTGCCGATAAACGTGATCCGCACAGTCGCCCGCCACAAAGACGCCCGGCACATTTGTCATCGTGCCTTCTTTGGGAATGATGAAGCCGTTTGCGTCCATTTCAATCTGGCCCTTGAAAATTTCCGTGCTCGGCATGTGGCCAATCGCAATGAAAACTCCCGCGCACGGTAAAACAGATTCCGCACCGGTCTTGAGATTTTTCAATTTCACGCCGGTCACCTTGTCCTGCTTTGCATCGAGAATTTCCGTCACGCCGGAATCCCAGACCGGCTGGATTTTGGTGTGCGCGTGAACGCGTTCCTGCATGATTTTCGAGGCGCGCAACGAATCGCGACGATGCACGAGATGCACGATGGAGCCGAAGCGCGTCAGATAAAGCGCCTCTTCGCACGCGGAATCGCCACCACCGACGACGACGAGCGGCTGGTTGCGAAAAACCGGCAGCGCGCCGTCGCACGTCGCGCAATACGTCACGCCTTTCGTTTCCAATAAATCTTCGCCGGGAACGCCGAGATGTTTATGACTCGCTCCTGTGGCGATGATGACCGTTTCGGCGGAAATGTTTTCGCCGTCCACGACTAATTCAAATGGCGATTTGGAAAAATCCGCCTTCTCGACCAGGCCGAAACTTTTTTTTGCGCCGAAACGTTCCGCTTGTTTCTGCATCCGCGACATCAATTCAAAACCATCCACACCTTCAGGAAAACCGGGAAAATTTTCCACGATGCTGGTCGTGGTGAGCAATCCGCCGGGCTGCGCTCCCATGAGCACGAGCGGTTGCAGATTAGCGCGCGCTGTGTAAAGCGCCGCAGTCCAACCCGCGCAACCCGATCCGATAATGACAACTTTGTGCATGAGCGCGACATGATGAAGTTTTTAGATTCAACTTTCAAGAATCATCCTTTTATCAGTCGAGAATTTCCGATT
>DASYAA010000107.1:0-5699 GCA_036501565.1 Verrucomicrobiia bacterium
AGCGCGTTCAGAGCGAGAACGGCCTTGTCCACTTTTTGCGGAAAAAATGCGGCGGCAAAAGTGTTGATCGCCGGCACGGTGAAACCAAAACCGATTCCCATGCAGGTCGTGGCAACGAGTAAAATTCCATACGCCAGCGAATGATCTTTCATCACGAACCTGCTGGCGACGAGCAGCGTCATCGCCAGCAGGTTCGCAAACAATCCGAGCAAATAAATTCTTTTGGCGCCAAGACGATTTCTTAATCCCGCGCCGAGCAGCGAAGCGAGAATGGCCATGATGGCCTGCGGCACAAACATTCCGCCGTATTCCGTGCTGGATAAATTAAAGTCGCTGGAACTCGTGAACACAGCGCTCGCTGCCGGGAACGTGACCAGCGCGATTCCTTGAATCATGCCGGCGGCATACACGGTCAGGATTTCGCTGCGCTGCGCCATTTTTATTTCAGACGTTTAAGCAAATGATCGCCAATGCGCAACGCATTGGCGATGGCGGTCAACGAAGGATTCACCGCGCCGATGCTGGGAAAAAAACTCGTGTCCACGACGTAAAGATTATCAAGCTCGTGCGCCTTGCAGTTCACGTTGAGCACGGAATTTTTTGGATCGGTGCCGAAACGACAAGTGCCGGATTGATGGCCGACGCCGGCAATCGGAATATGTTTTTTCATGTAAGCGTTGTTCGGAATGAGATGCGGATGCAATTCCAGATGGTCCAGCATGGATTCCAATTTCTTTTGCAGCCGGTTGAGCGGTTCCAGATTATTGAATTCATAGTGCAACTGGATTCCATTTTGAGCATTTAAGGTCACGCGGTTTTGCGGCAACGCCAGATCCTCGCTCGTCAGCCAGAAATCCACGGAATGCTTTGCCATTTCGCCGAGCAAAAATCCCGGCGCAAACTTCGGCGCATCGTCGCGAAACATCGGGCCTTTGGATTTGCCGAGCATCTGGATGTTGCCCAGCGGAAATTCATAGTCCGGCGCGCGCAAATAAAAATCATTCACTGTCAGCGTTTTTTGAAAAACGGTTTCGTTCTCGCGCCGCGAAAGCGCGACGAGCGCGATGGCGTTGTGAAACATGTAATTGCGCCCGACCAAATCTGAACCATTCGCCAGCCCGCGCGGATGTTTGTCGTTGGCGGACATCAAAAGCAGTCGCGCCGAATTCGCCGCGCCACACGACACGACCACGATGCTGCCGGAAAATTCTTCGCGCTGGCCGTCGTGCTCGACGATGACTTTGGTGATTTCATTTCCGCTCGCGCTGGTTTCCAATTTTTGCACATGCGCGTTGGTCAGCAGCTTCACGTTTGGATATTTTAGCGCTGGCCGAACGGCGATGACTTCCGCGTCTGCTTTTGCATGAACGAGGCAGGGAAATCCATCGCAAGTATCGCAGCGGATGCATCGGCTGTGCGGCATGTCCGCTTCATTGAGCAAAATGCCGGTCGGCGCATACGACGGATGATAGCCGGCGCGCTTCAAATTATTTGCCAGTTCCTGAATGCGCGGTTCGTGGCTGACGGGCGGAAACGGATACGGCGCGTTCGCCGGCGGGTCGGTCGGATCATCGCCGCGCTGGCCGTGGACGTTGTAAAATTTTTCGGCTTGCGTGTAATAAGGTTCCAACTCGTCATAACCAATCGGCCAATCTTGCGTCATGCCGTCCGCGGTGCGATGCGCGGAAAAATCTTCCTTGCGCAAACGGAATAGCGCCGCGCCAAACATTTTGGTCGCGCCGCCCACAAAATAATGCACGCCGGGTTGAAACGGCTGGTTGTCCTTGTCGTGCCAGATGTCCTTTGAAACGTAGCGATTTTTTACGAACACATCCGTCGCGTCCCAATTCTCTTTTTCGCGCGGCAGATAATCACCGCGTTCTAAAATCAAAATGCGTTTGCCGGACGGCGCGAGCTTGAGCGCCAGCGTGCCGCCGCCAGCGCCGCTGCCGATGATGATTGCGTCATAATGATTCATACCGATGGCTTTCTTAATTCGCAAGGTTCCCATTTGCAAAGTTTATTTTCGAGGCCGCAGCAATTTTGCGATCAAGCCGGTCCAGCCGGTCTGATGCGATGCGCCGCAACCGTGTCCGTTGTCACCGTGAAAATACTCGTGGAACAAGATGTAATCCTTGAAATGCGGATCGGTTGCGAGTTTCGGATGATATTTCAACACGGGGCGCTGGCCGTCTTCGCCTTTCAAAAATAATTTTGTGAGGCGGCGCGTCAATTCATCGGCGACTTCGTTGATATTGATGAATTTTCCCGAACCGGTGGGGCATTCGATTTTGAAATCGTCGCCGTAGTAATAATGAAATTTTTGAAGCGACTCGATAATCAAAAAATTAAGCGGCATCCACACCGGGCCGCGCCAGTTGGAATTGCCGCCGAACACCCGGCTGTGGGATTCAGCCGGCCAGTAAGCGACTTCGTAAGTCTGGCCGCCGGTCTCGAACCGAAACGGATGTTGCTCATGAAATTTTGAAAGCGAGCGCACGCCCTGACCGGAAAGAAACTGCGTTTCATCCAGCATCCGTTTCAAAAGCGCTTTCATGCGATGACCGCGCAGAAGCGAAAGCAATCGGCGGTCTCCGGTGCCGCCAACTTTCCAATTGGAGATAAGACATGCCAGTTGCGGTCGGTGTTTCAGATACCATTCCATCCGCGCGGCGAAATCCGGCAGTTTTGCCATTACGTCCGGCTCCAGCACTTCGACCGCGAGCAGCGGAATCAATCCGACAGTGGACTGGATTTTCATTGGCACATTTTCTCCATCCGGCAGGTTGAGGTGGTCGTAATAAAATTGATCCGCTTCATCCCACAGTCCCAGACAATCTTCACCCACGCCGTTGATGGCGGCAGCGATGGACAGAAAATGTTCAAAAAATTTCGTGGCGATGTCCTCATAGACGTGATCGTGCTGCGCGAGTTCAAGCGCGATGCGCAGCAGGTTCAGGCAATACATCGCCATCCAACTCGTGCCGTCAGCTTGGCTCATAAATCCGCCAGTCGGCAACGGTTTACTGCGATCAAAAATGCCGATATTGTCCAAACCGAGAAAACCGCCCTGAAAAATGTTGCGGCCTTGTTCGTCTTTGCGATTGACCCACCAGGTAAAGTTCAACAGCAATTTTTGAAACACACGTTCCAGAAAAGCCAAATCGCCCGCATCCGCCGGATTGGATTCCCGGCGCTGCCGACGATCAATTTGAAAAACGCGAAACGCAGACCACGCGTGAACCGGCGGGTTCACGTCGCCGAACGCCCACTCGTAGGCGGGCAACTGGCCATTCGGGTGCATATACCATTCGCGCATGACGAGCACGAGTTGGCTCTTCGCAAACTCGGCGTCAATCTCCACCAGTGCCACGCAATGAAATGCCCAGTCCCATGCTGCGAACCACGGATATTCCCATTTGTCCGGCATGGAAATCACGTCGGCATTGTTCAAATGTTTCCAGTCGGAGTTGCGCCCGTGCTTGCGTTCCGGCGGCGGCGGCGGTTGTGCGGGATCGCCTTGCAACCAAAGCGGCACGTCGTAATGAAAAAATTGTTTGCTCCAGATCATTCCCGCAAATGCCTGACGCTGCACCAATTTTGCGTCGGCATCGTTGATTCCTTTTTGCAGTTCTGCATAAAATTCATCCGCCTCATTTTTTCGCCGCGTAAAAATCGCATCGAAATCATCCCACGGTTTTCCTGCTGAAGCAGCATCAGATTTTGCGAGGCGCAATCGCACCGTCACCAATTTTCCGGCGGCAACATTCAATTCGTAAAGCGCGGCGGCTTTCGTTCCGGTTTGCGCCGGATTCACCGCTGATTTATTTCCGGCAATCAGAAATTCATGAAAGGCGTCCTTAAAAAAACCTTTTGCTTCCGACTGGCCATAAAGGCGGCGCACATTGGTTTCATTCTCGCAAAAAAGCAGTGGCGGCTTGCCATCGCAGTCGAGCCGAAAATTGCCTGATTCATGATGTTCAATTTTGATGCCGCCGTTGTCCGCCGAAAGTTTGGGTTTGTGCGCGTTTGGAATCCACGACCATGTGTTGCGGAAACAAATTTGCGGCAGCAGCGTGAGTTTTGCCGTCTCCGGTCCGCGATTGTGGACCGTCACCAGCATCAAAATGTCATCCGGCGCGGCTTTGGCATATTCGACGAAAATGTCGAAGTAACGATTCGTGTCAAATAATCCGGTATCGAGCAGTTCAAATTCCGGCTGATCCGCGCCGCGTCGCGCGTTTTCTTCGATGAGTTGCAAATAGGGAAATTCCGCCTGCGGATATTTGTAAAGCATCTTCAAATACGAGTGTGTCGGCGTGGCGTCGAGATAGTAATAAAGTTCCTTCACATCTTCGCCGTGATTGCCCTCGGCGTTTGTGAGACCGAACAGCCGCTCCTTCAAAATCGGGTCTTTGCCATTCCGCAACGCCAGTGACAGGCACAGATGCTGGCAATCATCGCTGAAACCGGCGATGCCGTCTTCACCCCAGCGATACGCGCGGCTGCGCGCGTGGTCGTGCGGAAAATATTCCCACGCGGTGCCGCCGGGCGAATAATCCTCGCGCACGGTGCCCCATTGTCGTTCCGACAAATAAGGCCCCCAGCGCCGCCAGTCTTGTTTGCCGGCCTCGGTCTCCGCCAAGCGCTTTTTTTCAATGGTCATTTTGAGATGGAGTTGACGTCACAAATTTTAATCTGGTTTTTGCGGCGGCGGTTGCATCACAAAATTTCCCGAACGTAAATGCAAGTCACGCTGCGGAAACGGAACTTCAACTTTGTTCTCGCGCAGTTTTTTCTCCATGGCGTAATATAATTCGCTCCGAAAACGTCGCGGCTTGAACGTCATTTCCGCCGTCCACACCGCAAGTTCAAAATTGAGCGAGCTATCGCCAAAGCCGAGAAAAAAAACGTCCGGCGCCGGTTCGCGCAAAACCTTCGGGTGTTCTTTCGCCACTTCCAGCAACACGCGCTGTAATTTTTCCGTGTCGGTTCCGTAGGCGACGCCGATGGGCAGCCGGATGCGCACGCGCGGGTCGCCGTGGCTCCAATTGGTCACGGCATGGGAAATAAAATCTGAGTTGGGCACGATGATGGCGATGTTGTCATTGGTGACGACTGTCGTGCTGCGCAGGCTGATTTTGGTGACCTGGCCGACGACGCTGCCGACTTCAACGCGGTCGCCGATGGTGATGGGACGTTCCGCCAAAATGATCAGACCGCTGACGAAGTTATTGATGATATTCTGCAAACCGAAGCCCACGCCCACGCCAATTGCGCCGGCGATCACCGCGAGCGAACTCAAATTCACGCCGTTCACTTCCAGTGCGATGAAAAAACCAAGCGTGACAAAAATATATCCGGCAATCTTGCCGATGCCATATTGGAGCGAAGCGTCGAAGCGTGTGCGCGCAAGCAATCGCTGCACAATAAACCGGCGCAGGAACCAATCCACCAACAACACCAGCAGGAGCCAGAAAAAAATCTTTACGAAAGTAGCAGACGTGAGCTGTGTGTCCCACAGCTTAAACAAGGGATGTTCAAGAATTTTTTGCAGTCCGTCCCACACAATATTGTTCGTATGCCCCATGTCCAAAGTTTGCTCCTCGACTGCTGGTTTTGACCAGTGGAATGTGTGAATTATTTGTTCCGCACAAAAAGTGGGTGAATTTATCGAGCAACGATAACTCGCCGCTGGC
>DASYAA010000108.1:0-9819 GCA_036501565.1 Verrucomicrobiia bacterium
CACGTTCTACTTTACGCGAGTTAACCTTACTGTGTGGGAAGATGAAACGATTTGGGTAAGTGTTACTCTTTTACCGGAAAATGGCGAAAAATTTCAAGTTGGCTTTTATCCAGATTTTGAGTTGTTGGATTTTGAACGGATTGTCGAAGCTCTGGTTGAAACAGTTTCTATTTCAACACGGCTTTGTTATGATGAATCGCCTGAACCCTTACTACGCAAAATATGGAAATACACTGGTGAAATGAAAACGGAAGGAGTTATTTAATTTTCATTCATATCTCAACGACTCAATCGGGTCAAGGTTCGCGGCTTTCCACGCGGGATAGGTTCCGAAAACAATTCCGACAACGGAGCAAATCGCGAGGCCGAGAATAATCCAATCAACGGGAATGACCGGCGGCAATTTCAGAAAAAACGCCGTCGCGTTGCCGCCGAGAATCCCAAGAACAACTCCGACGATTCCGCCAACTTCGCACAATGTTACGGCTTCCATGATGAATTGAACCATGATGTTTCGTTTTTTTGCGCCGATGGCGCGACGGATGCCGATTTCGCGCGTCCGTTCCGTGACGGAGACGAGCATGATGTTCATGATGCCGATGCCGGCGGCAAGCAACGCAATTGAACTGACGACCGCGACGCCGACGCGCACGGCGCGTGTGAACGTTTTGAATTGCGCAATCATTGAATCGTTGGAGGAAATTTCGAAATCGTTTGGATCGCCCGGCGGCACTTTGCGAATCACGCGCAAAACGCCTTCCGTCTGCTCGACACAATCGTTGTAAGCAGCCTGGCTCGGCGCTTGAACGAGAATGTCCAGGCTGCGCCAGCTTTTTCCGTAGCGATTCAAGCCGGTCGTGATCGGAATGATCGCGAAATTGTCCTGATCGCCGCCGGCGGAAGCGCCGCTGGGCGCGAGCACTCCGACGACGGTGTAATTGATTCCGTCAATTTTCAATCGCTCGCCAACGGGCGAGACGTTTTCAAAAAGATTCGTGGCAAGACCGCTGCCGAGCACGCAAACGTCGCGCGCGTTGTCCACGTCAATGTCCAGCAGAAGCCGTCCGTCCTGCAAAAACCAGTTGCGCGCGGAGAAACTGCCGGGAGTTTCGCCAAACATCTGGACATCGGGCGCGGTCCTTTTGTGGAGGGTATCAATTTCTCCCGCCCAGAAATCGGCCTGCAAGCCGACGCTGCGCGCAAACGTCGCCGCTTCTTGAAATCGCAAACCTTGCTCTAGGGAAATATTTTTGCGCCGCAACATTTTGCCATAACCTTCAGGTCGCGTAAAAATAACGCCGGGAGTTTTACGAATCATAAATGTCTGGCTGCCGAGCCGTCCGATTTCCCTTTCGATGTTATTCTCCATGACTCGCATCGCGGTCATCACGACGATGATGGAAAACACACCGACCAAAACACCGAGCAAAGTGAGCGCCGAGCGAAGTTTGTGCGCCGCAATCGCGCTCATGGCCATAAAAAAACTTTCACGGATTTCGGCGAGCAAAAATGACAGATTGAATTTCATTCGTTCCTCAAAGCATCCACGGGATTCATTCGAGCCGCGCGCCAGGCGGGGAAAATTCCCGAAATCAATCCGGTCACCAGCGAAACCAGCAGCGAGATTCCGACAATGAGCGGTGACATCGTCGCCGGTAAAACTTTTTGCACAAGCAATGTGAGCGGCCATGCGATGCCAAGTCCAATCAATCCGCCAATCAAACAAATGCTTGCCGCTTCAATCAAAAATTGGAGCAAAATCGTCCGTCGTTTCGCGCCGATGGCTTTGCGAATGCCGATTTCACGCGTCCGTTCCGCGACGGAAACGAACATGATGTTCATGATGCCGATGCCGCCGACGAACAGCGACAGGCCGGTGATGAACACGCCGATGAGGGCGATGGTTCCGGCGACCCGATGAAACAGCGTGATAAATTGATCCTGTTGATTGATTGAAAAATCATCCAGGTCTTCCGGCGCGAGATGGCGGATTCGGCGCATGGTCGCGTCCAGTTCTTCCCTTGCATTTTCAATGTCGGCCAGATTTTTCACCTTGACCCGGATTTCCAAATCGGGGCTGTGATCGAACGCGGCGAGATATTGCGTGAGCGGGATGATGGCCTCATTGTCCAGACTGTTGCCGAAAAAAGTTCCCTGCTTGTCCAAAACACCGACGACGACAAATGGCCGCTGGCCAATGGAAATTTTTTGTCCCAAGGCCGATCCGCGCGGGAAAAGATTGGTCGCGACTTGCGAACCGATGACGCAAACCTGCCGTCCGTTGTCGGAATCCAGTTCGGAAAGAAAATGTCCTTCCATGATGGAAACGCCGCTGGTGGCAAGAAATTGTTCCGTTGTCCCGATGATTTGGACGTTGTTCGCGTGACGCTTGTCGTATTTGACTTGCAATTGAGTGGAAGCGCTCGGCGCGATGGCGCTGGCCAGCGTCAATTGTTTTTCGAGTTGATCCACTTGCCCAAGACTGATTCCCGGATGCTTGAGCGATTCGATCCATTCCTTTTCCGAACTGATGAACCACGACATGCGATCCACATAAAGCACATCCGCGCCGATGAATGAAATGCTGCGGAGAAACGCGCCGTTCAAGCCTTCAATCGCCGTGCCCATGAGCGTGACCGTGACGATGCCGATGACAATGCCCAGCGTCGTGAGAATGGAGCGCAGCTTGTTCGCGCGAATGGCGCCCCAGGAAATGCTCAAGCCTTCGCGCAGTTCGGTGAAAAAATTCATGGAATCAAGCGCCGGTTTTTTCGTCGCTGGCAATCAAGCCGTCGAGAAGGCGGATGATGCGACGCGCGTGGCGCGCGACGGCTTCCTCGTGCGTGACGACGATAATCGTGTGGCCTTTTTTTGAAAGTTCGTTGAACAAAGCCAGAATTTCCGCGCCGGTTTTTGAATCAAGATTTCCAGTCGGTTCGTCGGCCAGAAGAATCGAAGGTTTGTTTGAAAGCGCACGCGCCACGGCCACGCGTTGGCGCTGGCCGCCGGACATTTCGGTTGGTTTGTGATGAATCCGGTCGCCAAGACCAACGCTGGACAAAGTTTCTAACGCGATTTGCCGCCGTTCAGCGGCGGAAACGCCCGCGTAAATGAGCGGCAATTCCACGTTCCGCAACGCGTCGGAGCGCGGCAATAAATTAAACGTTTGAAAAACAAAGCCGATTTCCCGGTTGCGAATCTCGGCAAGTTGATTGTCGTCCATCTCGCTCACATGAGTTCCGTTGAGTTCGTAACTGCCGGAAGTCGGCGTGTCGAGGCAGCCGAGCAGATTCATCAGCGTGGATTTGCCCGAGCCGCTCGGCCCCATGATGGCGACGTATTCGCCGCGCTGGATTTCGAGTGAAACTTCACGCAACGCGTGGACGGTTTCCGCTCCCATTTGATAACGGCGCGAAATGTTTTGAAGACGAATCAGGCTCACGGCTGGGGTTTTTCCGCTTCTGCGCCCGCAAATCCTTTGCGAATTTTTTTCCCGGCGTCCAAATCGCGGCCAATGGCGCGATAACTGCCGGTGACAATTTCATCGCCTTCATGCAAACCGTCCGTGATTTCCCAATAATTGTCATCACTGATTCCGATTTTCACCGGAACCGCCTTGACATGATCGCCGTTCACGACGAACACCACGTCCACCGGCTTTTGCGGCTCGTTCGATTTTCCATCGGCTTTGGCGACATTCGTTGTGTTTGTTGCGGGGGAAACAGAATTTGTTTTCGGCGGGTCGCTTGCGAATTCTGGTTTTTCTTTCAGCACTCGCGTTGTGACACACGCAATAGGCACGGCGAGCGCATTGGTGCTTGAACGCGTTTCAATTTCAGCCGTCACCGACATGCCGGGCCGGAAAAATTCCTTTTCCGTGACGCGAATGCGCACTTGAAATTGCGTCGCACCCTGCGAACTGGAAGACGAGGATGCGGATGAATAAGCCTGCCCTGCGGAACTCGAATCCAATCCCTCGGCGGAATTGCCGATGGCCGTGACAATGCCGTTGAATTTCTGGTCCTTGAAGGAATCCACTTCCAACCGCGCCTTTTGGCCGGGTTTGATGAGCACGACATCCATTTCGCCAATGTCCACGCGCGCCTCCATTTCGTTCAAATCGGAAATGGTCATGATGTCTGTGCCGGCATTTTGCACCGTGCCAAGAACGCGCTCGCCCAGTTGCGAATTCAACTTCGTGATCGTGCCGTCCAGCGGCGAAACAATGGTCGTTTTGTCCAGCGAATCCTGCGCGCTGTCCACGGCGGCTTTGGCCACGTCAACCTGGTCAATCGCGCTTTCCAGTTGCGCGTTGGCCACATCGCGCGCGACTTTGAACCCGATGAAATCCGACTCCGAAAGAAGTTTGGTATTGAACAATTCCAGATTGCGTTTGTAATCCGCAGCGGCCTTTTCCAAGCTGGCCGTCGCCGAATCTTTTGCGGCGATTGAAGATTCGTAACCCGCCTTTGCCTGATTGAGCGCGGCAATATAAACATCAGGATTGATTTTCAAAATCAAATCGCCTTTTTTGACAAACTGGCCTTCCTTGACCGGCAACGCGATGATTTCACCGCTCACTTCCGGGCTGATGTGGACTTCAACCACGGGCTGGATTTTTCCGCTGGCCACAACCAGTTCTGTGATGTTTCGCCGCGCGACTTTTTCGGTCTGAACGATGATGACCGGATCGTGCTTTCTGAAAATTGCAAACGCTGCCAGCGCCGCCAATATAAACGCGCCAATCAAAAAAATAAAAATGCGGCGGTTCTTTTTTGAAATTTTCACTGCGACCGGCGCTTTCGGAAGAATTGGCGGAACAGATTCCATGCTGGTTTTCAGTTGAATCCAGAATGGCAAATCGCGCGCTTTTGTCCAGTGTCATTCCTCAATCGTCGTCATCCACCGCCTTCACCGCCCAATCGGGATATGGCATTTTTGAACCTTTTGCCGCGCGCCACAAAATGCGGTTGAATAAATCCTCCGGACATTGGTCCTCTTTTTCCAAATTAAATTTTGAAGATGCAACTGCGTCCTTGCGCAATTGCACATCTTCAATTTTTTTCATTGGCGGATTCATTTCATCCAGCGGAACCTGATTTGTCACGGCGTCGAACGCGGAAAAATCCGGCGTGTTCGTAAAACAATCGAACATCGGCGTCGCCGTCGCGTCCATCTGGTTCATCGGCGGCAAACCGAGCATCAACTCCATTGTGCGCAACAAACTCGTTTGATTGTATTGTGTGCTGATTGTCGCGTGACGTTTTGTGTAAGCGCTCGCGACGTAAGCCGTCGTGCGATACCCGCTCACGTGATCCCAGCCGTTTTGCGGATCATCTTCAACAGCGAAGATACAAGTATTCGTCCAAAATCTTGAATGGCTTACCGCGTCAAAAATTTGTCCCATTGCCAAATCGTTGTCGGCCACTTGTGCTTCGGGCGTCGGCGAATTGGTTTTTGTGCCACTCGTGTGGTCGTTCGGCAACCAAATGATTGTTAGATTTGGAAAATTGTCCGCCGCTTCAAATTGTTTCAGCGATTTGATAAATTGCGACGCGCGAAAAACATCCGGCACATCCAAATCCCAGCCGACCGTGTTCGTAATAATGTAAGGTCGCAACGCTTCGATGTCCGGTTCGCTCGAATAAACAATTTCATTCGACCCGCTCATGAAATCATGATAGCAATTGAGAAAATTTATTTTTTCTTTCAGCGCTGAATTTTTCCAATACTTCGAGTCCGTCGTGAATTCGCCGAAATCCGCGACCGTTTTTCCATGCGCGAGCGCGTCGTTCCAAATGAAACCAGCAGGCGAATAGGCCAGCGCATCCTCGCCGCCGATGCCAAAACCGCCCGCCGGATAACTGCGCGGCCAACCGGCAAATTCGCGCTCGACATAATCCGTCGCGATACCCGTGTCCGTCCATTGATGCCCATCCGCGCTCAAAATGCTACAGCAATAAGTATTGTCGAGCAGGCAGAAATCTTGGACGATTTTGTGCTCATTCGGCGTCACGCGTTCGCCGAAAATGCACAAGTCCGCCGCGCCATTTCCATTTGTCACGTCGCCGAGGACTTGATCGTAAGCACGATTTTCCTTGATGATATAAATGACATGCGCAAATACGCTCGGCTCACCGACGCGTTCGGGAACCGGAACGGCGATTTCATTTTCGCGCGGCGGCAATTTTGCCAGCGCCAAAAGCGGATAACGCAAATCCGCCAGCGCGATTTGCGTAAATTTTTTCAATTCACTTTTCGAAGGAACAGAAACCAGAGAAAGCGAGCCTTCGTATTGTTTTGTGTTGAAGCCGCGACCATTGCCAAAACCTGATTTCGCCTTTTCAGTTTTCGCGGCGATATTTTTAAGGTTGGCAACGCAGATTTTTTTGTCGCGTGAATCAAACGCAATTCCGCCCGGAAACCAGCCGACGGGAATCAGTCCAAGCATTTTGATCTCGTCCGGGTCAAAGCGCGAAATGGGAATCAAACCAAGAAATCTTGAGGTGGTCTTGAATCGAAAAACCGCGATGGCGTTTTGCGTGCCGTTGCAGACAAAAAGCTTTTTGCCGGATTTGTCAAACGCCAGTGCATTCGGCTGCGCGCCGAACAAATCCGCCGCGTTTTCCCGCGCGCAAATCGTCTCGACAATTTTGTCCGAGCGCGTGTCAATCACACTCAACGTGTCGCTGCCCGCGTTTGCACAAACGAGAAATTTTTTGTTCGGCGAAAGCGCGAGCGCGCAGGCGTGCAAGCCGGTCACAATTTCATTTTGGTTCGTGCTGCCCAAATCAATCACTGAAACCGAGCCTTCGCTGGCGATGCTGCGCGCGTCCACACGAACCAATGTTCCTTCTCCCGCCGGGCCGGTCGCGCTGTTCGCGTCCGGCTGACGTCCGCCCCAATTGCTGACGTAAATTTTATTTTTGCAAATCACAACATCAAATGGCGCGACGCCAACGCTCCACGCTCGCAAAACATTTCCGCTCGCGGCGTCCAATTCCAGCAAACGATTCGAAAGATTTCCGGCAACGTAGATTTTTTTGCCGTCGCGCGAAACTGCGATGCCGGCGGGAATCTCATTCGTGCGGTCAAATGCTTTTACATTTGGCAGCGCGATGGAAGACAACGGCGAAATTTTTTCGCCTTTGCCTACGGTGAAAACTTTGATGTCGCCGTTGACATTTGAAAGATAAATCCGCGAGCCGTCCGGCGAAAATTTCAGGCCGGTAAAACTCAGTTGCGCTTTTTCGTCAGGGTTCAAAATGCCTTCGACAATGGGCTTTTCTTCGGACGCGCCGTCGGATGGAAACGGAACATGCTGCAAAATTTTTCCGCTCGCCGGATCAACGACAATCAGTTCGTGCGTGAGTCCGGCAGTGACGAGAATTTTTTGATTGGGGCTTAATGCGAGCGCATTTGGCCGTATGCGCGGCAAATCAACTTGAATTCCCGCCGGCGTGACGATTTGATTGACCGGCGTTTCAAGACCATTTGTGCTGCGGCCAACCGTTTCAGCCGTGGCGTCAAAATCGTCCGCGAAAATTTGGCTCGCGGAAAAATGGAAAATAATAAAAACAATCAACCCAAGCCGGATAAAAAATTTCATTGTCAAATTTCAACGCAATCGCGTTTCAGTGGCAAGTCATGTTGCAGTGAAATTTATGCGGCTACCGGATCAAGTCGCTTATCCGGCACGAGATAATTACGGACGTAATCGGCGACGGCATCTTCGAGCGAAGTGATTTTTTCCTTGTAACCCGCAGCGCGCAATTTGGAAATGTCCGCTTGTGTGAAATACTGATATTTGTCGCGAATCGTTTCGGGTATTTCGATGAATTCAATTTTCGGTTTCTTCTTCAGCGCGGCGAAAACTGAATTTGCCAGATCAATCCACGTCCGCGCTTCGCCGGAACCGATGTTGAAAAGTCCGTTGGCTTTTTTATTTGCGGCCAGATGTAGCGTCATGGCGACGGCGTCTTTGACGTAAAGAAAATCGCGTTTCTGTTCGCCGTCGCGGAAATCTTTGCGATAACTTTTGAACAGGCGGATCAGATTTTCGCTTTGCACCTGCGCGAAACTTTTGTGGACGAGCGAACGCATATCGGCTTTGTGATCTTCGTTTGGACCAAAAATATTGAAATATTTTAGGCCGACGATTTTATTCAGAAATCCGGCGCGTTTGGCGTGCAGATCAAACAGATGCTTCGAATAGCCATACATATTCAACGGACGCAATGTGTCAAGTTTGCCTTCGTCATTTTCCATGCCCGCCGAGCCGTCGCCGTAAGTTGCGGCGGACGACGCATAGACAAACCGTGTTTTGTTCGCGAGCGACCAGACGGCGAGGTCTTTGGTGAACTCGTAATTATTTTTGATGAGATACGTCGCGTCCTTTTCCGTCGTGGCCGAACACGCGCCCATGTGCAGAATCAAATCGAATTTTCCCAGCGCGCCACTTTGCAATCGCGGCAGCAAGTCGGCGGCCTCGACGTAATCGGCGAAGCGCAGCGGCGTGAGATTGCGCCATTTTTCGTCCGCGCCGAGAATGTCGCAGACGACGATGTTGTCGCAGCCGCGCCGGTTCAACGCCCAGACGAGCGCGCTGCCAATGAAGCCCGCGCCGCCGGTGACCAGCACGCGCGCGTCGGAAAAATCATTTGGTTTCATTCTTAACTCTCTTCGTATAACTCTGAATAAATTGCGGCCAACCTTTCACGCATTTGCCCAACTGTGTCACGCAGTTTTGCGGGGATTGGCACATCTACCATCAATTCTTCCAACATTGTGCCGGTCAATGTAGCTGACCCTCCTTGATTTGAAGCTTCCTGCTTTAGCCGCCCTTCGCATTGTTGAACAATCCAATTAAGATTTATAGACGTGTGAAAAGGATATAATACGCAGCCATGGTGGTTTGAACAAAATTCACCGGTTGGAATTACACGCATGCAACCGGACGATCCATCCATTGAGAGTAAAATCGCCGGTCCTGAATGAATTGTAATTGGAGTATTTTTTTTGGTTTTCGTTTCTTTCTTAACACGAAATCGCGGTGGCTCTGCCCCGCCACCGTAAACCGGAATCCCTTCGGAGTCGTAAAATTTGTATATTATCTCCTCAGTAAATCCCTGATCGCCCTTTTGCATTTTAAAAAGGTCTTTTAGCGGTGCTTTTATTGTGTGAACAACATCTGGATATTGAACTGACGTGCCAAGCAACTCTTTGATTCTTGTTTTGACATTTAGAATTGGCGTTGCCCCAGATTTCCGAGTTAAAAAATCTAAAATTTTTTGGCTTTCGGTAATAAACTCATCAAAACCGGACTTAACATCGTTACGGCGAAGATAAATATCAGGCAAAAGCTTAATGTCTGATTTTGCTGACAGCACATTAAAACCAACGCGCGCAAATTTTTGACCTGTTAACTCTCCAAATTCATTCGTAGAAAACGGAGGAGGTTTTTGATTAATCAGAGCCTCGACAAGTATTGAACAATTTGTGAGACCCTTATTGTCACTCCAGTCGGCGAGTTCATTGTGCTTCCAACGTCCTCGATTATCTTTTAATTCGGTTGGATACCTTTTGTCGCTATTCGCAAATCCATCGTTATCCACAATGTATAAGCCGACTTTTTCATTTTTCAGACTTCGCAATAAGCCGCCCCAATCACCATCGGCAACTGATAATGGCGTTTTTCGCTTGTTAAAAATCACGATGCCAGTTCGTTGTTGCGTATAAGGTGCGAAAGCGTGTTTTGGCAAGGAGATCACGTCAGATACTCTGCAATGCTGTAACAAGTGGAATCGAACATTTTTCGAG
>DASYAA010000109.1:0-2275 GCA_036501565.1 Verrucomicrobiia bacterium
ATCCTTGTCTTCAAATTTATGCCGCAACCGAAAACCACCAGCGCAACGCCCGCCGAAGTCGGCTATCATTTCCCCGCCGAATGGGAAAAGCACGAGGCGACATGGCTCGGCTGGCCACATAATGCAAGTGACTGGCCGGGAAAATTCGAGACCATTCCGTGGGTTTACGGCGAAATGGTTCGCAAAATTTCCGAAGGCGAAAAAATTTATCTGCTCGTCCGGCACAAATCCGATGAAAATCGCGCGCGAAAAATTTTCAAATCCGTCGGCGTGGATTTGCGGAAAATAAATTTCGTTACACATCCGACAAATCGCGGCTGGACGCGCGACACCGGGCCGATTTTCGTGAAGCGCAAAAACGAAACCGCGATTGTTCATTTTCATTTCAACGGCTGGGCGAAATATGACAACTGGCGCAAGGATACCAAAGTTCCCGAAACCGCTGCGCGCGTGCTTGAAAAAAAACTTTTCCACGCGGAACACGACGGCCGGCCTTTCGTCATCGAAGGCGGTGGCATTGAATTAAACGGTCGCGGCACATTGCTTTCGACCGAAGAATGCTATTTGCATTCAAAAATTCAGGTGCGCAATCCCGGCCTCGGCAAAAAGGAGATCGAGACGACGTTGAAAAATTATCTCGGCGTCAAAAATATTTTCTGGCTCGCCAAAGGCCCGAAAGGCGACGACACGCACGGTCACATTGATGACATCTGCCGTTTCGTGAACGCCAAAACGCTCGTGCTCGTGCGCGAAAAAAATCCGCGCGACGAAAATTACAAGCCGCTCGCGGAAAATTGGGAGCGCATCCAGGATTTGCGGCTCGAAGACGGCGGCAAGCCGGAAGTCGTGGAATTGCCGATGCCGTCGCCGCTTTATTTTGACGGTGTGCGGCTGCCGGCGAGCTACGCGAATTTTTACATCTGCAACGCCGCCGTCATCGTCCCGACCTTCAACGACCCGAACGACCGCGTGGCGCTGGGCATTTTGGGCGAGCTATTCCGCGACCGTCCCGTCGTCGGCATTCACGCCGTGGATTTGGTCTGGGGTTTCGGCTCCCTGCACTGCCTCACGCAGCAGCAGCCGGTGTGAAGATTTTTACGCGTGTTCCAATTCCCGCGCGTGAGGAATATCGTGGGTTTGAAGCGAACGCACTTGCGCGCGTTCCAATGTCAACAACGCAACCGTGTGGCCGTCGTAGCCGACAAATTCTACTTCAAACGCTTTGCCATTGCCATGCACCAGAACAGCCGTGCCGACATCGCCGCGCACCAAACCATGTTCGGGCAAATCGCAGGTCAAAGCCACGGCGTCTGGTTCATTGATCGTGTTCATAATTTCAGCAATGGATGTGCGGTCACAAAACGCGGCGCACCGCCAGCGACATCAATATACTATGGCTGCGGATATTCAAGCCCGCGCCGTCGGGCGCAATCAATTTTCCGTCCACAACGTAACGCCAGCCATGCGGCGTTTGTTCAGTTTCCACGACTTCATTTTCGCGCGCGTGACGCAGCAGCGCATCCGCGAGTTTTTGCCAATCATCCACCGTGAAACCAAACCGAAGAAAAAACCACGCCTTGCTGCCGCCTGCAGGATGCGCCGGATTGAGCAGATAATGCGTAATTTTTCTTTCCGGCACGATCGCCGATTCTGCATTTGGCAATTTCAATGGATTGTCTTACGGCTTAAATTGTTTTACGGCTTCGATGCAACGCCCACAAATCGTTGGTTGTTCGGCGTTCTGGCCGATGTCCATTTCCCAATGCCAGCAGCGTTCACATTTCTGGCCGTTGGCTTTTGTAATTGAGTAATCTCGTGAATCTCCAAGCGGTAAGCCTCGCGAATGTATTTCAAGTTGTGAAATGTTTAGCAGTTCACGAAGCTCTTCAAGTTTTTGCTTCGCGATTTCAACCGATGTATCCGTTTCTCCTGAAATGACCAGCTTGGCATCTAAAGATTTACCAATGAGCTTTTCCTTGCGCTTTTCTTCGAGAGACGGGAAAACTTCCGCGCGTAATTTGAACAATTCGTTCCATTGGATTTGTTCGTATTCGGAAATTGAAAAATTGACCGGCTTGAATTCGCTTTCGTGAACGGAATTTACATTTTTCCCCGGCACAAATTCCCACGCTTCGTCCGCCGTGAAGGCCAGGATCGGCGCGAGCATCTGGCACAGGCCGGTCACCAGCCGGTGCAGCGCGGTCTGCGTGGAGCGGCGGCGCGGCGAATTCGCGGCGTCGGTGTAGAGCCGGTCTTTGATGACGTCGTGATAGAC
>DASYAA010000110.1:0-17841 GCA_036501565.1 Verrucomicrobiia bacterium
AATACCTATCACCGCGACAAGGCCGATAATGGCCACGACCATCATGATTTCGATAAGTGTGAATGCCCGGCTCGGAAATTTTCTTCTAAAGGCAACTGTTTTCATCAACAACTTAATGGATTTGCGCCACCAGCCGGAACAGCGGCAGGAAAATGCTCAACAGCAGGAATCCGACAACAACCGCCATGACGATGATCAGAACCGGGCCGATCAAATCAGTCATCACTCGCAAGGCGGTTTGCAATTCGTTTTCATAAGTGTCAGCGATGTTGTTCAACGCGCCCGGAACATCGCCGGTTTCCTCGCCGATGCGAACCAGGTCCACCATCAATTGCGGAAAAATCTTACTTTGCGCCAGCGGCTGCGCGAGCGTCTTGCCATCCGTGACTGCTTCGCGCGTTTTGGCAATCGCTTCCTTGATGAGACGATTGGGAAGAACCTGTTCCGTGATTTTCAACGCCGTCAACATCGGCACGCCGTTTTGCAGCAATGTGCCGAGCGTCCGCGCGAATTGTCCGAACAAATTCATTCTCACCACGCCGCCGAAAACGGGAGCTTTCATTTTCAATTCGTCCAGTTTTCGTCCGCCAGCGTGGCTCGTTTGATAGCGTCTGAAAAATATCGCGACCGCAATCACGACCAATCCCGCCAGCCACCAGTATCTCGTGAAGGCATGACTCAATCCGATCAACATCCGCGTCGGAAGCGGCAATTCGACGTTGAAGCCACTAAAAATATCTATGAATTTCGGCATCATGACTGTCATGAAAAAAATGACCAGCAATATGCCCACGCAAATCACCATAATCGGATAAATCATCGCGGAAGTGAATTTCGCCTGCACCTCGGCGAATTGCTGGAAGTGGCTTGCCATGCGCCGCAACACTTCCACCAGCGAACCGCTTTGCTCGCCCGCGCGCACCATATTGATATACAAATCCGAAAAAATGCGCGGCTGCTTGGCCATCGCGTCGGACAAACCTTTGCCCTCGGTGACTTCCTGCCTCAAATCACGGGCCACATTTTCAGGAATCCCTTTCGATCCCAAATACGTCATGCTGTTGAGCGCCGTCGCCAGCGGCATTCCAGCCTGAATCAAATTTGCCAGTTGCTGCGTGAATGTCGCCAGTTCCTGCAATTTTGGTTTGCGCGTCTGCTGCATTTGCGCGCGCAACGTCGGCGGCAGGAACGTCATCAAATCCAATTTTTGTCCCGCGCGCTTGCCGTTGACGACCGCGCCTTTGCGGCTCGCGTCCACCGCGACGGGAAAAAGTCCGAGCCGCGTGATTTGCGCCAACGCCGCCGGACGGTCGGCGACTTCGAGGACGCCCTCGACCAATTCACCGCTACGGCGGCGCGCTTTGTAGGAAAACTCCGGCATAACTTGATTATCATCTAAAACCATTGGCAGTCAAAAGTTTCAAAACGAAATCTCAATCGCGAATGGAATGCAAAATTAAGAAAGTGAAAAGAATCGTGCTTGACGCTCGCGGCATTTCTGATTGGATTGACGCAATATGAAAACGAAAATTTTCGCGGCTTTGTTCGGAATCGCAATTGCCACCGCCGGTTGCGTCAACACCGTCACCGACACGAAAACGATGGGCGTGCCGCTCGTGCGCGACAGTGTGCAAGGCCGTTATCAACGTCCCCTGGACGATGTCTATCGCGCCGCCGTGACAGTCGTCAACAACAACGGCGTGGTGACCACTGAATTCATTCCGCACGACACCACCAACGCTGTGCGCTCGCTGGAAGGCAAGTTGAACCAGGGTAAAGTTTGGGTGCGCGTCGAAGCCATAGACCCGCAGACGCCCGTCACGCAGGTCACGGTGCAAGTGCGCACGCATTATGGCGGCGCGGACGTGGACTCGGCGCACGAATTGGAAAAGGAAATCGCGCTACAATTGGCGCGATGATTTGCGCTATGCGTTTTGCCGGATTCGATCGGGATGCTTCGCCCGGCTGACAGCCGTGTCGTAAGTGATCAGACATTTGCAATAAAGATCGTAAAGGCAGTTGTCCATTAAAACCATCCCTTCTTTACGACCGGTTTGGATGGTGTTTTCCAATTGGTGCATTTGATTTTCACGAATCAAATTTCGGACCGCGCCGTTGGCGACCAGCAATTCGTAAGCGAGAATGCGGCGCGTTCTGTCCGCCGCAGGCAACAAATCCTGCGCGATAATCCCCTGCAATGCGTTGGCCAGTTGAATGATAATTTGTCGTTGCGCGTTTCCATCAAAAACTCCGATGATGCGTTCCAAAGCGTGGGAAACATTTGGTGAGTGCATTGTGGCCAATACAAGATGGCCGGTTTCCGCTGCGGTCAAGGCGGTGGAAATGGCTTCGTGATCGCGCATTTCGCCGACGACAATCACGTCCGGGTCCTGGCGCAGCACATGAATCAATGCGCGATTAAACGAATGAACATCGGTCAAAACTTCCTGTTGCACCACAATCGCGCGTTTGTTTTGGTGGACGAATTCAATCGGGTCTTCAATCGTGACGATTTTACAGCGATGCTCACTATTGATGAGATCAATCAAGTAATTAAGCGTGGTGGTTTTGCCCGCGCCGGTCGGACCGGTCACCAAAACCAGACCGTTTGGCTTGCGCGCCAGATCATCAACGCTTTTCGGAAGGCCAAGTTCTTCGCGCGGCGCAATGCGTTCGCCGCAAAAACGGAAACTCATTTCAGGATGTTCATTGCGCCGGTAAAAAGTGGCGCGGACGCGTCCGGCCACGCTGTGCAGCAAAGAAATGCAAAGCTCCCATTCCTGCTCGAATTTTTTCTTCTGTTGATCGTTCAACAGGCTGTTGGCCATCGCCGCAATTTCTTCCTGGGTCAATGCGTCCTCATCAGCAATGATGATTTCGCCGTTCACGCGAAAAGCCGGCGGCACGCCCGCCACCAAGTGAAGGTCGGACGCGTCAAATTCATTTACCGCGGACAAAAGCCGGTCCAGATTTGGCGTGCTCATCGGTTGAAAAGTTGCCGCCACCAGCCGCGCGCGCGCGACCAAAAACCGGTTTGTGACAGTTGCATGAGCGCTAGATCGGCTTCGCGGCATTGGGGATTGAGTTGTTGCGCTTGAGTGAAGGAAGTTTCAGCAAGGCCGATCAATCCCAACGCCCGCTGGCATTGGCCGAGTTCAAGCCATAAAAGAAAATGAGCGGCGTTTGTTTCAATGGCTTCCTGCAGCAATTTCAACGCAAGTGTGAATTGATGGTAATAAAATCGAATTCGCGCGGCGAGCCACGCAACAAACCAATCTTTTGGCGCAAGCAACAATGCTTTTTCAAAACAATAATCCGCGCGCTGTTCTTCGCGCGCAAGGAGCACGTCACCGCGCGCGAGCCAGATGTAAGGCGTGTCGCCGCGCTCTTCAATGGAGGCATCCGAAAATGCCAGCGCGCCTTGCAAATCACCGCCGCGCGCGAGCGCGACGGCTTTGGCGGCGAGCAATTCCGGCCATTGCGGAAAACGTTCCAGCGCTTTGTCCGCCCACAATTTTGCTTCGCGGAATTCGCCGAGTTCGATCAGCATTCGCACTTGCGCCGTCCACGCGGCGGCGTTTTGCGGATTGAATTCGAGCACTTTTGAATAAAAGCGCAGCGCCTGCTCGAAATTTCCATTTTCAAAAGCCGAGCGCGCTTCGCTAAAATAATAAGCCTCGTCTTTGACCAGTTCCGCCGGTTGCGACTGGTTTTCGGATTCGCCGCCCAATTCAAGATTTCCAAATCGGCTCATGGTAAAATTTGTTTCCGCCAAAACCACCGCTTGAAAGGCTTTCCGACAAATTGTTTTTCCGGCACGCTGGCTATTTGCAGCATGGCGGATGAAATGTCTGCTTCGCCCACATTCCAATTACCGCTTATAGCAAGATTCGGCCAGATGAACCAGTGATTTTCCGGCACAACCAAATTTCCTGATGTCGGCATATGCGGCAAAAGCGGATGCGGAACATTGTTCACAGCGAAATTATTCGTCGAAAATTCCACGCGATCACCGGCCGTTGCCAGCACCGAACCCAAACCCAAACTGGTCCGGTCCAAAACGCCCTGCCCCATGTGGTTTGAAAAAAAATACCCTGAAAGTTTGTATGCGACCCAGTCGCCGCGTTTGATGCCGTGAGCCAGAGCGAATTTTTCCACGATCACCGTATGACCATTCACACGCAAAGGTAACAGCCAGTGTGTTTGCAACGGCCTGTAAACAAGCAGGCCCAAAACCAGCAAAGCTCCGATTGTAAGAAGAATTCGACATCCGAATGTTTCGTTTGCCAGCCACGGGCTGCAATAATAAACAAAACCAGTGACATGAGCTGAAAGCAAAAGGCCGAACGCATAATTGCCAAGCGGATAGCCGAGCCAAACGATGAACAGAAAAAATAAAAATCCGCAAGCGACCAGCGCTGCTTTTCCATAAATACGCGGACCGCGAAGATAAACGCCCATGCCGGGAATCAGAAGACTTGCGATGAGTCCGCCAAAGCTCATTTCTCTCGGCAAACGAATCCGGTCAAATGCGATCCCGCGGCGTATTGTGTTTCCAAAATTAAATAGAAAGCCATACCACCGCGCGCGTCGCGGATAATAAGGCGAGTCAAATTTTTCGCTGGAGTTCAAGCTTTAGCTTGTTTGTTTCGGACAAACTGAAGCTTGGACTCCAACTTCAATGCTTCTGGTCAATGTTGTATCGCACCAGTTCTTCCGGTTCGTAAAATTCGTTCGTCTTCTGTTCCGATTTCATTTCGCCGACGATTTGCTCAAAGAGCTTCGCAACTTCCATGCAGCCTTTGCCCTTGTAACCTTTGACGTGCAATTCCACGCTGCCGTCCTTGCCGATGGTAATGTCAAATTCACGTTGTGGCATAAAACAAGTGTTTCAGGCTTTGCCTTCATCTTTTACCTTCGGGTAAAAGTATCGTTCGTGTGTCACCAAGTCTTCCGGTGTCCCAGCCGCCTCAAGCTTTTCGCCGTTGACGAGTGTGATGATGGAAGAAACTTCATCAGCTCCACATGCCGCCAGTTCGATTTTCACAATATGATTAGCGTTGAGGAATATCGCGTTCTCGTGTTTTCCTTCTAGATCGCGACAAAACACCTTTACGAATTTTAGCATGGGTTGAGCGCTCATCGGTGGTTCTCACCATTGAATGTTGGTTGTCGGATGTTTTCCATGATTTCAATTTTCCCAGTGCCGCACTTTCAACCGGATCGAACGGTCTTGATTTGTTTCTTCCTCGACCACGTTGAAGCCCCGCGCGCGCATTTCGCCCATCAATTTTTGATAAACGTAATGTTGCACGACCGATTGGCTCAATTCCTCGCCCATTGCGCGCAACTTGTCGTTGCTATGGCCGTCGCCTGTCACACAAAGCGACGCTTTGCCGCGCGCGTCGCGCGAAAATGTGATGGTCACACCGTCGCGCGTCACGGCAATGCGCTGTTCGCGGCCAAGCTGATTGGTCACAACTTCGCTGTTTTCGATTTCAAGCTGGACCTTGCCTGAATTTTTTGGCGCGATTGAACGATTTGCATCATGGGCAACTTCACTGGCAACTTGATAACCAAGCGAAGTCGCCGCCGCCACGACCGCGGCGCTGAACGCCGGCCAAGCCGCGATGACGACGGGAGTCAAAATGCAAACGCAACTCATAAAGTCTTTCAATATTTCAAATCAATGTCCGGCAATTGTTTCACCGGCGGCGATTTGAAACTGCTCTTTAACTTTGACCGCGCTTTGTTGATTTCGTCACGCGATAAAGACGAAGATTGATGCCGATTGCGCCGACGGACGCGATCGCGTCTTACCGCCACGCCAATCCCTGCAACCAGCAGCAGAACAATTCCCGGCATGGCGTAAATGACAACGCGAGGAACTTCTTCAGAATTAAAATCAATCAGTTCAGGAAGAACAAATTCAGGAATAAGAATCAACCCAATAAACGCCAGCAACACTGGCACGAAAAGCCATGCGCTTTTGCTTCTAAAATGCTCAAACAAATTGGCCCAGAAAGAATTCATGTTTGGCTAAAATTCCATTCGCCGCATGTTGCCGTCTTTTTTCGCGTCGCGCGCCACGCTCGCGTTTCGCGCGCGGCCTTCCGCCCAACTGCGCAGCCGGTTGATTTGTTCGTCCATTGTTTTCGCCAGCGGCACGGTTTGCGACAATGCCGTTTTCACATCTTCCATCGTCATTTCCTGCTTGGCGTAAAAGGCGTCGTAAAGCGCGCTATTGATCGCCTCCTCGATTTCCGCGCCGCTGAATTCCGCGCTGCCATTCGCCAACATTTCCAAATCAAACTTCGTCGCATCGCGTTTGCGCTTCGTGATGTGAATCTTGAAAATTTCCTTCCGCTCTTCGGGACTCGGCAAATCCACGAAGAAAATTTCATCCAATCGTCCTTTGCGCAGCAATTCCGGCGGCAATTGCGAAATGTCATTCGCCGTCGCCACGACAAAAACCGGCGCGGTCTTTTCCGAAAGCCACGTCAAAAAAGTTCCGAACACGCGCGCCGTCGTGCCGCCGTCCGTCGAGCCCGAACCTTGCGAACCTGCGAACGCCTTGTCAATTTCGTCCACCCACAAAATCGCGGGCGCGACCGATTCCGCCACCGCAATCGCGCGCCGCACATTTTCTTCCGACGAACCGACCAGACTTCCGAACATTCGTCCCATATCGAATCGCAACAAAGGCAATTGCCATAAATTTGAAACCGCCTTCGCGCACAAACTTTTGCCGCAGCCTTGAACACCGAGCATCAAAATTCCTTTCGGGAACGGCAGTCCAAACTCACGCGCCTCATTTGTGAACGCGATGGAACGCTTGCCCAACCAGTCTTTCAATACGCTCATGCCGCCGACGTTCGTAAAATTTTCGTCGGTCGCGTAGTATTCCAGCAAGCCGCTTTTGCGGATGATCTGCTGTTTCTCGGCAAAAACATCATTCACGTCCTCCGCGCTCAACCGCTCGTCCTTCACGATGATTTTTGCGAAAACGTTTTCCGCCTCGCCGAGCGTCAGGCCGAGCGCGGCTTGCAGCAGGCGTTCGCGCCCGGCGTCATCCAAATCAATTTTTACCTGATGAAACTGTTTTACGTCGGCGATGATTTTGTCGAGCAGCGCGGCCAGATCGTCGCGCGACGGCAAGGGATGATTCAATAGCGTGATTTCCTTTTCCAATTCCGTCGGAATTTCCATCACGGGCGAAACCAGCACGATGGTTTTGAAACTGTTCTTCAAATGCAGCGCGATTTCCTTGAGCTTGCGGGTGACGGCAAAATTATTCTTCGTCAAAAACGGATGAAAATCCTTGAAAATAAAAATCGCCGGCTCGACCTGTTCAATGACTTGATCCAGCGCCATCAACGGGTCTTTCGTCGCCGCGTTGCGGTGCTTTTGCGACTGGATGGAAGTTCCCGCCGGCACGATGCCTGTGCTGAAGCTCCACTCGAAAACTTTTTTTTGGCGCTTCTGCGCGATGTCCATAACCAGACTTTGAACGCGTGACTCCTCGCTGCTCAAAATGTAAAGGATCGGATAGCGCGCCCGGATGAGCGTTTCGAGTTCGGTTTGAAAATTTACGATTGTTTGCATAATTTTTGACCCGAATTTCGCTGGTTGCCGATTCTTGCGCGCGACGCAATTGTTTTATCCTTTGAATTCAACCTGTTCAAAAGTTCAGCCATCGGCTGGGTCAAATTTTGAACCAGAATCCGTCCGTCCGGCAAAATCAAAAGTTCAGTGTTCAATTCGATTTCGACTTTTTTCATGGAATCAAATTTAATTCGCACAACCGTGCAATTTTTCCAGCGCGTTCAGTTTCGTCGGCAGAAACGGTTCCGCGCAATTCCAAATGTCGCGCCGATTTCCAAGCTGGCCAGAAACCGGAGCGCAAATTTACTTTCACGCCGGGCAAATTTTCCGCAAGCCATTCCGCGACCGGCTTCCAGCAGCAATCAATGTGTCCCGGCATCAGCAGATGGCGGACGATCAATTCGCTGCGCTCGTTCGCCCACAGTAAATTTTCCCGAACGACATTTTTGTAATCGGAAATTTTCGCCAGCCGCCGCGCACAATCGTCGTTGCCGAATTTGAAATCCGCCAGCCAGACATCAAACATTCCATCAAGCAATTCACGCGCCTGCGCCGAGCCGTGCGCGTTCGTTTTCCAAATCAATTTCGCCGAGTCCGGCAATTCAGCGACAAGTTCCAACGCGGCGGGCAGATGAATCGTCGGCTCGCCGCCGAGAACCATGATTGTCCGCGCGCCGTTCCGCAAAGCCATTTTCGCCTTTGCCGCCATTTCTTTTGCGTCGAAATTTTCACCGGCGCGAGGATTCCAACTTTCTTTTCCAGTGATGCAAAAATCACAGCGCAGGTCGCATCCACTCAACGCGATTGCAAATGTCGGGATCAATTCCAATTCATCCGAGACTTCCGTTTGCGCCAGAAAAAACCGTGTTTCGGCTCCGGCGCGGCACAGGCCAAACTCTCCCGCGAGCCGGTTGACGCCGCAATCGTGCGCGCAGAACCGGCAGTCGGTCAGCATCGCGCGCGCAATCGCCGCGCGTTCCCGCGCGATAGAAGCGCGATTCAAAATCTTCGCCGCCGGTTGAATTGTTTCAGCGCAAATCATTTCTAAATAAATGGTGGTGCCTTAATTTGAAAACGAGCGTGCCAACAAATTCAAGTAATGCGCTTTTATCCAAAAGCAGGAGAGAACCAGGACGGCAATTAGCAGCCAAACGAAAATTTTCCATTTTTGGACAGTCATATCGAAATAAATTCACTGTTGACCAAGCCAGCGCCGCCACCACGAACGCGGCGGGCAGGATTCGTTTTGCAGCGAACGTCCCAGCCGTTCTGCGATTGCGGACGGCGCATTTGTTTGTTTCGCGTCAAAACGCAACAGTTCTTCCACTGATGCAAACTCGCGCGCCGTTGTTTGCTGCGATTGCGTTTCGGAAATTTGTTGCTCCTGCGAGGAGAATTTTTTTTCGTGCTTCATAAATTTCATGCGGGTTTTTGAAACGAGACGGTGAAAGCCTTGCGCGCGCGGTGCAATTTGCCGCGAACGGCGTCCGGCGTCTGTTCGGTTAAAATGGCGATTTCGTCGTAGCTCAATTCCTCGTCGGCGACCAGCAGCAACAGCAGGCGGTGCTCTTCGGAAAGATGGTCGAGCGTTCTTTGGATTCGCTCGCCAAGTTCCTTGATTTCCAGAACGCGCAGCGGCGAATCGGTTTTGGATGCGGCATTTTCAAAAACGGATTCGTCCGCATTGCTGATCAAATTGCGGCTGTGCCAGCTTTGCCGGAGATTGCTGCAATGGTTGATGGCGATGCGATAAAGCCAGGTGCGCGGCGAAGCGTCTCCGCGAAAATCGTCCCATTTTTTGCAGGCTTTGAGAAAAACATCGTGCGTCGCGTCCTCGGCTTTCGCGGAATCGCCCAAAAGCCGGAGCGTCAGATAATAAATCTCGCGGCTGTGATTTTGATACAATTCCGCAAATCCGTCGGACGCCGTTTCCGAATCCGGCTGGCTCATATGTTCCGTTTCGATTTTGTCCACGGGTAATTCCACTTTGATTAGACAAAACAAGACCGCTCGCGTCACGCAAACAAAACGGATTTTATCCGTAACGAAACGGCCTAGACATCGCAAATGTGTTCGGCAAATGACGGATTTCACGGACTTCGCCGTCCGCCAGCAAAACTTCCACGATGTCGAAACGAATTTTCACTTCGGGATTTTTCAACCGCCGCAAATAATCCAGCGCGCATTGCGAAAGCCGCCGTTTTCGTTCCGCATTCACCGCAGCCGCCGGACGCGACCAATCTTCGGACGAACGCGTTTTCACTTCGACGAACGCAAGGCAATCTTCATCACGGAAAATCAAATCAATCTCGCCTCGCGCAGACCGAAAATTTGCCGCAAGAAATTTCAGACCGCTTTTTTGAAGATGTTTTTTTGCCGCGCGTTCGCCCAGCGTTCCGCGCCGCAAATGTTCCGGCTTTTCCTTGTCGGCGAACTTCTCTTTCAATTTTTCAAGCAGATTCATTCAGCCACGGATTGAACACAGATTAAACACGGAAACAAAACAGAAATTATCTGTGTTTAATCCGTGTTTCATCTGTGGCTAAAATAATTTTTGCCCTGTCAACTTCAGCGGCGCAAAACTTTTCCGGTGAATCGGGCACGCGCCAAATTTTTCAATCGCTGTGAGATGTTTCGCCGTGCCGTAACCTTTGTGCTCCGCAAAACCGTAGCCGGGAAAAATTTTATCGAATTCGCGCATCGCGCGGTCGCGCGTGACTTTGGCGAGCACGCTGGCGGCGGCGATGGTATAACTGCGCGCGTCGCCCTGCACGAGCGGCGTCTGCGGATATTGCAGCCAGCGGATGCGCAAGCCGTCCACGAGCACGTGCTCGGCGCGCGGCTGCAACTGGTTCAGCGCATTTTCCATCGCGCGCCACGCGGCCTGGCGGATGTTGATGCGATCAATCGTTTTCACGTCCATGCTCGCAATCGCAAAACGGATTTCTGAATGCGTTGTGATTTTGTGAAAAAAAGTTTCGCGCTGGTCTTCGTCCAATTGTTTGGAATCGTTGAGGCCGCGAAATTGCGGGGGCAATCCGCTTTCGAGCCAGCTTCGCGGAAAGGCAACGGCGGCAGCCACGACCGGCCCGGCGAGCGGGCCGCAGCCGGCTTCGTCCACGCCCGCGACGTGCGACAAGCCTTTTTGCCAAAGGTCACATTCGTGTAAGAGACGGTTCCAGAATTTTGCAGCCACGCCACAAGCAACAATTTTTCCCCGCAGGCGTCAAAGCAAACTTGTTAAAATTGTCCACAATGAAATTTTGCCGCCGATTTTTCAATGTGCTAAAGTTGCGGCATGAAAATCGAAGCGCTGCACATCGGCATGAATGTCCGCCATCCGCAATACGGACTCGGCGTCGTCAAAACGATTTCGGAAACAACGGCGGAAATTCTTTTCAACGACGGCAAGCGCACGGTGGAACCCAATGCCGCCGGACTCGAACCCGCCGAGCCGCAGGCGGCGGTGAGTGGTTTGAACCTGCCGCTGAAACAATTCGTCGAACAAACGTTGGATGCGGCGGTCGCGAAACTTGGCCTGGAAAAACCGGATTCAGTCATGGAAAAACTCGGCCTGCGTTGGCACGGCGGAAAAATGGTTTTGCACCCGACTGATCCCGCGTTGCAAACCAAAGAAATTCCGCTCGAAACTTTTTTTCACAAAATTGTGATGGTGCGGAATAATTTGCGTGTGCTGGAACAGAAAATCAACGCGCATGAAAAATTGTCCGACGGCGAAAAAGTCGAGATGCAGCAATACATCACACGCAGTTACGGTTCGCTGACGACGTTCAACGTCTTGTTCAAGGAAAAGGAAGATCAGTTTTAAGAAATAACCTGGTGCGTCATGGAAACGGCATTAACTGGTGCAGAACTTCGAACTTTGAACTTGAGCGGAATGAAAAGACGTGGCTAACTATGCGACCTCGCAACGGATGGTAGGTTACCCAAGTGGCCAACGGGGGCAGACTGTAAATCTGCTGGCTTACGCCTTCGATGGTTCGAATCCATCACCTACCACCACTCTTCTTGATGGGTCACCGGCAAATGGCATCGCATTAGTTACGACCTCATTTTTCGCCAGCTGATTTAATGGCTTCCAACTCCTCCCAGCGCGCGTAAAATTTCGCCGCATTTTCCCTCGCCTTTTCGAGTTCGCCCGTGAGATGGTTCACTTGCGCGGCGTATTTGCGGAAAAATTCCGGGTCGGCAAATAAATCTTCAATGCGCGCAACTTCGGCTTCAAGCGTGTGAATCTGTGCTTCCATGCCTTCGAGTTCGCGCTGTTCTTTGAAGGAAAGTTTGCGCGGCTTCGCTGGTTTCGTGGCGGCATCTCGGGAGAGTACCGCTGACTTCGCTAATTTATTCGTTGCAATAATTGCGGCGCTCCGCCGAGACGCCGCTACTTCCGTTTTTTTCTTCTTCTCCAGATAATAATCATAATCACCGACGCTGTGATGAATCCTGCCGTCGCCCTCAAAAGCGAGAATGTCCGTGCAAACACGATTGAGAAAATAGCGGTCGTGGCTCACTACAAGAACCACGCCGGGAAAGGCGATCAACGCTTCTTCCAAAACGCGCAACGTCGGCAGATCGAGATCGTTCGTTGGCTCGTCCAAAATTAAAAAGTTCCCGCCGCTTTTCAGAATGCGCGCGAGCAGGAGACGGCTGCGTTCGCCGCCGGACAATTTTTTCACGAGCGTCAGAATGCGGTCGTCGGAAAAAAGAAACCGCTTGAGATACGAACGAACCGAAAGTTTCGCGTCGCCCCATTGCACAAACTCTGTGCCGTCGGCAACTTCATCCAGCACGGTGCGCTCTTCGTTCAATTGCAAACGGCCTTGATCCACGTAATTAAATTTCGTGAGCTGACCGGTTTTCACCGTGCCTTCGGTCGGCGGCAACTGGCCGATGATCGCCTTGAGCAAAGTGGTTTTGCCGAGGCCGTTCCGCCCGCAGACACCGATGCGCTGGCCGTTCGCAAAATTGAAACTGAAACCGGAAAATAATTTCTTCCCTCCGATGGTCATGCCCAAATCGGCAACATCCACCGTGCGATTGCCGAGTTGCGGCGGCGGCGGAATACAAAGCTCCACGTCTTCCTCGATCACCGGGCCGGACTTCGCGGCTTCGTCGTAGTAGCGCTCGAAGCGGTCTTTCTGTTTGCTGCGTTGCGCGCGCGGGCCTTGGCGCACCCACGCGAGTTCCTTTTTCAAAAACATCTGGCGCTTGTGTTCGACGGTCGCGTCGGCGGACTGTCGTTCGGCTTTCGCGAGCAGATATTCGGTGTAATTGCCGTCGTGCGAGAAAAATTTTCCGTCGGACAATTCGATCATGCGCTTGACGACGCGGTCGAGAAAATAACGGTCGTGCGTGACGACGAGAAATGTGCCGTGAAATTCCTCAAGAAATTCCGCGAGCCATTCGATGGATTCCGGGTCGAGATGATTCGTCGGTTCGTCGAGAATCAGAAAGTCGGGCAGCGACACGATCGCGCGGCACATGGCGACGCGGCGTTTTTCGCCGCCGGAAAGCGTTTCGATGCGACGGTCACCGGCGGGGCAATTCAAGTGCGCCATCGCGATCTCGATGCGCGTGTCGAGCGTCCAGCCTTCCAGCGCTTGGATGCGATGCTCCAGAAATTCGTGGCGCTTCGAATCGTGCGGCAGCGATTCAAATTCCGCGATCAAATCCAGCACCGGCTTCGCGCCGTCGCGGATGTTTTCTTCCACGGACTTCGTGGCATCGAGCATGAAATCCTGCGGCAGGTAACTCACGACGAGATCGCGCTGCCGCGCCACTTCGCCGATGTCGGGCGATTGTAGGCCGGCGAGAATGCGCAGGAACGTTGTCTTGCCCGCGCCATTGCGACCAACTAGACCAAGACGCTCGCCTTCCTGAATGCCGAGCGTGGTGGCGTCGAGTATGGCGCGGTCGCCGTAGCGAACGGTGATTTCAGAGGCGGAAATGATGGTGGGCATATCAGTTCAAGCCACTACGAAAATTCATTCTGATTTTCAAAGGAGCACGGACAGTAGCAGAAAATCGCCTAGTAGTGCAGTTTTTTGAATTAGCCGGGGCAATTCGCAGGAAATCCGTCACCGAACCCACGCCCGGAAACAACCGGAAATTTCAGTGTTTCCGCTTTTAGTTGGCGGCTTTGAGTCGTCTAAGTAATTATTTCGTCAGGCAGAAAACCGTCAAGTGCGAGAGCAAACTGGCAGAAACCGTCGGGCATGATTTGAATCCGTCACCCGCCACCGCTTTTAGAAAATTTTTCTCTGCGTCTCTGCGTCTCTGCGGTAAAATAAGAAAATGTTCGACTCGTTAAGCGGCAAACTCCAGAACGCTTTTAGAAATCTGCGCGGCCTCGGAAAAATTTCCGAGAGCAACGCCAGCGACGCCCTGCGCGAAGTGCGGATGGCGTTGCTCGAAGCCGACGTGAATTTCAAGGTCGCGCGCGATTTCATCGAGCGCGTCAAGGTCAAAGCTCTCGGCGCGGAAGTCGTCGCCAGCGTCCAGCCCGGCCAGCAAATCGTCAAAATCATCCACGACGAATTAGTAGATTTGCTCGGCTCGACCAACACGGCGCTGAAGCTCGACGGCAATCCGAGTTCAATTCTCATGGTTGGTTTGCATGGCGCAGGCAAAACCACTTCCAGCGGCAAGCTCGCGCGGCTGTTGCAAAAACAAGGCCGTCAGCCGCTGCTCGTCGCGGCGGACGTTTATCGTCCGGCGGCGATGGATCAATTAGATACGCTCGGCAAACAGATTGAGATTCCAGTTTTCGTCAAACGCGGCGAGACGGACGTTTTGAAGATTGCGCGTGAAGCTCTCGATTTCGCCAAAACAAATAATCGCAACATTTTAATTTTCGACACTGCTGGTCGTTTACAGATTGACGAACCGCTCGTGCAGGAACTCGTGCGGCTGCGCGACCTCGTGAAGCCGCAGGAAATTTTGCTCGTGCTCGACGCCGCCACCGGCCAGGAAGCCGTCAACGTCGCCACGCATTTCGACCAGGCGCTGCAAATCACCGGCGCGATTCTCACCAAGCTCGACGGCGATGCGCGCGGCGGCGCGGCGTTAAGCATGAAAGCCATCACCGGCAAGCCGATCAAGTTCATGGGCGTCGGCGAAAAACTGGACGAGTTCGAGCCGTTTCATCCCGAACGCATGGCGTCGCGGATTCTCGGCATGGGCGACGTCGTCAGCCTCGTCGAACGCGCCGCCGAAGCTGTCAGCGAGGACGACGCGAAGCGCATGGAGGAAAAGATGCGCAAAGGCCAGTTCACGCTGGAGGATTTTCTGGAGCAATTGCGCGGCATGAAAAAACTCGGCTCGCTCGAAAGCGTCGTGAAGATGCTGCCCGGAGGCGGCGACGCGTTGAAGCAGATGGACATCGGCAAGCAGGAAAAGGAATTCAAGCGCATGGAGGCGATGATCTGCGGCATGACGGCGCAGGAACGGCGCAGCCCGCAAATCCTCAACGCCAAGCGCCGCATCCGCATCGCCAAGGGCAGCGGCGTGAGCGTGACGGAACTGAACACGATGCTGAACAAATTCGGCGAGATGCAGCAGATGATGAAGAAGATGGGCAAGTTCTCGAAAATGATGGGCAAAATGGGTGGCGGTTTGCCGGGAATGTTGCGGAGATAATTTTACATTTTATGACAATGCAAATGTTTTCCATTCCAGAATATTCAGCGCGTGATTTCTATAAACTTGGCTTAAAATTTCTAAAAGCAGCGCGCATAATTTTTGAAAAAGACGACAATTTCCCTGAATTAGATTTTCCCGGCTATGCTTTAGTTGGTCAAGCCGTTGAACTCTTTCTGAAAGCTTATTTGGAAAGCAAAGGTCGAAAAGTCAATGAACTGAAATCAATTGGGCATAATTTGAAATTGGCCTTTGAAATTGCTGAAGAACACGGTTTGGCGCAAATTTTCACTGTTGAAGCAAGCGAGCGAAAAGCTTTGGAAAATCTTTCAATTGTTTATCAAAACAAAGATTTTCATTATAAATATCAAGGAAGTTGGACATTGCCATTGCACAGATGGACGATTGATTTCGCAGAAAGATTATCTCAAAAACTATCTCGACTGTGTTAAATCATCGGCGCGCCGACATTGATTTTATTTTTCAAACAGTAAGCCCCGTTGTCCACGTATTTTTCCGCCCACCATTTCAGTCCGGCGCGCTCTTCCTTTGACAATTTGCGGACGACTTTCGCCGGCGAGCCGAGGACGAGCGAGCCGGGCGGGATTTTCGTTCCCTGCGTCACGAGCGCCTTCGCGCCGATGAGCGATTGCCGGCCGATGATTGCGCCGTCCAAAATCACCGCGCCCATGCCGACGAGCGTTTCGTCGCCGACGGTGCAGGCGTGGACGATCGCGCCGTGGCCGACGGTGACCCAGTTGCCGACGAGGCACGGAAAATCGTCCGCGAGATGCAGCACGGCGTTGTCCTGGATGTTCGAGTGGTGGCCGACGACGATGCGGTTGATGTCGCCGCGCAACACCGCGCCATACCACACACTCGAATGCGCGCCGAGCGTCACGTCGCCGATGACGGTGGCGTTTTTGGCGATGAAAACATTTTTGCCGAGCGCCGGTTTTTTGCGGAGAAATCTGTCAAGCTGCTTTGCCAGTTTGTTCACGCGAAAAATTTAACACGAAGCGGCGGCGGCACAAATTGAAAGAAATGTATCGCGCGAAGGACGCGAAGGTGGCGAAGGGATTTTTTAGCCACGGATGAAACACGGATTGAATACGGAAAAATCTTGTCGCGGAGCGACGGTGGAAATTAGCCAGCTACGAAGTGGCTGGTAGCAATGCGAAGAATAATTTGTCCCAAAGGGACAATGGAAAACCAGCGGTCAATTCCGCCGTCCTTTCAGGACAGGATTTTATTTTATCACCAACCAGACACTTTGTGTCTGGCTAATTTCGGATGCTCCTTCGGAGCGAAAATGCTTGAAAAATTATTTTGCCGGGAGCAAAGCCAAAATTATGAAACAAGAAAAGCCACAAATTTAATACCTAGTATTGTTAGGCAGCTTTGCATCACATGAAATTTATCGCTTCTCTTTGTGTTTTGTTTGTCGCCGTGTTCAGTTCTCGTGCCGCTGGCGAGGTCAGGCTATTCGTTGCCAGCACACAGGTTACAAATGCCGAGTGTGTCATTACCAATTCCACTGATAAAAAAGTCTATATTCTTCCGACATGTCTAGTTGACGAAGCTTATGTTTTCACAAATTACACAGGCAGTGTCACAAACTGGCACTCAAACAGTTCGGGGGATTATATTGGTCAGTGGCGGGATATGATTCCCCTCGCTCCCAATTCGTCGTTACGATTCATCGTATGTCACTCTTCCGATCATTCTTGGCGAGTTCGGGTTGGTGTTTATGGAAAGGTATCTCATTTTAAGGATATGTTTGCAAGTTCTGGAGATAGATACGAGATTTCATCAGAAGAGGTGCAGCCAAAGACACATTTATGACGTCGTCTAACAACTAGATAGGCTGCAAATTTTCTTCGCCACTTCGCGCGGGATTTTAATTTTCAAATTGGGCGAACGCGCGGCGGGTGCTAAAGTCTAATCGCCGATGACGAAAGAAAAATCCAGCCGTCCCGCGCCGCGCCGGAAACTGCCGCGCTCGTTCAAGGACTTGACGCCGGCGAAGCATTTCAATCCGCGCACTTTTTTTCAGGAGCTGATCCTGAAGGGCTGGTTCACGCCGCGCCACGGCCAGCCGCGCCGCCCGGTCTTCCCAAAATTGAAGCACGGCGAGGTCGCCATCACCTGGATCGGCCACGCGTCGTTTCTCATCCAGTTCACGGACTTGAACGTGCTGATTGACCCGAATTTTGCGAACTGGCTTTTTCTCCTGAAACGCATCAAGCGCGCCGGCCTGAAGATAAAAGATTTGCCGCCGGTTGACCTAGTTTTGCTGACGCACGCGCACTTCGATCATTTTCACAAGCCGACGTTGCGCCGCCTGCCGCATCCGAAAATCGGCGTGATGCCGCGCGGCGTGGGCGACCTCGCGCACAATCTCGGCTTCTCGCGCGTCATCGAGCTGGAGCATTGGGAAAGTTTTTCGCAGGGCGACTGGAAGGTGACGTTCACGCCGAGCAAACATTGGGGCGCGCGGACGATCCACGATGCGCATCGCGGCTACGGCGGAATAGTCTTGGAGCATCAAGGCCGGAAAATTTATCACGCGGGAGA
>DASYAA010000111.1:0-5340 GCA_036501565.1 Verrucomicrobiia bacterium
TTGATTCGACGGAAATTCCATTTGGCATTCGCACGGTTCATTGGGACGTGAACACGGGTTTTTGGATCAACGGTCATCATTTGAAAATTCACGGCTGGGGACAAAAGCCGACGGACGAATGGCCGGGACTCGGCGCGGCGCAACCAGATTGGCTCCATTTTTTCACGCTGAATTTGATGAAGCAAGCCGGCGGAAACTGGGTTCGCTGGGGACATTGCGCCGCCGGTCCGTCGCTCATCGAAGCGTGCAATGAACTCGGCCTCATGGTCGAGCAACCGGGCGTGGATGGCGAATCCGACACTCGCGGCGCGGCCTGGAAAATCCGCGCGGCGGCGTGGCGCGACATGATTATTTATTTTCGCAATAATCCTTCAATCTTAATCTGGGAAGGCGGTAATCAAAAAATTTCGCTCGCGCACGTCAAGGAATTGCGCGGTTACATGGACGAATTTGATCCGCATGGCGGTCGCGCTTATTCGCAACGCCGCGCCGACGCAACGGATGCCAAATTCATGGACGTTTGCATCGGCACCGAAGGCGGACACGAAATCGCGTCGTTGCCCGTCGTCGAAGGCGAATACGACCGCGAAGAATCGCCACGCCGCGTCTGGGACGATTTTTCACCGCCGAATTTTGGTTATCCCGAAGCGAAAGGAAAATCAGATTACATCCTGACTTCTGAACAATACGCCGTGAACGAAGTCGGGCAATTTGTCCATAAACTCGGCGCGACCAATCATTGCGGCGGCGCGAACTGGATTTTTTCCGATTCTACCAGCGGCGGACGCGATGCCGCCGAAGTCACACGCGCGAGCGGCGAAGTGGATGGCGCGCGTCTGCCCAAGGAAGCTTATTACGTCTGCCAGACCATGTTCCGCGACGACCCGCAAGTCCACATCATCGGCCACTGGACTTATCCGGCTGGAACAAGAAAAAAAATTTACGTCACGTCGAACGGCGAGAAAGTCGAATTATTTTTGAATGGAAAATCTCTTGGCTTTGGAAAACAAACTAATCGCTATCTTTTCACGTTTCCAGAAATCGAATGGCAGCCGGGAGAATTGAAAGCCATTGCTTTTGAAAATGGAAAGCCGGTTGCCACAAATTCACTCCACACCGTCGGCGAGCCGGTTGCACTGAAACTCACGCCGATTCTCGGCCCCGGCGGATTGTTTGCAAACGGTTCGGATGTCGTATTGATTGATGTCGAAGCGGTGGACGCGAACGGCGAACGTTGTCCGACGTTTCAAAAGCGCGTGGATTTTGAAATCAAAGGTCCGGGAATCTGGCGCGGCGGCTACAACAGCGGCAAAACCAACTCCATCAACAATCTTTTTCTCGATTTGGAATGCGGCATCAACCGCGTCTCGGTTCGTTCAACGCTGACGCCCGGCGCAATTACCGTCCGCGCAAAATGTGACGGGTTGAAATCCGGCAGCGTCTCAATTCAATCCATCCCATTCGAGATACAAAATGGTTTTTCGACTCAATTGCCACAAATGCCGGAAGTTTCACTGCTTGAAAAAATTCCGAATTGGTCGTTTACGTCTGGAAATTTCGCGACGGAGAAATTTCCCGCCGCGCAAACTACGCCGGTTGGAAAATTTATCGAGTCATTTTCCTATTCCGGGCCGACAACGATTGTTCATGTCAAAGCAAACGCGCAAAACGGGAAAAATGTTTATGTGGATCGAGATATTGAATTTCAGAATTTGCCGCCGCAGTTGCTTGGCGCGGATTGGGTTCAGGTCGCGCAAAGTGATTGTTCTTATAGCGCATTGGATTTAATCGAGTTGGCGGCAAAAAATGGAACGACTGTTTTCGTCGCACACGACAATCGCGTTTCGCTTCCAATCTGGCTCACGCAACAATTTAAGCCGACGGATTTGAGCCTGAATGTGAACGGCCAGCCGATGAAGATTTTTGAGCGGCGCATCGAAAACGACGAAAGCCTGACGCTTGGTTCGGATGCTGTAAGCGCCAGCTCAACGAGCGCAAACATGTATTTGGTGTTTGTGAAAGGCGGATGAACAATATGAACAAAAATTGCATTAAAAAAATCCGTTCGCTGTGTTTTGACTGTCGCAGGAAATAATTTGTGGATTGGTTTTTCTTCATCAGACTTTGGCGGCCAATACCAGTTTGCTTAAACCGCCTTTTTGAATCACAGTGTAATCATGGTTTCGGAAACATTTCAAGCGAGCCGGTGGACGCATGACAATTTTCTTTTTCCCACCGTCATTGAGGTGACGGACAAAGCAGTCGTCCGTCACAAGCGATCGTGGTTCAGCCGCGATGAAATCAGCATCAGCATCACCAAAATCGCGTCCGTTCACATCAAGACGGGAATCATTTGGGCGGACATTTTGATCGAGTCTTCCGGCGGCAGCGATCCTTTGGCGAGTCACGGCCACAAAAAAGCCGACGCGCGACGAATCCGTGAACTGGTTGAAACAGCGCAGGGAAGTTCGGCTGGCGGAATAGAGTAGAACACAAACCATGAAGGCGTGCGGGATTCTCATTTTACTTTTATCAGGTTCTCTTTTCGCACGGGCGGATGATGATACGGTTACGCTGCCGGACATGATTCAAGGCGCGCAACAGTGGGCGCAGGAAAATCTCGACACCAATTTTCTCAATTCGCTGCCCGACGTGGACGAGCGCGTGGCGCGGCAGTTTTTTCTCGACTTGCAGCAGCGTTTTCAAGGCGATTATGTGGTGGATATTGCGCCACTCCGGCAAACTGCCCAGATTGTTTTGCCGTTGCTGGAAAGTCGCGAGGATAAGCAGCCTTTCGCCGCGTGGCTCAAGTCGCAGATGGATTATCTTGATGTCGCCGATGAAATTCGCATCACGGTTCCGCCGCCAGAAATTGAAACCAACCTGCCGCCTCAACCCGTCGCCAATCCGCCGCCGCAAAAGGAACGCGAACTTTGGGTGAAAAAAATTTCCAATCGCCCGTGGCCCGCCGCCGCCAAAGAATATGTGCCGGAGTTGAAGTCGATTTTCGTCGCGCAGAAAGTGCCGCCGGAACTGGTCTGGATGGCGGAAGTGGAATCGTCATTCGACCGACGCGCGCAAAGTCCGGCGGGCGCGGCGGGATTATTTCAGTTGATGCCGGATACGGCCAAGCGATTCGGGCTTTCCCTGTGGCCGCGTGACCAGCGTTTTCAACCCGAACCAAGCGCGACCGCCTCGGCTCAATACCTGAAATATCTTTATGATACTTTTCACGATTGGCGACTGGCCTTGGCCGCTTACAACTGCGGCGAAGGCACGGTGCAAAAGCTTTTGGACCGTTACAAAACGCAAAATTACGATGACATCGCCGAACATTTGCCCGCTGAAACGCAAATGTATGTCCCGCGCGTCGAGGCCATCATTTTACAACGCGAAGGCGCGAAGCTCGAACAACTTTCTGATCCGCAAAGTTAATTCACGAAATTTTCAGATCACATGGTTTTGTTTTTCTCGCCGCTCGCAAACGGTTATCATGCGCGCTTCAATGGCCAGCCGTTTGCCCATTTACGAAATCGAAAACGAAATTGTCGCGCGCCTAAAAAACGACCGACGATTGATTCTCTCCGCACCCACCGGTTCCGGCAA
The DNA here is from genome assembly GCA_036501565.1 of Verrucomicrobiia bacterium. Taxonomy (GTDB): domain Bacteria; phylum Verrucomicrobiota; class Verrucomicrobiia; order Limisphaerales; family UBA11358; genus UBA11358. The sequence continues at coordinate 3,607 of DASYAA010000111.1, forward strand.
ATCCACGCAAGTGCCGCAGATGTTGCTGCGCCATGATTTTTTGCGCGATGGGCAAGTTGTTATTCTACAGCCGCGGCGTCTCGCCACGCGCCTGCTCGCCGCGCGCGTCGCACAGGAACTCGGCGTCCAGCTTGGACAGGAAGTCGGCTATCAGATTCGTTTTGAAAATGTCACATCGTCGAAAACAAAAATTCGTTTTGTGACCGAAGGCGTTTTGCTCCGGCAAATGGTTGACGACCCGAAGTTGCGCGGCATTTCCGTTTTGATTTTTGACGAATTCCATGAGCGGCATCTTTACGGCGACATTACGCTGGCGCGCGCACTGGATTTGCAGGAACAACATCGTCCCAACCTGAATCTTGTCGTCATGTCCGCCACGTTGAACGCGGATTTGCTGAAAAATTATCTGAAACCGTGCGCGACGTTTTCATCTGAAGGTCGCGTTTATCCGGTTGAAATCGAATACGCCGCGCAACCGAGTTACAACGACAAGCGCCCGGTTTGGGAGCAGGCAGCGGAAGCGTTTTCAAATTATGTTTCGAGCGGCGGTGAAGGCGACGTTTTAATTTTCATGCCGGGCGGATTTGAAATTTCGCAAACGATTGAAACCATTCGTAACGTTCCTGAATCGAAAGGATTTATTTTGTTGCCATTGCACGGCGAGCTTGAGCCGAAATTGCAGGACGCCGCTGTCGCGCGTTACAACATACGTAAAGTCGTCGTTGCCACGAACGTTGCGGAAACGTCGCTGACGATTGACGGCGTTCGACTTGTGGTTGATTCCGGCCTCGCACGCATCGCGCGTTACGATGCCAATCGTGAAATCAACACATTGCTCATCGAAAAGATTTCCCAATCAAGCGCCGACCAACGCGCAGGTCGCGCCGGACGAACCGCGCCGGGCGTTTGCATGAGGCTTTGGTCGCGCGAAGAACATTCGCATCGAGCGCCGCAGGAATTGCCGGAAATTAAGCGGCTTGATTTGGCGGAAGTTGTTCTCACGCTGAAAGCAGCGGGCGTGGACGATTTGCGAAAATTTCGCTGGCTCGAAAAACCGGATGAAATTTCGCTGACGCACGCGGAGGAATTGCTTCACGACCTCGGCGCGCTCTACAAAAATAATTCCATCACGCCGGTTGGCCGCAAGATGCTCGCGTTTCCGCTGCACCCGCGCTATTCGCGCATGTTGCTCGCGGCGCAGGAATACAATTGCGTTTATCAGGCCGCACTTGTCGCCGCGCTTACGCAGGGACGCGATTTACTTTTGCGAAACGTGGACAAGGCGACAAATGAGCTCCGCGAAGATTTGCTTGGCGAAAAGGCATCGTCGGACTTTTGGATTCTCATGCGCGCATGGAATTACGCCGCCAAAAATCAATTCCGCCTCGATGCCTGCCGCAAATTGGGGATTCACGCCATCACAGCGCGACAAGTCGGTCCGCTGCTCGAACAATTTCTGCGAATTGCGGAAAAGGAAGGACTCGACGCCAAACCGCGCGAAGTGAAAGACGAAGCGTTGCAAAAATGTATTCTCATTGGATTTTCAGATCGAGTCGCGCGACGGGTAGATCAAGGCACATTGCGCTGCGAACTCGTTCACAATCGTCGCGGCGTTTTGGCTCGTGAAAGTGTCGTTGGAAAAAATGAATTGTTCGTTGCCGCAGAAATCCGCGAAGTCGAAACGCGCGACAAAGAAGTGAACACGATTCTTTCGCTGGCGACGGCGATTGAAGC